>DATNFM010000109.1:0-53437 GCA_035606435.1 Streptosporangiaceae bacterium | reverse complement strand
AGTATCCGGCCGCGCCTCGGACTGGCCGTGAACGTGGTCCTGATCATGCCGCGCCGATACTCTGAGGTGATGAACAGCGCCGCCAGCGCGATCACCACGATCAGCCCGATGAGCGAGCCCTTGTAGCTGAGCCCGATCGGGTCGACGATCGCCAGGTACGGTGCGATGTCGCCGGCCCCTGACAGCGTGACCGCACCGCCCGAACCGCTCGCGCTGCCCGGCACATCATGATTCTTCTTGGCCTGCGCACCGCATGACAGTCCGGTTTGAGCCCCGCAGAGCGGCCCGACCTGGCCGGCACCGACCTGCGTGTCACGCCAACTGCCGCCAGGGGCCGCACCGGTCAGGGCTACGCGGTCGAATTTCGCCGTGGCGATGGTCGTGAACGGCTGGCCGTCATTGTTTGCGAACTGCTGACCGGAGTAGTACTCCGTCGGCGACGCCACGAAGGGCCCCGCCTGCGAAGTCGCGGGCAGGCCGTGCAGGCGCACCGTCCCGACCGTGGACCAGGTCCGGCCATTGACCGAGTCGTAGCCGGTGATCAGGTCACCGGCCCTGGTCAGCCGGATCCATCGCGGCGCGGCCGCCGAGGCCGTGCCGCTCAAGCCCGCGACGTCGTGGGTGAAGTCGTACTGAAAGCGCACGCCGTGATCGGCCGTGACCAGGATCGCGGCGTAGGCCGAACCGGGCTCGGTGCTGGCTTTGACGATGATTCCCGCCTTGGCCCAAGGTTGCGGCCGGGCAGCTCCGGGCGGTTTGAAGGCTCCTTTATTGGGGGGCAGCAACGTGTGCCCGGTCAGCGCGGTGACGCGCGCGGTGATGGTGGCATCAACACCGATGGGGCGGTGCTGGAAGTAGAACGAATCGACCACCGCGAGCCCGTTCGGCCCGATTGGCTGGTTCGGGATCGAGTTGTTGTCCTTCGCCGTATTGCCGAGGGTCACGATCGGCAGTCCGACCAAGATCGCGGCCGCGATCATCGCGATCACCCAGCCGCGGATCGTGCGGAACTTGATCCATTCCGACCGCAGCAACTGGCCGAAGCCGTCATTGCCGACGGGCTGGCTCGACTGGTAAGGCGTGATCGTCGGCTCGCCCATGGTGTCCGGCGCCTTGGCGTTCACTTCGCCACCTCCGGTGCCGCGGCGCGGTATTCGACCGAGCCCCTGGTCAACTCCATGTAGGCCTCCTCGAGCGAGGCCTGATGCGCCGAGACCTCGGAGAACGGCACCGAGTTCGCCCCGAGCAGGGCCACGACGCGGTCGGGCGACAGCCCGTACACCGTGAGCAGGTCGCGGTCGACGGCCGCTACCGTCCCGCCCGCTCCGGCCAGCACCGCCATCGCATCGGATCGCGCCGCCGTGCGCAGCCGGACCCGGTCGCCGGATGCCGCCGCCAGAAGTTCCCGAACGCTAGTGTCGGCGATGACCTGGCCCCGGCCGATGACTACCAGGTGGTCGGCGGTGTCCTGCAGTTCGCTCATCAGGTGGCTGGACACCAGCACGGCCCGGCCCTCCGCCGCGAGGGAGGCAAGATAGCCGCGGATCCAGACGATGCCCTCGGGGTCCAGTCCGTTGAAAGGCTCGTCCAGGATCAGGACCGGCGGGTCGCCGAGCATGGCGGCGGCAAGGCCAAGCCTCTGGCGCATGCCGAGCGAGTAGCCGCCAGCATTCCGTTTGGCCGCCTTCTCCAGCCCGGACTGGCGGATTACCTCATCGACCCGCCGGGCGGACAGCCCTTGGGAATGCGCCAGCCAGAGCAAGTGGTTACGGCCGCTTCGTCCCGGCTGCAGCGCGCTGGCGTCGAGAAGGGCGCCGACCTGGTTCATCGGATGACGCAGCGTTTTGTATGGCCGACCCGAGATCAACGCGCGGCCCTGATCGGCCGAGTCCAGGCCGAGGATGACTCGCATGGTGGTCGACTTGCCGGCGCCATTCGGCCCGACGAAGCCGGTGACTTGTCCGGCCATGACGTTGAACGACAGGTCATCCAGTGCCACGGTAGGCCCGAAACTCTTGCGCAGCCCGATGCATTCAATCATCGCGTTCATGCGTTGCAGATTAGGCAAAGTGACCCCCGGTTAGCGTCACGCTGCAGCGCGGTCTTCGCTGTCGCTTGAGGCAGGGATCACATTGCGCCGGGCGTCCCCCAGCAGAGGGATGAAGAATTGCCTTGCCGAGGGACGCGAGCACCGCGACCAGCGACGACAATGACTTAGCGTGGGCCGCGTGAAGCATTGGCAATCGCCGGCCGCCCACCTGCGGCGGATCGCGGCGATTCCGCATGCTCCGGCGCTGCTCAGTTTGGCCCTGGCCCTGGCGGGCGCCGCGCAGTCGCTCGCCTGGACCGCCGCCAATCCGACGATCAACACTCAGGTCAATGCCGGTGAACTGGAGATCGCGATGATGCTGCCCAGCGTCGCGGCCACCGTCCCGCTTGGCCTGCTCTGGGGCCAGCCAGTGATCGCGGCGCTCGTGGTCACCGCGGCGTGCCTGCTGTCCATGCTGGCATTCCACACGCTGACCGTGGCCGCGATGATCGCCGCTTTGATCCTGCTCTATCGGCTCGGGCGCAGCGGCCAGCGCCAGTGGCTCGCCCCCGCGCTCGCGGCGCCCTTCCTCGTGCTGGCCCTGATCAGTCCCGGCTCGTCGACCCGGGTCAGCGCCGTGCTGCTGGCCGCTCTCGGCCAGGCCGCGGGCTGGGCCGGCATCGCGACCCGCGCCAGAAAGCAAGCCTCAGAGCACAGTGCCGCCCGGCAGGTGATCGCAGGTTCGCTGCTCGAGCACACGGCGCGCGGTGAACGTGCTCGCATCTCCCGCGAGCTGCACGATGTCGTCGCGCATCACATCTCGATGATCGCCGTCCAGGCTGAGACGGCCAGGCTCACCACCCCGGATCTGCCGGCGACCGGAGCGCAACGACTGTCCTGCATCGGCGACACCGCCCGTTCCGCGCTGACCGAGATGCGGCGGCTGCTCGGCGTGCTGCGAGAGGACACCGGCGCCGATCCGGCTGATCTGCGGCCGCAGCCAAGCCTGCGTCAGCTCAACGAGCTGATCGATGAGGCCAGAGACGCATCGGCGTCGACGACCCGCCTCATTGTGCGCGGCACCCCGATTGAGCTGGACCCGGGAGTCGAACTGGCCGGCTACCGCATCATCCAGGAGGCGCTCACCAACTCGCGCCGGCACGCGCCCGGCGCCGCCGTCGACGTCGAACTGCACTACTCCCCGCACGAGCTCACGGTCCGCATACGCGACAACGGTCCAGGGCCGCCGCTCGCACCGCCGATCGCGCTGCCTGCCGATGGGTCCGCCGATGGGTCCGCCGCGACCAGTCACGGCCTGCTTGGGATGCGCGAGCGAGCGGCAGCGGTGGGCGGCTCGCTGCGCACCGGCCGGGATGCCTGCGGCGGTTTCATCGTCGAGGCGAGCCTGCCTGCGATCTCGGCGATCACACCACTCACCGGCCGGTCCGGAGCCGGCGAACGAGCGGAGGCGACCGGATGACCGCCGGCCCGGCGTCACCAGAAGCTGCCCCAGGGCCTTCGTCGGCATCGATCAGGGTCGTCGTGGCCGACGACCACGAGGTCGTGCGCACCGGTTTCGCCGCCCTGCTGGAAACCCAGCCCGACTTCACCGTCGTCGGCACCGCCAAGGACGGGGCGCAGGCGGTACGGATCAGCCGCGAACTGCATCCCGACGTGATGCTGATGGACGTACGCATGCCGGCCATGGACGGTATCGAAGCCACCCGGCAGCTGACCGCCGGCGGCGGCTCCGGCGCGCCGCGCATTCTCATCCTCACCACGTTCGACCTCGACGAGTACGTCTACGAGGCGTTGCGGGCCGGTGCCAGCGGCTTCCTGCTCAAGGACGTGACCGCGGAACGGCTTTTCGACGCGGTCCGGATCATCGCGGCCGGCGAAGCCCTGCTGGCACCGACCGTCACTCGCCGCCTGATCAGCGAATTCGCCCGGATGCGTCCCGATCAGGCGACGAGGCAATCGGGCCCTCCGCTGGGCAGCCTGACTCCGCGCGAGACCGAGGTGCTGATACTCATCGCCGAGGGCCTGTCCAACCCGGAGATCGCCGGCCGCCTGGTCGTCACCGAGGAGACCGTCAAGACTCACGTCAGCCGCGTCCTAGCCAAACTCGGCCTCCGCGACCGAACCCAGGCCGTAGTAACCGCCTACGAGTCAGGCCTAGTAATCCCAGGCACCCGCCCGGCACCCTAGCCCAATTCCCCCCAAAAGCAGACTGCGTCCAGGCGGCCCTTGGAGCGTGATCCTCCCGGGCATCTACCTTGCCCACAATGGCTTGCTGACCGCCGGCCAGCGAGAACTTGCCGCGACCCTGCATGCAGGCACCGGCAGCGTCATTACAGGACGGGCTGCCTTAGCTCGGCAAGGGGTCCGCGTCCCTCAATCAGACCTCGTTGACGTGCTGGTTCCGCACGACCGAATCCGATTGAGCACCGACTTCGTCCAGGTGCACCGGACAAGAAGAATGCCAGCGCAGCCGTGGCGATGCCGGATGCCTGGTGGCCGGCATCGGGGGTCGCGGCCGAAGTCGATTCGCGCGAGTGGCACCTCGGACCAGGCGACTGGACCAAGAGCATGGCCCGCCACGAGAAGATGAGCGCGCACGGCATCCTCGTCGTGCATTTCACCCCGCGCCGAATCAGGACCGAGCCCCGCGAGGTCATCAGCAGCCTGCGATCGACCATTCAGGCAGGATCGCAACGCCCGCCTCTGGCTATCCGAGCCTTCCCGTCCCGCTGAGCAGCCAAAAACGAACAGCGGCAGTTGGTTGCGCCGGGCGCCGGCCCCCGATAGGGCCGGCGCCCGGCGCGGTCTTTAGCTGCAGCCGCTGGTGGATCCGCAGCCTTCGCAGACGTAGCAGCTGCCGGCTGGGCGCATCTTGGTGCCGCAGGTCAGACAGAGCGGAGCGTCGGCGACCCGCCCCTGGTGGGACTCGATCAGCTCGGTGGAACTGCGCGGAATAGACGACGAAGCACCACCGCCAATGCGTTCCCCTTGACGGTCTTGATCCTTCTTAGCGGCCGGCCTTGCGACAGCAGTCGGCTCCTCGCGAGGAGCCGACTGGGCCAGCTCTTCCGGGTCAACCTCGACGTCGTCGCTTGATGCGGCCTGGCCGCCCCCGTCGAGCGCCGCCGTCCGCTCGGCCACCGACAGGATGCCCAGCTCGGCCCGCTGGTCGCGGGGCAGATGGTCGAGTGCGAGCCGGCGGAAGATGTAGTCCATCACCGAGCTGACCATCCTGATGTCCGGGTCGTCGGTGATGCCGGCCGGCTCGAACCGCATGTTGGTGAACTTGGCGACGTAGGACTCAAGCGGAATCCCGTACTGCAGGCCGACCGAGATCGCGACCGAGAACGCGTCCATCACGCCGGCCAGCGTCGAACCCTGCTTGCCGAGCTTGAGGAACACCTCGCCGACGCCATCGTCCGGGTAGGTCGACGCCGTCATGTAGCCCTCGGAGCCGGCCACAGAGAACCGGGTGACCGTGGCCGGCCGCTGCCTGGGCAGCCGGCGCCGCACCGGGCGCTGGTCGTGGGCGACCGCCGCGGCCGCAGCCGCAGCCGCGGCAGTCGGGGCCGCGACGGGCTCGGCGGCCGCGGCCGCTTCTGGCTTGCGC
This sequence comes from Streptosporangiaceae bacterium, assembly GCA_035606435.1. Taxonomy (GTDB): domain Bacteria; phylum Actinomycetota; class Actinomycetes; order Streptosporangiales; family Streptosporangiaceae; genus Chersky-822. The sequence continues at coordinate 47,777 of DATNFM010000109.1, read as the reverse complement.
TTGGCGGCCGACAGCGGCTGGCCGACCTTGCAGTTGTCGCGGTAGATCGCCAGTGCCTTCAGGCCGAGCTTCCAGCCCTCGAAGTAGATCTTCTCGATGTCCTCGATGGTTGCCGACTCTGGCAGGTTGACCGTCTTGGAGATCGCGCCCGACAGGGCGGGCTGGACGGCGGCCATCATCCGGACGTGGCCCATGGCGCTGATCGCGCGTTCGCCCATCGCACAGTCGAAGACCTCGTAGTGCTCGAGCCGGAGGCCGGGAGCGCCGATCACGTTGCCGTGCTCGGAGATGTGCTCGATGATCGCCTCGGCCTGCTCGGGCAGGTAGCCGAGGTTTTTCAGCGCGCGCGGCACGGTCTGGTTGACGATCTGCATCGAGCCGCCGCCGACCAGCTTCTTGAACTTGACCAGGGCCAGGTCCGGCTCGACCCCGGTGGTGTCGCAGTCCATCATCAAGCCGATCGTGCCGGTCGGCGCGAGCAGGCTGGCCTGGGCGTTGCGGTAGCCGTTCGCCTCGCCGAGCCGCAGGCACTCGTCCCACTCCCGGTTAGCCGCCGCCAGGATCGCGGCGTCGCTGCCGGCGGGCTTGGCCATGTCCCGGCCGGCGTTCGCGTGCTTGACCATGACCTGCTTGTGGGCCGAAGCGTTGCGCGCGTAGCCGTCGTACGGGCCGACCACCTTGGCCAGCTCGGCCGAGCGACGGTAGGCCGTGCCGGTCATCAGCGAGGTGATCGCCGCCGCGATCGCCCGTCCGCCGTCGGAGTCGTAGGCGTGCCCGGTCGCCATCAGCAGCGCGCCGAGGTTCGCGTAGCCGATGCCAAGCTGACGATACGCGCGGGTAGTGACGGCGATCTTCTCGGTCGGGAAGTCGGCGAAGCAGATCGAGATGTCCATCGCCGTGATGACCAGCTCGGTAATCCGCTTGAACCGGTCGACATCAAAGGTGTCGTCCTCACGGAGGAACTTCAGCAGGTTGATGCTGGCCAGGTTGCACGAGGAGTTGTCCAGGTGGACGTACTCCGAGCACGGGTTGCTGGCCGTAATCCGCCCCGATTCCGGGCAGGTGTGCCAGCCGTTGATCGTGTCGTCGTACTGGATGCCGGGGTCGGCGCACTCCCAGGCGGCCTTGGCCATCTGGCGGAACAGGTCCTTCGCCTTGATCGTCTTCAGCGTCAGGCCGGTCTGGCGCGCGACCAGATCGAAGTCGCCGTCCCGCTCGACCGCCTGCATGAACTCATCGGAGACGCGGACCGAGTTGTTGGCGTTCTGGTACTGGACGCTGACGATGTCCTTGCCGCCCAGGTCCATGTCGAATCCGGCGTCGCGCAGGACCCTGACCTTCTCCTCTTCCTTGGCCTTGGTCTCGATGAACTCCTCGACATCGGGGTGGTCGACGTCGAGCACCACCATCTTGGCCGCGCGCCTAGTGGCGCCGCCGGACTTGATGGTCCCGGCCGAGGCGTCGGCGCCGCGCATGAACGACACCGGCCCGCTGGCCGTGCCGCCCGAGGCGAGCAGTTCCCGGCTGGACCTGATCCTGGACAGGTTGACGCCGGCGCCCGAGCCGCCCTTGAAGATCAGTCCTTCCTCGCGGTACCAGTCGAGAATCGACTCCATCTGGTCATCGACGGCGAGGATGAAGCACGCGGAGACCTGCCACGGCGAGGAGGTTCCGACGTTGAACCAGACCGGGGAGTTGAAGCTGAAGATCTGGTGCACAAGCGCGTAGGTCAGCTCGTGATCGAAGATCTCGGCGTCCTTCTCGGTGGCGAAGTAGCCGTGCTTGCGGCCGGCCTCGGCGTACGTGCTCACGACCCGGTCGATGAGCTGCTTCAGGCTCCACTCGCGCTGCGGGCCGCCGACCGCACCCCGGAAGTACTTCGTCGTGACGATGTTGGCCGCGTTGACCGACCAGAAGTCGGGGAACTCCACGCCGTGCTGCTCGAAGTTGACCGAGCCGTCGCGCCAGTTCGTCATCACGACGTCCCGGCGTTCCCAGGTCACCTCGTCATAGGGATGGACACCCTCGCGGGTGTAGATACGGCGGATCTCAAGACCCGTGCGGGCACCCTTGTTCTGCGCAGAGCCGTTCGCAGTTGCGGAGCTGCTCTGCGTGGCAGCGCTGTTTTGCTTGAAGGGCCCGCTCGGCGTCTCAGCCATGTCCTTCCCCCTTCGGAATCGCACGGATTCCATCACGAGCCACCCGGCTCTCTTCCGATGTTGCATTCGACTGCGATGTTGTATTTCGACCGCCAACCGGTGCTGACCGGCGGCTACGTGCCTTTTCCGTTGCCGTTGCCATTGCCGTTGCCCTGACCGCTGCCGTTGCCGCCACGGACCAGGACCTCGCCGGCGGCTAGCCACTCCTCGTCGAGCCCGTGAGCGGTCGCGTCATCGCTGCCGCCGAGCCGCTTGGACTGGGCGTCCCGCGCGGCCTCCCTAGCGGCCTCCCGCGCAGCCCGCAGCGACGAGATTTCCGCCTCGAAATCCGCCAGCGACTCAAACCCCCGGTACACGGACGCGAATCTCAGGTACGCGACCTCGTCGAGCTGCCGGAGCGGGCCGAGAATCGCCAGGCCCACCTCCTGCGACGGCACCTCACCGAGCCCTCGTGACCTGATCACTTCCTCGACCCGCTGAGCCAAGATGGCGAGCTGGTCCTCAGTCACCGGCCTGCCCTGGCAAGCACGCCGAACGCCCCGGACGATCTTGTCGCGGTTGAACGGCTCGGTCGCGCCACTGCGCTTAGCGACCATGAGAATCACGGTCTCCTGCGTAGTGAACCGCCGCCCGCACTCCTGGCAGGACCGGCGGCGGCGAATCGCGGCGCCGTCCTCAGCTGTGCGGCTATCGATAACCCGGCTATCCGGATACCGGCAGTATGGGCAGAACATGCGATCACCCCCTGCGGGCCTGGTCGTGCAAGCACCACCACTGCGCACTCAGTCTAGTTGATCACAAACTGTGGAAGAACTACAGCCGTGTAAGTACTAGATATTGTGGTCCAACGCATTGCGATGCGCAAGTCGTCTTGTCCAGAGACTCGGTCGCGCGGGCCAGTCACCGACCTCGCCGACAGCAACTGTCCCAGCTAGCGAGCCCGCGCCAGGCGTGGCGTCCGCCCGGATTCGTGTCGATGTCGCCGGCGTGTCGGCATCCCTGCATCCCTGCCTTAGGCCTACCACGCCCCACCGACAGTCTCCCGGCTAGTCAGCCTCGGTCCGGAATGCGAACAACTGGCCCTCCGGCAAGGTCGCCGGTGCCAGGCCCGGCCGGCTAAGGCGGTGCACGCCGACGCCGACCAGTGTCCCCCCGGTGTCCGGTGCGTCGAACGCGACCTCGTCGAAGCCGCTCGCCTCGAACCACGACCTGATCCGTGCCGTCACGTCCGGTTCCCGGCGGTGCCTGGTCCAGATCACGGTCGCCCCCGGCGCGCACATCGCCGGTGCCGCCCGGACCACCCGCTCGATCTCGGCGTCGCTGATGTTGCCGAAGATGCCGCAAAGCAGAAGCACCTGGGCTGGCAACGCATCGGCGTAGTTGCCCACGTCACCCGCGTCCGCCTCGCGCACCTGAACCTGGGTAAGGCCGGCCTCCTGGGCATCGCGCCGGGCGAGGCCGGCGTTGCCGGGGTCAAACTCGACCAGCAGCGCCCGGACGTCGTCGCGCCGCCGATGGCCCGGCAGCACGCCGAGCACGTCGTGCCCCTGGCCGGCGCACAAGCTCACCAGGCTGACCTGGCCCGCCGGAGCATCGTCGATCGCCTTCGCGAGATGCTGCCTCACCCGCTCAAGGCGCCGGCTCAGCGCCGATTCCGGATCCTGATAAGCCAGATGCCACTCCACCCAGTCCCTCACAGCCCCATCCTCCCCGACAACCTCGGCGCCTAGAGTTCCTCTAGAGCCGCCGCGCCGCGCGCCCCGGCTCGAGCGGGTACTGGAGACCGAGCGAGGTGCGGACGGATTGACCCATCCGCTGCTGGATCCGATGATCATCGCGGCCGCCGAGCGCGCGGCCACCGAGCATCTCGGGAGACAGTGGGCCTGCGAAGGCTTCACCGATCTCAATGACCGCTCCGCTCACCCCTGCGGCATCTTGCGCGGAGAGCCGTTCAGCGTATTCGCCAAGCTGACCTCGGCCGACGACGGCCGGGTCCAGTTCACCCGCGAACTGGCCGGGCTCGCACTGATCACCAAACTGAGTTCGGCGGCCACGCCAACCCCAGTCGCCACCGGTATCGCCGAAATTCCGGCGTCCGCAGCCCAAGGAACGAGATGGCTGCTGCTGTTCGAGGCACTGCCCGAGCGCACGACTGACCGCTCCCCCGACGACTTCCGTGCGATCGGCCGCACCCTGGCGAGGTTGCACGAGGTACATCACACGCATTTCGGCCTCGCCGACCTAGACGGCTACTTCGGCCCGTTCCCGCAGGACAACCGGCCGGTTCCGGCCAGCACCTGGCCCGATTTCTACGCCGGCCGCCGGGTCAGGCCAATGCTGAAGGTCGCGGTCGACTCGGGCAACCTCCCCGGCGAACTCGCCCACGGCATCGAACGCATCCTTGACCGGCTGCCCGACCTGTGCGGCCCAGAAGTACGACCGAGCCTGCTCCACGGCGACGCCCAGCAGAACAACTTTCTGGCCACCCCCAGCGGCGCGGTCGTGATCGACGCCTGTCCGTACTTCGGGCATCCGGAAGTCGACCTGGCGCTGGTGGACTACTTCGAGCCGGTTCCGGCGGAAGTGTTCGGCGGCTACGGCGAGATCAAGCCGATTGACGACGGCTTCGCAGGACGCCGGGAACTCTGGCGGGTCTTCGCCTACCTGGCCGTAATCTCAGCCGACGGCCAGAATCCCTGGGGACGCCGGCATCTGCGTCGGCTGGCCGACGCGATCGGCCGCTACGGCTGAGTGCTGAGCTAGCGATCTAGTCGATCTTGATCGTCAGCAGCTGGCTGACGGTGTAGTGCTCGCCATCGCGGCCGATGCCGTTGTCCGCCGAAACAGTGATCTCGTAGGTGTGCTTGATCGCCGATAGCGCGGGCTTGCCGCTGATCACGACGGTGCCGCTGCCGAGCCTGCACCGCATGCCCGGCGGGAGCGTGCCGTGCACGGTCATGACCGCGATCGGGTAACCACGCGTGTGAACAGCGAACTTTCCCCTGACGCCGGCCGGGAAGCTGAGCCGCGCCCCGGTGGTGAACGCAGGGCTGCCGTAGGCGTACTCCGACACCGACCCGTCATAGTTGTTGACCACCCAGGTCGTGCTGGTCGCCGGGTCGACCGCCACCGCGACCGGCTGACCGCCGACGAGCAGGTTCCTGGCGACCTGCTGATTCCCCTCGCTGATCAAGGTCAGCGTGTTCGCACCGTTCTCGGCCACCCACGCGGTACCGGTCGCCGGGTCGACGGCGATCCCGTCGGCGACGTTGTCCAGCACCGAGTCCTTGGGGACGACCACGCTGGCCAGTACCTTGCGATGGACCTGATCCAACTGCGAGGCATAACTGTGGTAGCTGCTGCCGTCGTAAAAGTCGGTGGCGACCCACGGCGTGCCAGCTTCCGGATCGACGGCAATGGCGTTGAGTGCGTTGCGCCTCGCGCCAGGGTCGACCCGAAGCGTCGCGACCACCGATTTCGTCGGCTCATCGATCTCGCCGACACCTCCGCCGAGCTTGCCGATCCAGACCAGGCCCCGCACCGAGTCGACCGCGACGCTGTCAGGAGCGCCGTCGCTCCCGGTCTGCAGCGTCGCCACCACCGATCGGCGCGCCTCGCTGATCTCCGAAACGGAATAGGAATTCGCGTTGGCGACCCAGACCGTGCCCGTGTGCGGATCAGCGGCGATTCCGAAAGGAGCCCGGCCGACCTTGATCCTCGCCACCACGGTCCTGGAGGCCTCGCTGATCACCGCGACCATGTCGTCCTGATCAGGCCGGTCGAACGGACCCAGGCAAGTGACCCAGATCGTGCCGGTCCTCGGGTCGGCTGCGACACCGACCGGGCTGGAGCCGACCTTGATCGTCGCGACCACCGCCCGGCGAGCCTCGCTGATCTCGGAAACCGAACCATCGAGGCTGTTGACCACCCAGACCGTGCCGGTGTGCTGATCGACCGCGACCGACGTCGGCAGCCGACCGACCCCGATCGTCGCCACCTCACCCAACCGGCGGAACGTCCTTTCGGACCGGACGTGGTCGCGCGCTCCCGCAAGCCGAGCCGCATGGTGGGTTCGCGTCAGCCGAGCGCCCGTCGCGGCCAGACTCGAAGCAGGCAAGGTCACCGCGCCGACCAGCGCGAACGCTGACGCCAGCAACGCGGCCGCACCGAGCCGAGCCCGACCGAGGCGCATACGACCTCCGCTCAACGCGCCAGCCAATACTGCAGAACCAACACCCGCCGATGGCACCGCCATATCGGCTGGCTCAACAATATCGGTTGACCGGAACGTACCTCCGTTGCAGTGATCATCCAAGCCGAACGTGTCATGGCCGACACGCCCAGGCGCCGGATCAGGATCTAGCCCTTGGGGACGAACAGGACCTGGCCGATGCGGACCGCCGTGCCGGTGAGCGAGTTCAGGTCGAGAATCTCGCCGATGGTCGCGCGCGGATCGGCGTTCGGCTCAGCCTTGGCGGCGATCTCCCAGAGCGTGTCTCCAGGGCGCACCACGACTCGCGACACGGAGTCGCTGGCCGGCAACCTCGGGCCGACGTGACTAGACGCCTCCGCCTGACCGGCCACGCCGAACCAGATCAGAACCGCCACCGTCGCCACGGCGAGGCCGATCAGCGTCCCGACGACGACCCGCCCGCGCCTGGTCAGCTTGATCGGCGTACGCGCACCGGCCGCCGGCCGACCCGCCCCGGCTACCGCCCGACCCGCCGCGGGCGGCTCGGCCGCGGACAGCTTCACCACTGACAACCGCACCCCCGCCCCCGACCCGGACCTGGCCGCCCCTGGCCCATCGGCCGCAGGTCCCGCCCCTACCAGCGACAGCGCCGGCCTCGGTCCGCCAGCAGAAATCGCGGCCGCACCCTGAGGCCGCCGCTTCGGATATGGAGTCTTCGCCCGCAGCGCGACAATCTGCGGCCGAACTCTGGCATTGAGATTGGCCTCGGCGGCACTCGTCGTGTCCATTGCGCCTCCTGCACTCTCGACTGCTCCGTACCTACTGCCCTGCGCCCACTACCGTTCGCGAACGACTGTTCGATCGATCACTCGTTCTATCGTAAGAACGTTCGATCGAACGAAGGTACGACAGAACTTATACCGCAGGGGTCCGACACTTTCGACATCCGTCGAACAGATGTTTGATGTGACTGGAGTGAAGCGCTAGCGTCGGCAGTGACAAAACAGCCATCGACCGGGAGGCCGGGATGACTAGCGATACAGAAAACGGAGGGGTTCTTGGGACTCAAGCACTCGGCGGCCCGCAAGCTTTCGGGAGCACGGGCATGATCGGCGAGTCGCCGCAGGACGCCGACGCCGGGTCAAAAGGCGATGACCGGCGCAAGGCCAAGCCGGGCCGCAAGCCGCGCGGCAGCGTCCCCGTACCGGTGCCTGACCTGCCTGACCAGCCAGATCCCGACCATGTGCTCACGTGGCGGCAGCGGAAAGTACTGCAAGTTATCCGCGAATCCGTGCAGCGGCGCGGCTATCCGCCGTCCATGCGCGAGATCGGCGAGGCCGTCGGACTGACCAGTACCTCAAGCGTGTCGTACCAGCTTTCGACGCTGCAGAACAAGGGTTACCTGCGCCGGGACGCCGGAAGGCCGCGCACGGTTGAGGTCAGGTTGCCAGGACATCCCGCCGTCCGACCCGAACCTGGTTTCGATGAAGACGAGCTTCCCATGGACATCACGTCCCAGGAAGCCGCCTACGTTCCGGTTGTCGGCCGGATCGCGGCGGGCGGCCCGATCCTCGCGGAAGAGTCGATTGAGGACATTTTCCCGCTGCCGCGCTCGCTGGTGGGCGAGGGCACGCTCTTCCTGCTGAAGGTCGTCGGCGACTCGATGATGAATGCCGGCATCGTGGACGGCGACTGGGTCGTGGTCAGGCAGCAGCCCGTGGCCGAGAACGGCGACATCATCGCCGCGATGATCGAGGGCGAGGCTACCGTGAAGACGTTCAAGCGCTCGGGCAGTCACGTCTGGCTAATGCCGCACAACCCTGCCTACACCCCAATTCCGGGCGATGAGGCCGAGATCCTCGGCCGGGTCGTCGCGGTACTCCGCCGAGTCTGACCACCGGACCAGGCCCGATCATTCAGATAACAGGTGCTCCTGTTGCGGGCTTGGTCCGGTGAACAACACTGCCTTTTAGCGATAACGCCTTGCGCGTGTTCTCCGCCTAGCTCCCAGAGGCCAGTCCGGCCCGGGGCTGGTCACCCCGCCTCGGGAACGACGTTCACCAGCTTCGGCGCCCGCACGATCACCGTCTTGATTCCACGGCCGTCCAGTGCCCTGACAATCCCGGGCGCGGCCAGCGCCAGCTCACGCAGTTCGTCCTCGCCGATCGACGGGGGTACGGTCAGCCGGTCCCGCACCTTGCCGTTGACCTGGACCACGCAGGTGATCTCGTGCTGGACCAGCAGGGCCGGGTCCGCGGCCGGCCAGCCAGCCAGCGCGACCGAAGGCTGGTGGCCCAGAATCTCCCAGCATTCCTCGGCCGTGTACGGCGCGAACACCGACAGCAGCACAGCCAGCGTCTGCGCCGCCTCCCTGACCGCCGGGTCATCGGCGCCCGGCCCGGTGTCGATCGCCCGCCTGGTCGCGGTCGCCAGCTCCATCAGCCTGGCCACAGCCACATTCAGCCTGGTCGACTCGATCAGCCGGGTGACTTCCTCAATGGTCTTATGCGTGACCCGGCGCAGCTCGACATCGCCCGTCCCGACCGGACCGGTCCCCAGCCCAGCGCCCACGTCGGAGGCGATCCTGACCACGCGGCCCAGGAACTTCACCGACGCCTCGGGGCGAACATCGGCCCAGTCGATGTCGTCCTCGGGCGGGCTGGCGAACACCATGGTCAGCCTGATCGCGTCCACGCCGTGCGCGGCCAGCTGCTCGCCCAGGTTGACGCCGTTGCCCAGCGACTTCGACATCGCCTTGCCCTGGTTGATCACCTGGCCCTGGTTCACCATGGCCACGAATGGCTCGGTGAAGTCGATCATGCCCATGTCGTGCAGGACCTTGGTGAAGAACCGGCTGTACAACAGGTGCAGGATCGCGTGCTCGACGCCGCCGACATACAGGTCGACCGGGCTCCACCGCCGGACCGCGTCCACTTCGAACGGCCCGAAGTCATAGTCCGGCGAGCAGTACCGCAGGAAGTACCAGGACGAGTCGACGAAGGTGTCCATCGTGTCGGTGTCGCGACGGGCCGGACCGCCGCACTTGGGGCACTGCGTGTTGACCCAGTCGGTCGCGGCCGCGAGCGGCGAGACGCCCTTAGGCTGCAGATCCTGGCCGCGCAGGTCGGGCAGTCGCACCGGCAGCTGGTCGTCCGGTACCGGGACCTCGCCGCAGCCGTCGCAGTAGACGATCGGAATCGGCGCGCCCCAGAACCGCTGCCGGGAGACCAGCCAGTCCCGCAGCCGGTAGCTGACCGCCGCGCGGCCCTCGCCCTTGGCGGCCAGGGTCTCGGTGATCGCAGCGATCGCCGCAGATTTGTTCAGGCCGTCCAGCGGTCCCGAATTGACCAGCGTGCCGTCGCCGGGCGTGGCCTGCCAGGTCTGGCCGGGGTCGGGCAGGTCGGTCTCGACGACGACCCGGACCGGCAGCCCGAACTGACGGGCGAAGTCCAGGTCGCGCTGGTCGTGCGCCGGCACCGCCATGATCGCGCCGGTGCCGTAGTCCGGCAGCACGTAGTCCGCGGCCCAGACGCCAATCCGCTCGTCGTTGACCGGGTTGATCGCGTGCCGGCCCAGGAACACGCCGGTCTTGGGACGCTCGACCGACTGCCGCTCGATGTCGGTCAGCTTGCTGACCTGGCGCAGGTAGGCGTCCAGTTCGTCTCGCTGCCCGGCCGTGCACAGTTCGGCGGCCAGCGGCGAGTCGGCCGCGACCACAAAGAACGTGGCTCCGTACAGCGTGTCGGGCCTGGTCGTGAACACCGTGACCGGCTCGTCCCGGCCCTCGATCGCGAAGCTGACCTCGGCGCCTTCGCTGCGGCCGATCCAGTTGCGCTGCATCAGCAGCACCCGGTCAGGCCACTGATTCTCGATCGGGGCCATGTCGGCCAGCAGCCGGTCGGCGTACTCGGTGATCTTGAAGTACCACTGGGTCAGCATCCGCCGGACGACCTCGGTGCCGCACCGCTCGCAGCGGCCGTCGATCACCTGCTCGTTGGCCAGCACGGTCTGGTCCTTCGGGCACCAGTTGACGTAGCCGTCGCGGCGGTAGGCCAGGCCGCGCTCGTAGAACCGCAGGAACAGCCACTGCGTCCACCGGTAGTACTCCGGGTCGCAGGTGTTCAGCCGCCTGGTCCAGTCGAACGAGATCCCGTACCGGCGGAATGAGGCGGCCTGGGTCTCGATGTTCGCATAGGTCCAGTCCTTGGGATGCGAGTTGCTCCTGATCGCGGCGTTCTCGGCGGGCAGGCCGAACGCGTCCCAGCCGATCGGGTGCAGCACGTTGAACCCGCGCTGGAAGTAGTACCTCGCGATGGCGTCGGCCACCGCGTACGCCTCGGCGTGGCCCATGTGCAGGTCGCCGGACGGGTAGGGGAACATGTCCAGTACGTACTTGCGCGGCCTGGCGTCAGCTGGATCATCGCCGGCCTCGAACAGCCGCATCTCGTTCCAGGTGGCTAGCCACTTGTCCTGAACGGCGCGCGGATCCCACTTCTCTGCTGCCCTGTCTGCAGCCTGGCTTTCCATTGCATTCCTCGCGATAGTTCCCGACGGGCTTCGCCCCCGTCAACCTTGGCCTCCAAACAAAAAACCCCTCGTAGCACGAGGGGTGGCCGCGTGGGTGCTGGTTCGTCCCGGGGAGTCGTCCCACCGGGCCCGCACGCACGCGGCTAAGTAAGGAGCAGGTTGCTGCGATGCACGATCCATAGGGTACCCGACCTCGCCGAACCACGCCATCTAAGCCCTGATGCCGCCAACCGGGTCGGGCTGGCCCAGCCTTGTAACCTGCCTTGACCGTGCTCTGACCAGCCCTCGATAATGGCGTCTCGGTTCAGCCAGCAGGGTCGGTAAGAATTGCCCAAATTCTCGTCGCTGGCGGTCCGACCTGGGCAAACGGGGGTTTAGCTCTGGGCCTGCATGAATGCGTAAAGTAGCGGCAGGCCCCATTCGGGGGAATGATGGATATTCGACGGTCCGGCCATTCGCGCGCCGGCGGCCGCAAGCGGGGCAGGGCCCGAGCCGACGCCGATCTTGGTGTCGACCAGCCGGATCCTGACTTCTGGGAAGAGGAAGTCACGGTTCGACTGCGTCCGGCGACGCCGGCTCCGCCGGTGTCGCCGGACCCCGAGATTCACCCCGACTTCGACGACACGGACAAGTTCGCGCGCCCGGTCAGCACCGGCGACGTGCGGCTGGTTGACGACACGAGGCACTCGATCGCGATCGTCGGGCTCGCGTGCCGCTACCCCGACGCCGACGACCCTGGTGCCTTGTTGAACGTGGCGCTGTCCGGCCGACGCACGTTCCGCCGGATTCCGCCCTGCCGGGTCGACCTCGCCGACTACTACAGCTCCGACCCGGCGACCGCCGATGCCACCTACAGCACTCGCGCGGCCCTGATCGAAGGCTGGCGGTTCGACCGGGCGGCCTTCGGCATCTCCCAGACCGCTTACTACAGCGCCGACCCGGCGCATTGGCTGGCGCTGGAGACGGCGGCCAGCGTGATGGCCGCCGCTGGTTTCGCCGGCGGATCGGGCCTGTCCAAGGACCGGGCCGGTGTCTATATCGGCAACACGCTCACTGGCGACGGGTCGCGGTCGAACTTGCTCCGGCTGCGCTGGCCCTATTCGCGGCAGGTACTGGCGGACGCGCTGTTCGAAGCGCAGGCTCCGCCCGAACTGGCCGAGACGGTGCTCAAGGCGGCGGCCACGCGTTACCTGTCGCCGCTCCCCCCGGTCACCGAGCAGACGCTGGCCGGATCCACGCCCGGTTCGATCGCGACGACGATCTGCGCGCACTTCGGCTTCACCGGCGGCGGCTTCACGATCGACACCGGCGGCGCGTCCTCGCTCTCCGCGATCGCCTCGGCCTGCTCGGCGCTGGTCAGCGGCGAGCTTGATATCGCGATGGCCGGCGGCGTGGACGTCAGCCTCGACCCGCTCGACCTGGTGGGCCTGGCGAAGACCGGCGTCCTGGCCACCGCGGACATGCGGATCTACGACGAGAACCCGACCGGGTTCCTGCCCGGCGAGGGCTGCGGCATGGTGCTGCTGATGCGCACGGCCGACGCGCGCAAGGCGGACCTGCCGATCTACGCGGAGATCCTCGGCTGGGGCAGCGCGACCAGCGCCCAGCGGAGCCGCCGCGCCGACGACCCTGCCTGCCTGCTGCTGGCGATGCGCCGAGCCCATGAGATGGCTCAGGTCGACCCGGGCGATATCCAGCTCATCGAGGGCTGCGGCCTGGGCACCGGACCGGCCGACGAGGCCGAACTAGAAGCACTCGCGATGCTGACGACCAGGCCGCGCCGGGCCGCGCTCGGCTCGATCACGGCCAATATCGGCAATACGCGAGCGGCGGCGGGGACGGCGGGACTGATCAAGGCCGTGCTCGCCGCCTCCCACGGGGTGATCCCGCCTTCAGCCGGCGTCGGCACACCGCACCGGATGCTGCGCGAGGCCGGGTCTGGCCTCTGGGCGCCGACGGCACCGACGCCCTGGCCAGACGGCATCCGGCAGGCCGGCGTCACCGCCCGCAGCACCGACGGGCTGAGCGCGCACCTCGTGCTCCGCGCCGCCCCGGCCAGGCAGTCGGCCGGGGCAGACAGAGGATTCCGCCCGCCGGCCTATGGCCGGACGCCGATCGCCTGCTTCCCGCCGTCGGCCTTCCTGGTACATGCCGCCGACCGGGCCGAACTGACCGAGATCTTGACCAGGATCGCCGAGGTCGCTCCCTGGCTGTCCGATGCCCAGCTGCAAGATCTCGCCGCCCAGCTCGCAGTCGAGGCCGCCTGGAACAGCCAGGGCCGGGCCAGGGCGGCGATCGTGGCGACCAGGCAGGAGCAGCTGGCCAGGCTCGCCCGTGAGGCGATCACGATGCTGCCGAAGCTGACCGGGAGCCTGATCAGCGCCAGGCCGGGCATCTTCGTGGCCGACAATGCCGACGGCCGGGTCACGCTGCTGCTGTCCGGCCAGCCGCAGGATGACGCCGAGCTGCCGGACACCCAGCTCGGCCGGTCCCTGGCCGTGCTGCGCAGGCTCGACGAACTCGGTGTCCAGCCGAAGGCGGCCGTCGGGCACGGGATCGGCGAGCTGGCGGGACTGGCCTGGGCCGGCTGCATCGGGCAGGCGGAGGTGGGCGCGCTGAACCGGCTCCGAGCCGCGGCACTGACCGCGTCGGTGACCGCCGCGCCCGGCAGCCTGAGCAGCGCGCTCGATGAGTACGCGACGTTCGAATTCGGCCCGCCCCGCTGCCGGCTGGTCTCCGGCTGCACCGGAACCCAGCTGACCGACGCCGACGACATCATCAAGATGCTAAGCGCCGAACTGCTCGACGCCCGGTCGACTGAGCCGGGGGCCAGGCTCTCGGCGGTAGAGCTCTGGCCATCGGGGCTGTCCCGGCCGCAGCGGCTGGCTTCGGCGGTGCGCTTTGGCGCGATCGGTGCGACGCTGCTGCTCCAGACCGGCCGGGACCGCGACCTCACCAGGGCGATCGGCCAGCTCGGCGGGGTCGGGGGCTCGGGCGCCGGTCAGCGGCGCCGGGTTCCGGTGGTCAGCATCGACGGCGACCCGGCCGAAGATCAGTCTCTGGCCCGGGCCGCGGCCGCCTTGTTCGCGGCTGGCGCGCTGACCAGGCCTGAGCTGTTGTACGGCAAACGGCAGTCCCGGCCGATCGATATCTGGCGCGAGCAGGTCTTCATCACTAACCCGAGCCAGCGCCGCACGCCGCACGTCGCGGCCGACCGGCCACCGGCCGAGCGACAGCGGGTCAGCCGTCGCAGCGTCCAGCGGACAGGTACGCCGCGCCCAAGTGTCTCGCTGCTAGGAGGTGTCCCGCAGTCTCGCGTCCCGCTGCCGGAGACGCTGCGTCCGGCGCCGACGGCCCAGCTCCAGCCAGCCCAGCTCCAGCCAGCCCAGCTCCAGCCCGCGCACCTCTCGGTGGCCGGGGTCGGTCCGTGGTCGCGCTGCTACGCCGAGCAGTTCGTGCTGCCGATGGACCCGATCGAGCCGCCGGGCGACGGAGCCTGGCGAATCCACGCCGGCGGGTGCAATGCGTTTCTCCCGATGGTCAATGATTTTTACTCTCATGATGCGGTAGCGGGCCGAACTCTGGCGGTGCTCGGCACCCTGCACGACGCCGGAACATTGCCGGCCGCGCTGGCGGCGGCTCGCGACGCGATCACCACCAGGCGGCTGGTCGCGGTCAGTCCCGATGCCGGACTTACCGGCCTGTGGGCCAGCCTGCACGCCGAGCACCCGCTGACCGGCATAGTCGTCGTCCGGGCGCCGCTGACGCCGGACAGCCTGAAAGCGGCCAGCCAGATCGCGGCCGTGCCCGGTCAGTACCGGGAGCTGGCGGTCGGTGCGGACGGCACGATCACCGAGCCGGTCCTGACGCCGATCGACCTAGGCTCTGCTAGCCCGGGGGGACTACCCCCCGGAGCCCCCCGCAGTGGCCGTTCATTCCCGCTGGGCGCCGGAGACGTCGTGCTGATCAGCCGGGGCGCCGGAGCGTCCGGGCTGGCGTTCGCTCAGGTCGTGGCGCTGTCCGGGGCGGCGATCGCGGTGATCGGCCGGGACCATCGCCAGCGCGACGATGAGGTCATTGCCGCGCTGGAGCAGCTCAGGGTGGCCGGCGCGGCGGTTGGTTACGAGATCGTCAACCCCGCGAGCGCGGCGGCGCTCAGCGCGGCCGTGAACCGGATCGAGTCGCGGCTCGGGCCGGTCACCGCGATCGCGCAAGCCGCCCGGCCAGTTCGGCCTGGCCCCGTCTCCCAGCTCAGGCCCGGCGAGCTCCAGTCCCAGCTGGACGAGCAGACCAGCGAGCTCGACCAACTGGTGGCGGTAGCGGGCGAGCGGCTCAGGTTCATCGTCACGTTCGGCTCGGTGATCGGACGCTACGGGCTGGCCGGGGAGTCGGCGACGGCACTGGTGACTGGCGCCATCGCCGATCAGGGGGAAAGGCTCGCGGCGGCCAGTTCAGCCTGCCGGGCGGTGCACGTGGACTGGCCGGCCTGGTCAGGCAGCGGATTCGGCGAGCGAGCCGAACTGACGCGGGCGCTGGAACTCGCCGGGTTCACGCCGATGCCGGTCGGCGAGGGTTCCCGGCTGCTGCTCAAGCTGCTCGCCCAGCCCGAACTGCCGCCGAGGCCGGTCGTGCACGGCCGGGCCGGGCACCGGGCACCGCGGCCGATCGCACTGGCCGCGCTGGCGGCCCAGGAGGCCGAAGCCAGGCCGCGCGGGCGGTTCACCGAGCGAGTCGTGCTGCACTACCAGGGAGTCGAGCTGATTACCGAGGCGACGGTCAGCCCGCAGACCGATCCCTATCTGACCGACTACTTCACCGACGGGGTCTGCCTGCTGCCGCCGACGCTGGCCGTCGAGGCGATGGCCCAGGTGGCCTCGGTGCTTGCCGGCCGGCCCCTGCGCACCGCAACCGGAATCTCGATGGCCTCGCCGATCGTGCTCGCCGGCCAGGCGACCGCGGTGCTGCGGATCTGCGCGCTCCGCGCCGACGATACGGTTTCGGTGATCGTCAGGTGTGACCACACGGACTTCGCGGTCGAGCATTTCGGTGCGACGTTCAGCTGCCTCCCGCAAGCGACCGGGTCGGAGCCGGAGCCGGCCGAGTCCGGCCCGGCGGCGTCAGGCAAGCGCGGCGGCTCGGGCAAGCGATCCTCGGCCGGGGCCAGCGAGATCGACGCCGCCGAGATCTACGGGCCGGTGTGCTTCCAGGCCGGACGGTTCCGGCGGCTGGTCTCCGTGCGGGTGGCCGGCTCGCGGACGGCGATCGGGCTCGCGGACGACTCTGACCGGCGGCCCTGGTTCTACGCGGCGTCCGACGCTGAGCCCGCGGACGCGGGCGCGGTCACCTCGGACCTGCTGCTCGGCAACCCGGGAATCACCGATGTCGCGCTGCAGCTGGCCCAGGTCTGCGTGCCGCACCGGCGGCTGTTGTTCGCGGGCTGTGAGTCGGCCGCGTTCGGCGGTGGCAGCGGGGACGGTTCGGTGACGGTGACGATCAGCCAGACGGAGCCCGCCGCTGCCCAGGACAGTCCTGGCCCCGTGGTCGCAGGCACCGTGGTCGCGGGCACCGTGGTTGCAGGCACCGTGGTGCCGAGGCCGCGAGCCGGCGACGGGGCTCGACCAGGGGCTGGTGCCAGCCCGGTGGCGGTCGCCCAAGCCGAGCAGGCTCAGACCGTGTGGGACGTGGAGGCCACCGACTCCGCCGGGCGACTGGTCGCGGCGCTGCGGGGACTCCGGATGCGCGACGGCGGGTCGCTGCCGCGCACTGGACCCTGGCCGGTGCCGCTGCTCGGCTGCTTCCTTGAGCGCTCCACGGCCGAACTGGGTCTCGGGCCCGACCTGGAGGTTCGGGTGGGCCGACGGCCGGATTCCGCGGACGGCCGGTCGGCCGACGGCTGGGTCAAGGCGGCCGCGAACGACTCGGGCATCACCGGACTGTCCCTGCGGGTCCGGGCGGGCGGGCCGGCCGCCTGCGGCTGGCGGGCGGTCAAGCCGGCGCGCAAGTCCGCGGCCGCCGACCGCGCCGAAGGCTGGCTCCCCGTGCTTGATGGCTCTGGGCTCGACGGTCAGGAACTCGATGCCCTCGACCAGGCGCTGCTGGGCGCCTATGGCGGGCTCGCCTACGACGACCCGGGGTTCAGCGAAGCCGGCGTGACCGAGGCCAGGCGCGCGCTGGCGCGGGCAATCGCCTCGTGCACCGGGGCGCCCGCATCCCAAGCGGCACTGTCGGCGCAGGTGCGGCCGGTGGCCGGGTCGCGCTGGCTGCTGCTGCGTGACGGTTCCGCGACGATCGCGTGCGTGCTGGTCAGCGTGACGGGCCTGAGTCATCCGATGGCGATCGCGATCATGACGGGAGAGCGTGACCCGGCCGGGCGAGCGCCCAGAACGCCCCGGCCGCGCCGGGCGGCCGAATCCGATCGCCGTCAGGCGCGAGCGGCCTCCAGGTAACTGGTCCCGCTGACGACCTCGCGCACCTGCGACTCCGATATCGGGCCGGCCCGCAGGATTTCGACATCCGGGCCGACCGCCCGCACCAGCGTGGAACCCGTCTGGTAGCTGATCGAGTCATCGTCGGCGACGATGTGGATCACCTCGCCGGCGGGCCAGTTCAGTGACTCCAGCTCGAGCTCGCTCACCAGGGCCGGGGCGCTGCCGCTGACGTTCAGGCTGGTGGCGGTGAGCGGAGTTCCAACCTCGCGGATGACCTGCAGGGTCGCCGGGTGGTCGGGCACCCGGATGCCGACGGTGCCGTCCATGGTGACCAGCCGGTCGGGCAGCAGCGTGGTCTTCGGCACGACGACCGACACCGGGCCGGGGGTGAATTCGCCCAGCAGCCGCAGCGACGGCGGGTTGAGCTCGCCGATCTGCGCAGCCATTGCCAGCGACGCGCACGCGACGTGCATGACCTGGGCGTGATTGCGGTGTTTCACCGCGAAGGCGCGCTCTACGGCGGGCAGGCAGGTGGCCAGCGCGGCGAGCATGTAGCCGGTCTCGGTTGGCAGCACGGCCAGCGAGCCACCGCGAAGGCTGTCCGAAATTCTGGCCACCTCGGAAAAGGTAATAGTCCGGCTAACCGGACGTGGCCTGGTGAATTCGAACCGCGTCATTAAGCTCCCTCTCGCCTCGCTACCCAAGCGGGCACCGTAACCGGCCGCCATGCTAGCGTGACCGCTGCCCGCATGCCGCGGGCAAACGCGGGCGCTAGCCGAGGATGGGAGCGATGCCGTGCAGGTCTTCGACTGCCTCAGCGAAGAGACGCGAACTCAGGGCATCGCCGCGGCTGTTTCCGCCATCTTCAGCCAGAAGCTGGTCGTGATGCCGACCGACACATCGTACGCACTGGTCGGCTATGCGTTCGGCGAGGCTCCTGCTGCCGCGATCAGGACGGCTAAGGCGGTAGGCGAATCAACGCCATTGCAGGTCCTCATTAGCGATAAGCAGGTTCTTGACGGAATATCAATGCAGGCACCGGAGCACGCCCGGATGCTGGCCGACGCTTTCTGGCCCGGGCCGATGACGCTGATCGTGCCGGCCTCGCCCTCGCTGCGCTGGCACGTTGGCGGCGACGAGCGGTACGTCCAGGTCCGGGTGCCCGATCAGGAGGTCGCGATCGAGTTGCTCGGCAAGACCGGGCCGATGGTGGCCTCGGCCGCGCGCCCGGCGGCCAGCGAGATCGTGGAGGGGCAGAGTTCGGTCGGTGACCTCGAGGAGCACACGGCCGTGTTCTTGGATAACGGGCCGATCCCGCCCGGCGTGCTCAGCACGGTCGTCGACTGCACCGCAGGTGAGGTTACGATCCTGCGCAAGGGCAAGATCACCGTCGGCCAGATCGTCGACGTGCTGGGCTACATGCCGCTCGTCCTGGGCTAGGTTACTCGGGGGTACCGCGCTCTGCCGCTGCGCGCGGTCGTCTGACACCATGAAGTATTGAGGTGATCTGACCCGAAAGGCGGCCCCGTCGTGACTACGTCCGCACCCCACCCGACGCCGATCACGGGCGAGCTCAACATGTCGGAGAACGACTTCTGGACGCAGTCGCTAGCTGACCGGCACACCATGTTCGCTCAGCTTCGCGCCCTAGATGCTCCGCCCTATTTCGAGCAGCCGGAGAACCCGATCTCCGACAACGGTGACGGCTACTACGCGCTGGTCAAGCACGCCGACGTGGTCGAGGCCAGCCGGCATCCCGAGATCTACTCCTCGGCTCGGGGCGCGACGAGCCTGGTCGACCTGCCGCCCGAGTTCAACGAGTACTTCGGGTCGATGATCAGCATGGACGACCCGCGTCACGCTCGGCTGCGCCGGATCGTCTCCCGCACGTTCACTCCGAAGATGATCAAGAAGTTTGAGCAGGACGTGCAGCTTGCGGCCGTGAGCATCGTCGATGACCTGATCGCCACCGGTCCGTGCGATTTCGTGACGCAGGTCTCGTCCAAACTGCCGCTGAAGATCATCTGCGACATGATGGGGATCGGCGACGAGCACTTCGACATGGTGCTGAAGAACACCAACCTGATCCTGGCCGGCGCCGACCCCGAGTTCCTCAGCCAGGACATGGACGAGGCCGTCACCCAACTGCTGACCGCGGGCGCTGACCTGGCCGGCCTGGTGACCAACCTGGCCGCCGTTAAGCAGAAGGACCCGGGCGATGACCTGATCACGGCGCTGGCGAGCGCGAACGTCGACGGAGAGCAGCTGTCCCCCTCCGAACTCGGCTCGTTCTTCATCCTGCTCGTGGTCGCGGGCAACGAGACCACCCGCACCGCGCTCTCCCACGCGCTGATGCTGCTCACCGAGCATCCCGACCAGCGTGAACTGCTGCTGGCCGACTTCGAGGGCAGGATCGGCGCGGCCGTAGAGGAGATCGTCAGGTACGTCTCGCCGGTGATCTGGATGCGGCGCTCGCTGACCCGCGACGCCGAACTGAATGGCTACCAGTTCCGCGAAGGCGACAAGGTCGCCTTGATGTACTGGTCGGCCAATCGCGACGAGGCGGTATTCGACGACCCGATGCGCTTCGACATCACCCGGTCGCCCAATCCGCACGTGGGATTCGGCGGCGCCGGACCCCATTTCTGCCTGGGCGCGCATCTGGCCCGGCGTGAGATCATCGTGATGCTGCGCGAATTGCTGCACCGGGTACCCGCTATCAGGGCCTCGGGAGAGCCGGACCGGCTGCTGTCCAGCTTCATCAACGGCATCAAGCACCTGCCCTGCGAGCTGAGCTGACCCGTGCGCTAGGGCCGGCCCCAGGTTTCGGCCTGGGGCTAGTCCGGCTGAGCTAGGCCATCGCACCGGCCTCATCCGAGCGAGTCCCGCGATTCTCCTCCGGGCGAGCTATGCCATTCAGGCATGAACTGACCGTCGCATTCCGTCACCGTCGGCTTCAATTTGGTAACCGACCGTAGTTTTCCCTGGGTAGCGTGTATAACTAGAACCTCAGACGGCACAGTTCCTTACTGCAGTTACAGCTCTTTGTCACCTGCAGGGGCGGGAAAGGCGCCGTCGGGGGGGAATGGGGGAAGCCGCGAGTCGCGGAGGGGGGCCTTCGTCCGGGGGACGTGGTGCCGTCCTGGCCCGCCGGCCAGGACCTGGCACGCGCCATGACGAGGTCGCGACGCGCGGCAGGGTCATTGTCCTGCGGATGGTGCCGCCCGGGGGCGCGGCGCCATCCGCGGGACAAGGCCGGCTGCCACTTTCACCCACCCGAGCGGGCCAGTTGCCTCACAGCTCGGTTAGCACAACCGGACCAGTCGCAGTGACCGCGATCGTGTGCTCGGCGTGGGCGGCCCGGCTGCGATCGCCGGTCCGGATCGTCCAGCCGTCGTTGTCGATCACGTAACGGTCATCGCCACCGGCCATGAACCAGGGCTCTATGGCGATCACCAGGCCGGGCGTGAGCTTGAGGCCGTGACCCTTCATGCCCTCGTTCGGCACGGACGGCGATTCATGCATCTTCCGGCCGACACCGTGCCCGCCGAAGTCGGTGCTGATTCCGTATCCGCGGGCCCGTCCGACCAGGCTGATCGCCGCCGAGATGTCGCCGATCCTGGCTCCGGCAACCGCTGCCTTGATTCCGGCCCGCAGGGCGGCCGTGGTGGTCTCGATCAGGCGCGCGTCATCGGGCCTGGGCTCACCGACCGTGAACGAGATCGCGGCGTCGGCGGTCCAGCCGTCGAGCGTCGCCCCGCAGTCGATGCTGACCAGGTCGCCCTCGGCCAGGCGACGCCGGCCGGGGATGCCGTGCAGGGCGGCGTCGTTCACCGAGGCGCAGATCACCGAGGGAAACGGCGTCGGAGCGAACCTGGGCAGGTAGCCGAGGAAAGGCGAGGTCGCACCCGCGGTCGCGAGCACGGACCTGGCGACCTCGTCCAGCTCGGACAGCCGAACCCGAGCGGCCGCGTATTTCCTGGTCGCGGCCAGGGCCTGAGCTACGACCCGGCCGGCCGCGCGAATCGCCTCGACCTCTCCGGGCGTCTTGATTTCCACCATGCGACTTCAGCTTAGGGCAGTACGGGCTCAGGGCAGTGCGGGCTCAGGGCAGCGCGCTGATCGCGCTGGCGAGCGCGAAGTCGGCCTCGGTGAGCCCGCCGGCCGAATGGGTGGACAGCGTCAGCGTGACCCGGTTCCACGAGATCGCGATGTCCGGATGATGGTTCGCGGTCTGGGCTAGATGCGCCACCGCGCCCACGTAGAGCATGGCGCCAGAGAAGTCGCCCAGCTTCACCGTGCGGGTGATCTCGTTTCCTGCTCGCTCCCAGCCCGGTGTCGTGGCGAGGGCGGCAGTGATCTCGTCTTCGGTAAGCAGCGTCATGCTCCTATCGTCCCAGCTGACCTCAGCCAGTGCGAGACCGCCACCACGGCTCGGGCAGGCTCAGCCCCGGGACGATAGGCTTGGCCAGCATTCCCGCTGCCCCAGGAGCCACAGATGCCTGAACTGCGGTCAGAGGCGCTCACTCGCACCCCGCTGTCGGCAGTGCACGAGAGCCTCGGCGCGACGATGACCGACTTCGCCGGCTGGCTGATGCCGCTGCGCTACCGAAGCGAGACCGCCGAGCACAACGCGGTCAGGACCGCAGCCGGCCTGTTCGACCTTTCCCACATGGGCGAGCTGCGAGTGACCGGCGACGAGGCCGCCGCCGCGCTCGACTACGCGCTGGTGAGCGATATCTCGGCGATCCGCCCGGGTCGAGCCAAGTACACGATGATCGTCGCCGCCGACGGCGGCGTCATCGACGACCTGATCGTCTACCGGCTCGACGACCAGGACTTCCTGGTTGTCGCGAATGCGTCGAATGCCGTCAAGGTCGCCGCCGAGCTGACCGAGCGGGCGAGCGGCAGCGGCCTGGCCGCGCAGGTGGAAGACCGCACCAGCGAGTACGCGCTGATCGCCATCCAGGGACCGCGAGCGCCGGAGATCCTGGCCGGCCTGACCGACACCGACCTGACCGAACTGAGGTATTACGCCGGCTACCCAGCCGTCGTGGCCGGCCGCCCGGTACTGCTGGCCCGGACCGGTTATACCGGCGAGGACGGGTTCGAGATCTTCACCGAACCGAAGGACGCGGCCGGCCTGTGGTCAGCGCTCACCGAGGCCGGCCAGGGAGCGGGCCTGATCCCGGCCGGGCTCGCGGCCAGGGACTCGCTGCGGCTGGAAGCCGGGATGCCGCTGTACGGCAACGAGCTCAGCCGGCAGCTAACCCCGTATGACGCGGGTCTTGGCCGGGTCGTCAAGCTCGAAAAGGCCAGCGACTTCGTCGGCCGCGCGGCCCTGGCGGACAAGGCGAGCCAGCCGCGCGAGCACGTGCTGGTCGGACTGGCCGGGCTGACCAGACGGGTCCCGCGGCACGGCTTCGGCGTGCTGTGGAATGGCGCCCCGGCCGGCATGGTGACCAGTGGCGGGCACTCCCCCACGCTCGGCCGGCCGATCGCGATGGCGTACCTGAACGCCGACGCCGCGAAGCAAGCCACCGACGCCCTGGAATCGGGCCAGGCCGATGGAGACGGGCGGCTGGCGATCGACATCCGGGGTAGTGCCGAGCCCGCCGAACTGATTCCGCTTCCGTTCTACCGCCGACAGCAACGGGACTAACCCGCAAACGACGCCGCGGGCAGCGGCCGGCATCGGCCCACGCGGCACGAGAAGCACGACAGCACGAGAAAGGGATGTCACAGATGAGCGTTCCCGAGGAGCTTCACTACACCGCCGAGCACGAGTGGGTGGCCATCTCAGACTCGGTCGCCCGGGTCGGCATCACCGACTATGCCCAGCGGGCGCTCGGCGACGTGGTCTACGTGTCGGCACCGACGCCCGGCTCCAGGGTCACCGCGGGTGACCCGTGCGGCGAGGTCGAGTCGACCAAGTCGGTCAGCGACATCTACTGCCCGGCCGACGGCGAGGTGACCGAGGTCAACCCCGAGGTCGACGAGGACCCGGGGCTGGTCAACTCCGACCCGTACGGTGCGGGCTGGCTGTTCAAGATCAGGCTCGACGGTGACGAGCAGCCGCCCGGCCTGCTCTCGGCGGCCGAGTACGCGGCCCTGATACAGGACGAGGAGCAGTGACGCAGGCCGCTTTCGTCGCCGACCATAGCGAACCGAGCCTCAAGCGGCTCAACGCGGCGACCTCGCAGCTCGAGGCGCCCTTCGCTGTCGTCGACCTAGCGGCTCTGCGGTCCAACGCGGCGGACATGACCCGCCGTGCGGGCGGGGTTCCGATCCGCCTGGCCAGCAAGTCGGTGCGCTGCCGCGCCCTGATTAACGACCTGCTGGCGATGCCGGGCTTCCGCGGGATCCTGGCCTTCACCCTCCCCGAGGCATTGTGGCTGGCCGAATGCCAGGTGAGCGACGACATCGTGGTCGCCTACCCGAGCGCCGACACCGCCGCGCTGGCGCGCCTGGCCGCTCATCCGCCCACGGCCATGGCCATCACCGTCATGGTCGACTGCACCAACCACATCGACCTGATCGCCAGAGCGGCGGCCACCGTCACCGATCCCTGCCCGGTCAAGGTCGCGATCGACATCGACGCTGGCTTCCTGGCGTTCGGCGGCCGGCTGCGGGTCGGCGCGCGGCGGTCGCCGATCCGCACTCCGGCGGAGGCCGCGGCACTAGCCAGGGCGATCGTGGACCGGCCCGCCCTGCGCCTAGCCGGGATGATGGCCTACGAAGCCCAGATCGCCGGTGTCGGGGACATCCCGCCCGGCCGGCCCGTCTACGCCAAGGTCATCCAGGCCATGAAGCGCCAGTCGATCAGCGAATTGGCCCGGCGGAGGGCAGCGATCGTCGCGGCCATCAGGGAAGTGGCACCGCTGGACTTCGTCAACGGCGGCGGCACGGGCTCGATCCAGACGACTGCCATCGAACCCGCCGTGACCGAGATCGGCGCGGGTTCCGGGCTCTATCAGCCAACGCTGTTCGACGCCTACCGCGCGTTCACCGGACAGCCGGCCGCGCTGTTCGCGCTGCCGGTGGTGCGCAGGCCCGGCCCGGGCGTGGCCACGGTGCTCGGCGGCGGCTACATCGCCTCCGGCCCGGCCGATAAGGCCAGGCTGCCGAGCCCGTATCTGCCGGCCGGACTGCGGCTGGACAAGAACGAAGGAGCCGGCGAGGTCCAGACGCCGCTGCTCGGTCCGGCCGCCGATGAACTAAGGCTCGGCGACCGAGTCTGGTTCCGGCACGCCAAGGCCGGCGAGTTGTGCGAGCGCTTCAATGAACTGCACCTAGTGGACGGCGACGCGATCACCGCCACCGTGCCCACATACCGCGGCGAAGGCAAAGCCTTCCTGTAGCCGGGCATACCAAGGCGGTCAGGACTTGGGCCTGCGTCCGAACACTCGGTAGATGACGATCCCGGTCAGGGCAAGCGCGACCGCGGCGGCCGCCAGTTGGACCTCAGGCTTGCTCAGTTCCTCGGTCGCCCGCTCGCGCAGCCGCCGCCGGGCGCTCGACGGGCTTACCCGATCCGCCAGCGTGTCGATCGTGCGGGCCAGGTTCTGCCGGGTCCGCTCGATCTCCGCGACGATCTCGCCGGTGTCCCGCTTCGATACCCTGCCGTTGGCGACGACCGAGCCGGTCAGCGCAACCTTGCCATTGGCGGCACTGGCGGCCCGAGGCTGTGCCTGGCTGTCCGGATCGGCCATGAGACGCATCCCTTCTTAGGCAGGAACACCGTCGTGCCTAGCCTTGTCTTCCTAGTCTCCCAGTACCCGGGCGCGCTCCGCATCCCTACCCCGACATAAGCAAAGCGAACGGCGGCCCCGGCCGCGAGGCCGGGACCGCCGTCCTGAAGGCGCCTGGCCGCTTAGCTAGAGAACTGGTTAGCCATCGACTGCGCGGCCGACAGGACCGACTCACACCGGCCCTGCAGCTTGTTGACATTCCTGATCTTCCGGTTGCTGAACTCAGCGGAGTCCAAGCTGCCCTTGACCTTGATCGCGACGGTGTCCCGCCACTTCTCAAGGTTGTGCAGCGCCGCCACCGTGCTCGTGTAGGTGGCATCACCAGCGCTCTGGCTGTTGATGGCACCCGTGTCCGCGATCAGGGTTGCGGCCCCGAACTGGCCGACGCTGGAGTTGAGCTGCTTGTAGCACTCGCCAAGGTCGGTGACGCCCGGAGCGGACAGCGCCGAGTTCGGGTTGGTCAGGACCTGGGTGATCACCCGGCCGTCGAACCTGTACTTGTCCGTAAGGCCGGCCAGGTACAGCATGGTCGGCCTGATGTCGGCCTCGTCGACCCACGGACCGTTGAGGTGGGTGTCGACGACCTCGGTCTGGCCGCTGTTCGCGCCGGCCGAATTCGGTCCGGCGTTGGGAGCGTTGTCGGCGCCGAGATGCTTGACCCCAGGCCCAACCAAGCCGAGGAAGTTTGTGTTGATCTCAGCCGCGTAGTCGCCGTGGTTATAGGCGAAGCCGGTGTTTATGGTCACGCAGGTGCTGCCGCAGTTCTGCGTGTTGCTCGTGGACAGGAAGTAGTCCGGCTTGGCGAACATCGCGAACGTCGGCGTTCGCCTCGGATCGGCGTTGACGAAGTGGAGTATGGCCTCTTCCGTCGGATCGGCCATGAAGTTGTCGATCGTCTGAGTGGTGCCGGTATACGGGTTGGCAGCCGTCAGCCCGGACACCAGGTGCTCGAGGTTTCGCACCGGCGTCGAATTCGGGTCAGGCTGCCCGGTGACGTAGAACTCGGGCGCGGAGTCGTTCTCGAGCGCGAACGGCGTGGTGTTGCCGGCCGCGTTCAGCAGGCCGGTCATGTTGCCGGCCAGTTCGCCGAACGAGCCCGCCGGGTAGGTGCACAGCACGTCAGGAGTTACCGTGTTGCCGCTGACCTGAGCGCCGTCGCAGTTGGCCGGGGTCGGCTGGACCGCGCGGCCCACGTTGCCGCCGGCCTCGTGGTCGCCCTCGTCCGAGCTGAGCACGAACAGCGTGTTCGACGGGGTGATGCCGTCGGCGGCGAGCCGCTGGAAGAACTCGGCGAACGCCTGGTTGTAGTACTGCGCCTGGGCGATGTAGCACGCGCTGCCGCTGCCGAGCGCCGCCGGGGCGTGGAAGCAAGGCTGGCCGGAGGCAGTCAGTGACGGGATGCTCTCGTTGCCGTGAATATCCGAGATGTACATGTTGACGACCGGCACGCCGGTCTCCAGCATGTCAGCCGCGTAGGCCAGCGACTGGGGTGCGTTGATGCTGCCGAAGCCGGGGAAGCCGGGGGTGTTGTTGAGGAACGCGCCGTTGATCTGGTTACCGAACAGGTCGACCAGGTTGCCGGACGCGTTGGTGACCGGGAAGCCGTCGTGCGAGACGTTGGCGGTACCGGCGCCAAGCTGCGGCGCGATGTACCGGTGGCCGAACAGCGCGTCGAAGCCGGTGTAGCTGCCAGGCTGGTCGGGCAGCAGGTCGGGCACCTGCGTGTGGGTCGCCGAGGTCTGGCCGAACTTGACGCCGGTGGCGGTCGCGCAGAACGCGTTCTTCTTGGCGCAGTGCACGGTCAGGCCGACGTAGTCAGCCGCCTCAGGGTCCTTGAACGAGTCAGGGTCGGCGGCGAGTTGCTTGGCCTCAGGTGAGTTCGGGCCGAACAGCGTCGGGATGTCGGGGCTGGTGTTCTCAAGAACCTCGTTAGCCGTCGCGACATCGCCCACGTTGCAGCCGGCCTTGGTGAACGGAACCCACGGCGCCGGCGTGACCTTGTTCGGTGCGATCGGCGTCGGCGAGGTAGCCGGCGGCACCGGGGAGTACACCATGTTCGGGTTGGTGTCATGGCCCGGGTTCGGGTTGTTCACATCCGGGATCGGCGCGTTCCAGTACGAGAACATCGAGGTCAGGTCGGTCGTGCCGTCGGTGTTGTAGGAACGGTAACTGTTGGCGATCGGGTCGCCGTGCCGGTCACCGTACAGGCCGGTGGCCGTGGTCAGCAGATCGTCACCTGTGTGCGCGATCAGCGGGGTGTGGTTGTTAGTGAGCATCGTGCCGTTGCCGTTGAAGAAGTTCAGCAGCGCGGGCATGAGCTCCAGGTCGGAAGGGACGTTCGGGTTGTCCCTGAAATAGTGAACGTTGTCGAACCCGATCCGGACGACGTGGGTGATGCCATTACCGAGATGGCACGTGTTCTTGCTGGTGTGCTGCGGGACGTTGACCGCCGTCAGCTTGCCCTTGGCCGCGTAGGCGGTACCCGCCGCCCCCGCTATGGCCAGCGAGCCGGCGATTAGCGCGCCGGCGGCCGCGGTGGCCGAGACCGCCCCGACCAGCCTGCTGCCTCTTAGGTGCAGCATTCGCATCCGTTCCTCCTCGTGTGCCGCATTCCGGCTACTGCCGGAGCGTCCGGCAGGTCACGTTAAGTGCCGGAACCAAACTCAAAGCGACGGGGTAGCAACCAACAGGCCAATCCTTCCCACCCCATCACAGGCATCTTGCGCGACCAACGCGGGATCGGCAATCCCGCATTCACATCTTTTCTCGGCCCAACGTCCTGATCAGGGACGATGCGCTCAGACCCGGATAGGATCGGGCGTGTGGCAACTGGTGACCCGACAACGGAAGCAGTGATCTTCGACTGGGGCGGCACGCTCACCCCGTGGCACACGATCGACCATGTCGCGCTCTGGCAGGCTGTCTGCCAGCCGCACTTCCCCGATGACCACGAGCAGCGGGCCAGCGCGGCCCACGCGGCCGAGATGGCCGCCTGGGAACTGGTAAGAGGCGAGCGCCGCAGCTCGACCCTTCTCAGCGTGCTTGAGGTAGCCGGGATCGACCCGACCCAGGCTCTGTTCGCGACCTATCTAGTCCAGTGGGAGCCGCACACATACACCGACCCGGCCGCCGCCGCGACGCTGCGCGCCCTGCGCGAGCAGGGGCTGAAAATCGGCGTCCTGTCGAACACCCTCTGGCCCCGCGACTGGCACGAGGACGTATTCCGCCGCGACGGCATCCTCGACCTCATCGACGGCGCCGTCTACAGCAGCGAGATCGACTGGGCCAAGCCGCACCCGGAGGCGTTCCGCGCCGCGATGGCGGCGGTCGGCGCCACCGACCCGAGCCGCTGCGTCTTCGTCGGCGACCGGCCCTGGGACGACATTCACGGCGCGAAGAGCGTCGGCATGCGCGCCGTCCTGGTACCGCACTCGCAGGTACCGACGTTCGAAGAGGCCAAGCCAGACGCCATCATCGCCGGGCTATCTGAGTTGCCAGCCCTGATCCGGTCCTGGTCTGCTGGCCGCCCAGGCCCTGAATCGTAGGGGCCGGCCGGGATGTCCCGGCCGGCCCCTACGTTACTCAGTTCGGCGGGTCAGTCAGCAGAGACCGGAACGTGCATGGCCTCCAGCTCGGCGCTGACCATCGCCTCGTGGGCCGCCTCGTCCTGGCGAGCGTCGCGCGGCCGCCACCGGCCGCGCAGGATCGGGACGCTGAGCAGGAACAAGATGATCCCGTCGAAGCAGAACCAGTACCAGGTCCGCCATTGCCCGTCGGTGGTGTCAGCAGCTGCGGCTACCGCCCCGGAGTGGGTGTTCATGTAGTCAATGACCTTTGGCGGGATCGCCTGCAGCTCGCCGAGCTGCTTGGCGTACGGCTTCACCAGATCGATCGACGCGGTCGGCACGGCCGCCAGCGCGGTGAGCTGAGCCGCGAATGGCTGGATCTGCTTCAGATCGGAAGCGTGCGCGACAACGTCGTTGATCGCCGCCTTATTGGACGAGATCGTGGACAAGATGCCCAGTCCCTTGGCTCCGCCTCCAGCGGCCTTGATCGCGGCATTCAGCAGGGCGGGCGGGATCTTGCTGGCGTCCTTGTAAGTGGCCAGCCTGGTGAACAGCGCCGGATGGGCGGAGAGCACCGCGATTTCAGGCGCGAATTCTTGCGCCTCACCGATCTGCTTCTGATCCTTCTGCGCGAGCGCGACGATGTCAGGGTGCGCCGCCGCGAACCCAAGCTGCTTGCTGTACCGCGTCGCGGTGGCGATCACATCGGGATGCGAGCCAGCGAAATTGAGCACCGGGTACTTCGTGAGGTACGCCTGAACCTGGCCTCCGTAGTTGACCAGCGGCGTCACCGAGGTGACCACGTGCGGGAGGATCAGGAACGACACGGCGATCACGATCCGGATGATCCAGCCCCAGATCGCCAGGCCGGTCGCGGTCAGCGCCGGATTGCGGTCCTCGACGGTCTCGGTGAAGCTGGCCATCCACGGGGTGTAGGCAATGCCGAGCCCGAGCGACAGCACCGCGATGATAATCGCCAGCGTGTAGTAACTCGGGTGGCGCCCGATCTGGTTCAGGTACACCACCGTCATCACCGCGGCCAGCACGGCGCCGAAGATCATGAACGGCTTTCGGACCCTGACCCGGTCAGAGATTATCCCGACCCCGATGACGGCGATGACGTTGAAACCCCAGTTCCAGTTGCCCAGCCCGTTGGCCTGCTGGGTCGTGAAGCCGAAGACCGTCTGGAAGAGAATGGTCGCGAAACCGACCGCGGTGTAGTAGATGAGCAGCATCAGCGAGACCGCGAGGGCAGACACCACGATGTCCGCCTTGAGCAGCTGACGGAACGGGTTCTTCAGCGCGGAGGAAAGGTCGATGCCCTTCGCGCGGGCCTCGATCAGGGCGCGGTCCCGCATCGTGACCATCAGCTGATCACGCAGCGCCGGCGACAGCTCCCGCAACCCGATCAGCGCGACCACGAACACCACGAGGCCCGCGATCCCGCAGATCACGTACTCGTGCGTCCAGAACCGGCTGCTGGGAATGACAGTCGGGATCGTCACGGTACCGACCACCGACACGATCAGGCTGCCGAGCACCGGACCTGAGGTCCAGAAACCCATTGCGGTCGCCCGGCCGACCTGCGGCGAGAAGTCGCGGATCAGCGCCGGGGTCGCCACCAGGCAGATGCCCTCGACGACGCCGACCACGAAACCCTCAATCGTGAAGACCCACTTGTTAGTGGCGGCCGGCAAGATGAAGGCAACGAAAATGCCGGTGAAGAACAGGCCGAACACCACCAGGTTGGCCCGCCCTAGCCGGTCCGTCAGCCCGGCGAACAACGACCCGAAGGCGCCGATCAGGTTGCCGAAGGCCAGCGTCGTGACGAAGAACGTGAAGCTCATATGCAAGTTCTGCAAGATCAGCGTGGAAACCGATCCACCTACATACAGCTCGTAGTACAGCATCACGGTGGCCAGAACCGTGATCGCCAGGTACATGATCCGGGCCCGGTTCTCCGGGTAAGAATCGAGCTGGCGGCGCCATAGGAACGTCAGCCCGCCGCCAGGCCGGTCGGAGGCTAGCTCCTCTGTGGTCGCACTCATGCGGACCTCACCATTGTCGTGACAGTGATACGCCAGGCAGCCCCAGGCGTTTAGGTCAAGCTACCTGCACGTTTCGTGCAAGTTCAATAGGGCTCGCGCCGGTTTGGCCGACCGTATCATCCCCGGTCGGCCAAACCGGCATCTAAGCGGTCGAAATTTATGCGCTCATGGCGGCCAGCTCGGCTTCCACCATTGCCTCGTGTTCGGCTTCGTCCTTGCGAGCGTCCGACGGCTTCCACCTACCGCGCAGCAGCGGGATGCTGAGCAGGAAGAAGATGATTCCGCCGAAGCAGATCCAGTACCAGGTCTTCCACTGCCCCGGCGCCTTCGCCGCGGCATCGGAGACCGCGGTCGCGTGCGCGGCCATGAACGCGTCGACGGACTTCGGGACCTTGGCCAGCGCCGTGAGTTCCGTAGCCGCCGGCGTCACTTCCGCGATCACTGAAGGCGGCACGGCCGCGAGCGCGGTCAGTTGCTTAGCGAACGGCGCGATCTTCTGCAAGTCGGGCGCGACCGCGATGACTCCGTTGATCGCCGCCTTATTGGCGCTGATCGTGCTGAGCAGCGCCAGGCCCTTGGACCCGCCTCCGGCCGCCTTGACCGCCTGTGCGGCCAGGGCCGGCGGGATCTTGCTGGGATCCGTGAACTTGGCCAGCCTGGTGAACAGCGCCGGGTTGGCCTGGATCACCTTCAGCTCGGGCGCGAACTTGACCGCGTCGGCGAGCTGGACCTTGTCCTTCTGCGCCAGCGCGACGATGTCCGGGTTGGCCGCCGCGAACGACAGCTCGGCGTTGTACTTGGTGGCGTCGGCGATGACCTTCTGGTGCGTCCCGGCCCAGACGAGCGCCGGATACTGCTTGGCGTACGCGCCAACCTGGGCGCCGTAGGTCACCAGCGGCGTGACCGAGGTGATCACGTGCGGGATGATCAGGAACGCGACGCAGACGACGACGCGGATGATCCAGCCCCAGATTGCCAGGCCGGTGGCGGTCAGCGCCGGGTTGCGCGCCTCGACGGTCTCGGTGAAGCTGGCCATCCACGGGGTATAGGCCACCCCGAGCCCGAACGACAGCGCCGCGAGGATCAGCGCCAGCGAGTAGTAGCTGGGCTGATGTCCGGCCTGCAGCAGGTAGACGATGGTCATCGCGGCGGCCAGCACACCGCCGATCACCATGAATGGCTTGCGCACCCGGACCTTGTCTGAGAGCCAGCCGACCAAGATCACGGCGATGACGTTGAAGCCCCAGTTCCAGTTGCCGAGCCCGTTGGCCTGCTTGACCGTAAACGGGAAGACGGTCGTGAAGTAGATGACGGCGAAACCGACCGCGGTGTAGTAGATCAGCAGCATGATCGACACCGCGAACGCCGAAACGACCACGTCCGTCTTGAGCAGCTGACGAAACGGGTTCTTCAGCGCGGCCGCGATGTCGATGCCCTTGGCCCTGGCCTCGATCAGCGCTCGGTCCCGCATCGTGACCATCAGCTGATCACGAAGCTGCGGCGACAACTCCTTCAACCCGATCAGCGCGATCACGAACACCACCAGGCCCGCGATCCCGCAGATCACGTACTCGTGCGTCCAGAAGCGCGGGTTGGTCACCACGGCCGGGATCGTCCAGGTGCCTACGACCGCCACGATGAGGCTGCCGAGCACCGGACCTGAGGTCCAGAATCCCATCGCGGTCGCCCGGCCGACCTGCGGCGAGAAGTCGCGGATCAGCGCCGGAGTGGCCACCAGGCAGATGCCCTCGACAACGCCGACCACGAAACCCTCGATCGTGTAGACCCATTTGCTGGTGGCGGCCGGCAAGATGAACCCGACGAACACGCCGGTGAAGAACAGGCCGAACACCACCAGGTTGGCCCGCCCCAGCCGGTCCGTCAGCCCGGCGAACAGCGACCCGAACGCGCCGATCAGGTTGCCGATCGCCAGCGTCGTGACAAAGAACGTGAAGCTCATGCCCAGGTTGGGCAGGATAAAGGTGGAGACCGATCCGCCCACGTACAGCTCGTAGTACAGCATCACGGTGGCCAGAACCGTGATCGCCAGGTAGGTCACCCGGGAACGAGTTTCTGGATACGAATCGAGCTGGCGGCGCCATAGGAAGGACAGCCCGCCGCTAGGCCGGTCAGAGACCACATCCTCTGCGGTCGCACTCATGTGGACCTCGCCATTGTCGGGATGGAGATACGCCAGGTGGACCCTGGCGTCGAGGTCAAGATAACTGCACGCGCCGTGCAAGTTCAATAGTGCACTTGCGGTGCAAGATCAACAACGGGCAGGCTTTCGCCAGGGGCGATAGCTATCTGTAATGGATTGCGGACGATCAGTACGCGAGCTGGAAGCCCGCCTGCGAGAACAGCGCGGCGAAGGTGTTGCACACCAGTTCCCTGGCCCGGAGCGGGCTGAGTCCCAGATCGGAGCGCAGCGATTCCCAGAACGCCCAGATGCTGATCGCGTGCAGCGACTCGACCAGCTGGTCCCGCTGCTTGCCCGCGAGCTGGCTGAACTCCGGTGCGAACACGGTCTCGAGCTCGGCCCTGGCCGACGACGTCTTCTTGTTGCGATCCGATCGCAGTTCCGCCGAAGACGGCGCGTGCACCCGGGCCGCTCGCCAGGTCGGCGTCATCTCTTCGAGCACCCGGGCCCGCTGGCTGACGAAGGTGTCCACCCGGGCGGCCAGCGGCTGGTCGGGCTCGATCTTGCGAACCAGTGACCGCAAGATCTCGCTGTCCCGCTTGACCGCCTCGACGAGCAGCGCCTCCATGTCGGTGAACTGCTGCCAGACCGTGCGCAGCGAGACCCCGGCGCGCTCGGCGATCCTGGGCGCGGTCGGCCTCAGCTCGCCTTCGGAGTGCAGGGCGCGCATCGCATTGATGATCGCGCGCTTGGTGCGGTGCGACCGGGCCGCACGCCCGTCCACGGGCTCGATGTCCTCATCGAACACGTCACGGAAGTCAGGAGATTCCTCGGCCACATCTGCGGCCTGGCCCAGTACCGCCTCTTCCAACAACGCGGACTCCTTCCCCGGCGTACCTGGTCATACTAATGCCGACCTCTCGATGCCCGTCCAAGCCCAGGCAGCTACGGCGTCACTAGCTGCCCCTCTCACCTCCGCGTCATCGGCTCGCCGCCAACTAGGGGGCCGCGAATTAACGGCCGTGCTCATAATGGGACTCATGCTTACTCGCCGTACTCTTCTGAAGCTAATGGGCGCTGGCACAGGCGTGGCGCTCACCGGATCTGAGTTCCTAGCCCAGACGGCGGCAAACGCCGCCCCAGCGCACTCACCGCACGGCTCGAACGGCATCCAGCATGTAGTCATCCTGATGATGGAGAACCGGTCGTTCGACCATTTCCTCGGCTGGCTGCCCGGCGCCGACGGTCGGCACGACCTGACCTTCCTCGCCCCCGACGGCAACTTCTACCCGAACTACCCGCTCGCGCCCGACTTCCAGGGCTGCGGCTACAGCGACCCGGACCACAGCTGGGAGGGCTTCCTCGTCCAGCACAACTTCGGCAAGATGGACGGCTTCCTGCAGCGGCCGACCTCCCCGGAGAACAACCCGGGCGTGACGCTGGCCAAGGCGAACACGTTCCCGATCGGGTACTACACGAACCTGCATAAGGAGGGCAAGCACAAGACGCTGCCCGACCTGCCGGTGATCGGCGCGCTGGCCGAGAACTACACCGTGCTCGACCGGTACTTCTGCTCGTTCGCGGGCGAGACGTTCCCGAACCGCTTCTACCAGCACTGCGCCCAGACCGACCGGGACCACAACAGCGGGACGACCAGCAAGTTGCCGACGATCTGGGACCTGCTCTCCCCGATCCCGAACACCCAAGGCGTGCCAACCGGCGGCTACTTCTTCCGCGACCTGCCATTCCTCGGCCTGTGGGGCGCCAAGTACCTGCCGTTCTGGCGCCCGTTCTACACCGGCGAGCCCAACGCCGTCGGCATCCCGCTGCCGGGCAAGTCGTTCATCGACACCTGCGCTGCGGGCCAGCTACCGAACGTCAGCTTCATCGACCCGGCGTTCGACACCGAGGGCAATGGCACCTCGGCCGACGACCATCCGCTGGCGCACATCGCGCTGGGCGAGCGGTTCATCGCCGACGCTTACCACGCCCTGGCCAACGCCGGCTACCTGGACAATACGGTCTTCATGGTCGCCTTCGACGAATGGGGCGGCTTCTACGACCACGTGCCGCCGCCGAAGGTCATCGACGACACCAACCCGGCCAACGTCGACCATTCCGGTGACAGCACCACGCCGACCGACGGCCAGCTGATCCCCGACTACACCCAGCTCGGCTTCCGGGTGCCGGCGATCGTGGTGTCCAACCTGGCCCACCGCCGGGTCTTCCACGACGGCCCGTTCGAGCACGCCTCGACGCTGGCGCTGATCGAACGCACGTTCGGCCTGCCCGCGCTGACCGCCAGGGACGCCAACGCCAAGAACCTGTCCCAGGTCCTCGAGCACCGGCCGCGCCACCGGGTTCCGCACGGCACGATCCCGACCAGCGACCAGGTGCCGGGGCCGGCCAACGACGCCGCCGCCGTGTGCAGCGCCGCCAGCGTCCAGTCGGTGTCCCCGGCCCCGGTCGGTCACTCCGGCGCCAACCACGCCGACCTGGTCCACCCGCTGGCCCGCTCGGGCTGGCCAACCGGCTCAGGCATGGCAGGCTTCGGCCAGGAACTGAAGAAGAACAAAAAGCTCTAGCCCTTGTAGGCGAAAACGCATTGCGCCCGGGTCGTCGCGGGGCGCAGGCCAACACCAGGCCTGCGCCCCGCGACTCTCCTTGGACTAGCCCTGAGCCGGCTTCACGAACTCGACGATGCCGTTGACGCGGCGAGCCCCCGCCCCGGTGAGCAAGGCCAGCGACGCCTCGTTCGTGTCGTCGATCTCGAAGGTGACCTCGGCCTTCCCGCGCCCGTACAGCACGCCGAACACCCGCCCCAGCATCGCCGTAGCCAGACCCCGGCGCCGGTAGGCCGGCAGCACCGCGACCAGCCCCAGCCTCGGCAGTCCGCGCCCAACCCACACCCGGGTCAGTCCGATGTACCGGGCGCTGTCGGAATCAACGGCGACTACATAGGTGGCCGGGTCGAAATCCGAGGAGTCGAACGTCTGTTCGCGGAAGTCGGCCGGATCCCAGATCCAGCCCTCGCTGCCCGGCACGTCCTCCCGCAGCGCCTGGTCGAGCAGCCTGAGGTCCTCTTCGTCGGCGTCAATCGCGGAGACGAACACTACGCCCGCCGGCGGCTCGGCCTTGACCAGGCCCGTAATCGCCGGGTCGGTCGGCATCCGGTAGAACCCTTCGCGCCGATTGACGACGAAACCCAGCTCAGTGAACCTCGCCTGGTTCTCGGTGTACCTCTCGCCGACATTCAGGTAGAGGTCTTCGCCTCCGACCCCGGCGGCGACGGCGTCGATCAGCGGCTGGTAGGCGTCGTCGCGGCACTGCTCGAATCCGATGATCCACCGGCTATTCGGCATCAGGCGCGCCCGGACCTCGCCCACTGTCTCGGCACCATCGAACGCCCGCCAGGTCAGCCCCGGCGAGACCCGCTTGATACGCAGCCCTCCCACGGTGCCGAACCGTACACCGCCGACCCTGGGAAGGCCATCACAAATGCGGCAGGCGGCTCGCGATTGGTGGCTTTCCGGCGAGCCAATGGTTTATCGTCTTGCCAGATCGTGGGGGCAGATCAGGGGCAAGGAGCGGCAATGAGCGCTATCGGGACGCGGGCAAGGATCACGACCAGCATCTTGGCGGCCGCTCTGGGCGTCGCAAGCCTGTCGCTCCCAGGGCTGGCCGCAGCCTCAGGCCGCCCGGCCGCGAGCACTCCGCCCACCGTCAGGGGCTGGGGCCTCAACGGCGACTTCTCCCTCGGCAACGGCAGCAAGAAGCCCGACAGCCTCACGCCGGTCAAGGTCAGCCTGCCGAAGGGTGTCACCGTCACTTCGGTGCGCAGCGGCTGCGACTTCAGCGTCGCGCAGACCAAGACCGGCGGCGTCCTGTCCTGGGGTGACAACACCTTCGGCCAGCTCGGCGACGCCACCAGGAAGACCCGCAACGTGGCGGTGAACGTCAAGCTGCCGAAGAACACCACCGTCACGGCCGTCCGGGCCGGCTGCGACGACGTGATCGCGCTGACCAAGGCCGGCACGGTGCTGGCCTGGGGACGCAACGACAGCAATGAGCTCGGCAACGGCGGCACGAAGAACAGCGGCCGGCCGACCCCGGTCAGCTTCCCGAAGGGCACCAAGATCAAGTCGATCAGCACCGGGTGCTTTCACAGCCTGGCGATCACCACGACCGGCAAAGTGTACGCCTGGGGCGAGAACCAGCTAGGCCAGCTTGGTGACGGCACGATGAAGCCGCGGAAGAAGGTCATCGCCGTCCACTTGCCCAAGGGCGCGGTCGCGACCGGCGTCTCGGCTGGCTGCTATTCCTCGTTCGCGTTTACCAGCAATGGAATGTACGCCTGGGGCAACAACCAGGCCGGCCAGCTCGGCCTGCCGCCCTCGACGAGCGAGCCGACGCCCGTACTGGTCGTCTTCCTGTTCCGTGGCTCAGGACCTGGCACGATCACCCAGCTTTTTAGCGGCTGCAACTTCACGGTCGCGCTGTTCTCCAAGGGCGCGGTCCTGGCCTGGGGCGATGACTCGCAAGGCGAGCTCGGCGACGGCGGCTCAGGCGTGTCGTACAAGCCGGTCACCGTGAAACTGCCGAGCGGGGAGAAGATCCACTCGATCAGCGCCGGCTGCTTCGACGGCTATGCGCAGACCACCCCCGGCCACGTCTACGCCTGGGGCGTCGGCGACTCCGGCGAGCTGGGCAACGGCGGCAACAGCGGCAGCGGTATCCCGGTCCAGGTCAAGCTGCCCGTCACGCTCAACCCGATCGCCATCGGCAGCGGCCCAGCCGCCTTCCGCGCCTTCGCGGTCACGATCGTCGCAACGTCCTGAGCCAAGGAGCGACTGCATGAGGACTACAGAGCCCGTGGACGTGCCGCGATCGCCATCGCGGCGGCCGGTCTCAGCATCGCCAGCTGTCAATCCCGGGTCATGCTCACCCTGCCGCGCAGACTTAGCCCTGGTTGCGACGTCTTAGCCCTGATTCGCGATGATTTTTGTCCGATTGATCACGATTCTGCAGTCGGTAATCAGGGCTATGTCGTCGTATCCAGGGCTAAGTGGCAGGCAGCCGGACCAGGCCCTGCCGCTGCTGCAGCGCGTCGGGCCGCCGGATCAGGTGGCCGGCTCGAAGATCTGGACGCGGACGTTGGTGTTGTCGGCGACCTCGGTTTGCGAGCTGTTCCAGGGCCGCCGTGCGCCCAGGTCGGCGCCCTGGCCCTTGCTCTTCACCTCTTCTAGCTCGATGCCGTGCTCGTAGGCGTAGTCGTCTTCCTCGAGCGCGACGATGATCGCGCTCCGCACCGCCTCCGCGCGCTGGCGGGCGATCCCCGCACCCTCGTCGGCCAGTCGAAGGCCGGTGAGCTTCGCGGTCGCGCTCGGATTAGTCTTCAGCCCCTGCACCGCCGTCGCGACGAGTTCCTCAGCTACCCGCTGGCCAGCCGTTACCCCAGCGATCTCAAGTGAGCTTTTCTCCTCGCTGTCAGCGAACGCGGCCGCGAACCGGCCGTTGGGCCACTCGTTCTGAGGCTTGGACTTGAGCACCAGGAAATAGCCCTCGTAGTCGAGGACGAATCCTGTGTTTACCCCGGCGCCGACAGTCACGGACGCGACGCGACTGCCCTGGTTACCCGTCAGTTCGGCCGCGATGACGCCCTCGACCGCGAGCGCGGCGGCGTGCGCCGGACCATATTGGCCCAATTCGTTATCGTTGTTCCTGGCGGCGTAGTTTTCCCAGATCTCATGAATAGCGATGGCGGTCCCCATGCCGGGAGCGCCTTCCTCGACGCCGATTACGTCGGGCACGTTCAGTTTCTGCCATGGACCGAAAATGCCGAACGGCAAGGTGTAGTTCACATCGACCTGGGACGACTTGCGCACGTCAGCGACCATCTGCTTCAGGCTGGCCCGGAGCCGGTCAGAAGAGTCCGTCTCGATATTGACATTTTCCCCGAAGACCGACAGCTCGACTGAGGCAGCTTTACTGAGCAGCGCCAGCAGATTCGTGACCTTTAATTGTTCGCCTTTGATCCTAAACACGTCGGTCCCTTCGCCCCGAGAGCCAGCCATCACCTACATCGTGCCGCATCCCCGCCTAGGTGTGGCCCGAGCGGCGGGAATGGTCGAGCTAACTGCGCTGGCGATGTCGTACTCGCCGTCACCGGAGATCACACCACGATCAACCGATAGCCGTCATGGACGATCCACCAGCCAGCGACATCAAGGCTGCCGGCCCCCGTCCGTCGCAGCCGGGCAAATCGGGATAGCAACCTTCCGCCTCTGCTGTCAGCAGATTGCTTTGGCATGTCGTGGTCGCAGCGGTGATTGTGGAGCACGGCGCCGAGTTATCCCAGCCAGATGGAAAGCAGGTAAGACGATGCACGCTTCCGTTGCCGAGGCTCCCCTCACGGGCAGCGGCCACGACGATCAGTTGCTGAACCGGCTGCTCTACCACCGCATCATCGTGCTCGGCGCCGAGGTCGATGACCGGGTGGCCAACCGGCTCTGCGCGCAGCTGCTGCTGCTGTCGGCCGAGGACCCGCGCAGCGACATCAGCCTGTACATCAACTCACCCGGCGGGTCGGTCACCGCGGGCCTGGCGATCTACGACACCATGCAGCTCATCCCCAATGACGTCAGCACGCTGGCCATGGGCCTGGCCGCCAGCATGGGCCAGTTCCTGCTGTGCGCCGGAACGGCGGGCAAGCGGTTCAGCCTGCCGAACGCCCAAGTGCTGATGCACCAGGGATCGGCCGGTTTCGGCGGCGTGGCCGCCGATGTGGAGATCTACGCCGAGCAACTCGAACGCACCGGCCAGACCATGCTCAAGCTGACGTCCGAGCACACGGGGCAGCCGGTCGCTACCGTGGAGCGGGACAGCAAGCGGGACCGCTGGTTCAGCGCCGAGGAGGCCAAGGAGTACGGGTTCATCGACCACATCGTCCAGCGGCTCGACGACATCCGTCCGACCGTCGCCGCCCGAGCAGCGAGGTTCTGACATGGGCCAGTACACGATTCCGACCGTGGTCGAGAAGACGCCGTTGGGCGAGCGCGCGTTCGACATCTACTCCCGGCTGCTGTCCGAGCGGATCGTCTTCATCGGCACCGAGATCGATGACGGCGTCGCCAACGTGGTGATGGCGCAGCTGATTCACCTCGAATCGGTTAGCCCTGACCTGGAGATCAGCCTGTACATCAACTCACCAGGCGGCTCGTTCGCCGCGCTGACCGCGATCTACGACACCATGCAGTTCATCCGGCCCGACGTGGAGACGATCTGCATGGGCCAGGCGGCCTCGGCGGCGGCGGTGCTGCTCGCGGCCGGGGCGCCGGGCAAGCGGGCGGTGCTCCCGCACGCCAAGGTGTCGCTGCACCAGCCGTCCAGCCAGGCCCGGGGTGCGCTGCCGGATCTCGCCGTCCAGGCCAAGGAACTGGCCAAGATCAGGACCGAGGTCGATGAGATCCTCAGCCGGCATACCGGTCACCCGATCGCCAAGATCAGGAGTGACACTGACCGGAACAACACGTTCGGCGCCAGCGAAGCGGTCAGCTACGGTCTGGCCGACCGGATCATCACCAGCCGCAAGGGCGACGAACACCAGCTCCAGCTGGCGTCGGCCTGAAGATCAGGCGGCCAGCAGGCAGGTCGGGCTGGCCGGGCCGGACGGGCGAGTCGGACTGCCGAGAACCTCGCCCGCCCTGGCCTGGCCAGCGTCGATCGAGTGCAGCCGGATGACCGGGGCGAGCTGAGCGTCAGCGGCGGTCAACTCACGGCCGACCTCCGCGAGCAGGTCAGCCAGATCGATGCTCAGCGCCGCGCAGATCGCGGCTAGCACCTCGGACGAGGCTTCCTTGCGTCCGCGCTCCAGCTCGGACAGGTACGGCATCGAGACCTTGGCCGCCCGGGAGACGTCGGCGAGCGTGCGGCCCTGCTCAAGCCGGATCCGTCGCAGCACTTCCCCGAGAGAAGTCCGCAGCAGCGGCTTTGACCTCTGGTGCGGTCCGGGCAGTCCCATGTGAGCACGGTACTGAGCGACCAGCCGGTCGCAGAAGCGTTTTCGCAGCCGGCGTAACCCGTCAGGCGCGGTGCTGGCCCGGGGGGACGACCCCCCGGAACCCCCCGCGCTGCGGGCTGATCGGAGGGCCGCCGAGGAAGGAGGCTATGAAAGCCGGGCTGGCGGACAGCTCGGCCGGAGTGCCGGACATGTGCAGCCGTCCGCCACCCAGCACGTAGGTGAAGTCGGAGACCGCGAGCACGGCCCTGGCCCGCTGCTCCACGATCAGCACGGCCGCTCCGGCCTGCGCCAGGCTCGCCACCTGCTGCTCAAGCAGTGACCGGGCTATCGCGGGCGCCAGGCTGGCGGTGGGTTCGTCCAGCAGAAACACCGACGGAGCCAGCATCAGTACCCGCCCCATGGCCAGCATCTTGCGCTCACCGCCGCTGAGCTTGCCGGCTGGCCGTCGCAGCATCCCGCCGAGTCGTGGGAAGACGGTGACCACGTGCTCGATCCGCCCGGCCAGCTCGCCGCGAGGCAGCAGGTAGCCGCCCATCTCCAGGTTCTCCTTAACGGTGAGCGGGGCGAAGACGTCATCGACTTGCGGCACGTAGCCGACTCCGGCCCTGGCCAGTTGCTCGGGCGCGGCGTTGGTGACGTTCTGGCCGCCGATCCAGACCTGCCCGGCCGTAATCCGCAGCACCCCGACTATGGCCTTGAGCAAGGTGCTCTTGCCTGAGCCGTTCGGTCCGACTACCGAGATCACCTGCCCGGGCGCGGCCCGCACCGAGATCTCCCTGATCACCGGGTCCGCGCCGTAACCGGCGGTTACCCCGGTGGCGATCAGGATGGGCTCAGCCGACAAGGTAGGCCTCCACTACCTCGCTTCGGTCGCGCAACTGCGCCATCGTTCCCTCGGCGAGCACCTGGCCGTCGGCCATCACGATGACCGGCTCGCAGAACTCGTCCATGATCGCCAGCTCATGCTCGACCATCAGGATGGTCAGGCCTTGCTGGCAAAGCTCGGCTAGCGTCCGCCCGATCCGCCGGGCGAGTTCGGGGTGTACTCCGGCCATCGGCTCGTCGAGCAGCAGCAGATCGGGCTCGACCATCAGCGCCCGCATGATCTCGACCAGCCGGCGCTGCCCGCCGCTGAGCTCGCCCGCGTAGTCGTTGGCCTGGGCAGTCAACCCGAATTTCTCGATCAGCGCGTAAGCACGGTCGATCGCCGCGGTCTCATCGCCGCGCCAGTACCGGCGGCCGAGCAGCGCGCCGGTGAAGGAGTCGCCCCGGTGGCCAGGCACGGCCGACAGCAGGTTCTCGGTGACCGTGAGCCGCTTGAACTCACTGGCCAGCTGGAACGTCCTGACCAGGCCGAGCCGGGCCCGGCGGTAGGCGGGCAGCGTGGTGATGTCCTGCCCGGCGTAGCTGATCCGGCCGGCCGAGACCTTCTCGGTGCCGGCCAGCAGCGACAACAGGGTCGACTTGCCGGCACCGTTCGGGCCGATCAGCCCGGTCATGGTGCCGCGGGCGACGGACAGACTGACCCCGGCCACCGCGTGCACCCCGCCGAAGTCCTTGCGGACGCCGTCGGCCGCGAGCATCACGGCGGAACCGGCCACCGACGGCCGCCGGCGGTCCGGTCCGGCCGCGGGGCCCGGCTGACCGGCGGCGGCGCGCGGCCTGATCACGCGCTTGCGCTCGGGCAGTACACCCTGCGGCCGCAGCCACAGGAAGATCGCGATCAGCAGCCCGATCGCGACCCACTGCAGCGAGGGCAGCAGGTTCGGCGGCAGGCTCGGGTTGTTGTTGGAGATGAACCTGGTGATCTCCTCGAAGCCGACCGGCACGAGCACGGCTCCGAGCACGGCGCCGAGGTGATTGCCCGCGCCGCCGATGATCACGGCGGTGAACAGCACGATGGTCTCGGCGTAGCTCCAGGCCGCCGGTGACCAGACGCCGATGAAGCTGACCA
Source organism: Streptosporangiaceae bacterium (assembly GCA_035606435.1). GTDB lineage: Bacteria > Actinomycetota > Actinomycetes > Streptosporangiales > Streptosporangiaceae > Chersky-822. The sequence goes on along the minus strand of DATNFM010000109.1, from coordinate 4,992 downwards.
GCAGTGCGCCCGACAGCCCGGCGATCGCTCCCCCCGTCACCAGCGCGCCGGTGCGCAGCACGAGCAGGTTCTTGCCGAGCGAGTCGGCCACCTTGTCGTTGTCCCGCATGGCCCGCAGCGTGCGTCCGTAGGGCGACTCGGTGATCCTCCGCAAGAACCAGTACACGGCCGCCACAGCGACCAGGCCGGCGATGCCGAAGCCGATCTGGTAGCCGTTCGAGGTCCCGACGAACATCCCCGACTGCAGCGGGGCCGGCACGAGCGAGACCCCGGCGTCGCCATTGAACAACGGCCGGTAGTTCATCACGAGCAGGTTCAGCAGCACCGCGGTGACCAGCAGGCCGACCGCTGCGAAGTCCCCGCGCAGCCTCCGCCCGACCAGGAAGGTGAACGGCAGCGCCAGCACCCCGCCAGCCAGGGCGGCGCCGAGCCAGGGCACCGGGAACGGCAGGTGGTAACCGCCCAGGTAGGTCTGGAAACCGCCGTCGGCGGTATCGGGCGGCAGCGCGAGCACCGCCGCCACATAGGCGCCGGCCGCCTGGAAGATGATGAAGCCGAAGTTCGTGACGCCCGCGACGCCGAATTGCTGGCTGAGGCCAAGGCAGGCGATCGCGTCGACGGCTAGGTACACCAGCAAGATGATCAGGTAGTACATCTGCCGCTCCCCCCGCTCAGGTCCTGGCGCCGAGCAGCCCGGCCGGCCGGATGGCGAGCATGGCGAGCAGCACCACGAAGGCCGCCACGTACTTGTAGTCGGGACTGATGTAGGCCGCGCTGACCTCAGTGACCAGACCGATCACGAGCGCGCCCAGCATCGCCCCGTAGGCGTTGCCCGGGCCGCCGAGGAAGACGGCGGCGAGGATCAGGATCAGGAAGATGTCCGTGCTCGAGGGGTTGAAGCTGCCCACGTCGATCGCGAACACCGCCCCGGCGAGACCGCAGAGCGCGCCGGTCAGCGCCCAGGTGATCGCGATCACCTGGGTGGCCTTGATGCCGCAGTTCCTGGCCAGCATCCGGTTCGCGGCGGTGGCCCGCATGGCCTTGCCGAGCTTGGTGTAGCGCAGCAGGCCGTACACCCCGGCCATCACGGCCAGGCTGATCGCGATGATCGCGAGCTGCACGGTGGTCAGGATCAGGCCGCCCAGGTGAATCGTGCGGCCCTGGCTCATGGTGTAGGAGACGTTGACGCCGCCCACGATCGCGGCGGTACCGAACTCGACGATCAGCGCCATCCCGAGGGAGACGATCACGAGCGTGATCGGCGCCGAACCGCGGCGCTGGAACGGCGAGTAGACCAGGTAATTCAGCGCCGCCGACAGCACCGCGCCGGCCGCCATCGCGGTGACTACCGCGCCCCAGATCGGCACCCCGGACTGATTCACCAGGTACGCGAAGAACGCACCGGCGGTCATCACCGCGGCGAAGGCGAGGTTGAGCACGTCGGTGACGGCGAACTGCAAGGTGAACCCGACCGCGGAGATCGCCAGCACCGCCGAGGTGATCAGCCCGAACCCGACGGCCGCGACCAGGACGCTCAACGCGCTCGCCGCCTGACCACGGGCCGCCTGACCACCGGCCGCCTGACCACCGGCCGCCTGATCACGGGCTGACCGCGCGAAGCTGAGCGGCCGAGATATTGCCGGAGACCACCACCGCCCCGGTCGGGCTGTAGGTATCGATCTGGAAGATGCCCGGTGAATCGTGGAAGGCGTCGAAGCTGGTCGGCCCGCCCGGGCCGATGTAGCGGATCTTCTTGCCCGCCTTGAGCGCGGCCACGCCGGCGGCGAACGAGTTCACCACGACCGCCCCGGGCGCGCCGTCGCCGATCGTGGTGATGAATGGCTGCCATTTCGCTACGTCGGTGCTGTGCGCCGCGACCATGGCGAGCGCCGCCAGGTTCATGCCGTCATAGAGGTGGACCGCGCCGGGGGCGGTGAAGTACGTGGTGAAGTTTCCGGTCTGGGCGCCGCTGACCTTGCCCTTGACCGCCAGCAGGGCCCCGGTGAACGCCTGATAGGCGGGCCCACTGGTCGCGGTGACCAGATTGTCGGCGTGGAAGTTCGCCGCGAAGTCGGCCGCGCCGACCGCCTTGGCGCAAGCGCTGTAGAACGCGGGCGAGATAGCCGCCGAGGTCCCGATGATCGGGATCAGCTTGCCACCGTTCAGTTGCTTGATTTCGGAGAGCAATGTCGGGTCGGCGGATCCGAGCGCCTCGGTCATGATCGCGTCTGGATGAGCGGCCACGATCTTCTCCGCCTCGGTCCTGAACGTGGTGGCGTTCAGATCGAGCGTCTCGTTGGCCACCAGGTTCAGCCCGGCCTTGGCGATCGCCGCGACGGCCGGCCTGACGAAGGTCTGCGATCCGATGTCATTGCCGAACGCCAGCGCGATCTTCTTGTAGTGCAGGCTCTGGGCGATGACCGTCATGGCGTAGGACTCGGCCAGGTCGGGCGGCACCAGCCGGTAGAAGTAGCCGAACTTGACGTGGTCGAACTCCGACTGGCCGGTCATGCAGAACATCACGGTCTTGTGGGCGTTAATGACCGGCACGACCGAGGCGGCCTCATCAGAGGTGCAGCCGATGACCAGTTCCAGGTTCTTCGCGGTGTCGAACAGGTTGCCGACGGCCGGGACGGCGTCGGCGGGTTCACCGCGGGTGTCCGCGGTCGTGCAGGCCACCTTCTGGCCATCGATGCCGCCGGCCTTGTTGATCGCGTTCGTGGCGCCGTCGCATGACACCAGGTAGATCGGGCCGAGCGCGGCGTCGGCGCCGCTGAACGGAGCGACGTCGGCGAAGGTCAACGTCGAGGTCGCTCCCGGCTGAGAACTGCTGCTGCCACCGCCGCCGCAGGCGGCGAGCCCGACGGTCAGCGCGATCGCCGCGGTTGTCGCTCCGAACTTCCATCCGAACATCGCAGTCACCCCAAAGGCTGCACCTCGGGCACCGTCAGAAACCGGGGGCCGGCGCGACGGGCCGCCACCGCCAGCCGTCGAGGTCGACCTCCTCGGCGACAACGCGGTTGCGGATCGTGCCGACACCCTCGACGGTCACCTCGATCACGTCGCCTGGCTCGAGCCAGACCGGTGGCTTCCTGGCGAAGCCGACCCCGCCGGGCGTGCCAGTCGCGATGACGTCGCCGGGCCGGAGCCTTGTGAAGGACGAGAAGAACTCGATCGCGCCGGGAACGTCGACGATCATCTGGGAGGTCTTGGCCGACTGCATGACCTGGCCGTTTAGCGTCGTGGTCAGCGCCACGTCGGAGATGTCCAGCTCATCGGGAGTGACCAGTTCAGGCCCGATCGGCAGGCTGCCCTCGAAGTTCTTGCCGGCGGTCCATTGAGTCGCCGCTCGCTGCCATTCCCGCGCGGTCGCGTCGTTGAGCACGACGAACCCGGCGACGGCGGCCATCGCGTCGGCCGCCCTGATATAGCGGCCGCCGGCGCCGATCACCACGCCAAGCTCACCTTCGAAGTCGAACCGGCTGCTCAAGGCCGGCTTGACCAGATCCGCGTACGGCCCGATTACGCTGCCGACGCCGCGCACGAAGGCCTCGGGCCAGGTCGGCACGGACCGCCCGCCTTCGATCGCGTGCTCGGAGTAATTGACCCCCAGGCACAGGACGCGTCCGGGCTCAGGAACCGCTGGCCCGAAGTCCGCCTCGACGACGCCGGTGCCGGACTGCTCGCCGACTCTCCTGACCGAGGAGAACCCGGCCGGACCGGCCGCCAGGAGCCCGGCCAGCGAGGCGTAGCCCGGCTCGCCGGTTTCATCGGCAACATCGACGTAGCCGGTGGTGCCGGCAACCTGCAGGCGAAGCCCGCGAGGAGTCATGATGGTGGCTAGCCGCACGTGCAGCCTCCAGTTCGCCTGGGCCGGAGCCATAGCCTGACTCATAGCCAAATTGGTCCAACTGGGCCGATTGGTTGAGCATAGGCCCGGGTTCAAATAGGGTCAAGAGGCGCAAGATCCTGGAAGGCCGGAAGTTTCCCGGAAGAGCAAGAACGATGGTTACAAAATTGGTTTGATTGGTTGCCATGATTGAGTATGCCGGCCAGAGCGCCAGGCACGCCGAGCGCGGGCTCGCGCTCGCGGAGCAGATCATGACCAGGGCCCTGCGCGGCAGGCTCGGGCCAGAAGGCCGCCTGCCGACCGAGCGTCAGCTAGCCGCCGATCTCGGGGTGACCCGGTCCGCGATCAGGTATGCGCTCGCCATCCTGGAGGAGCAGGGCCATATCTCCCGCGAGGTCGGACGAGGCACCTACCTGCGCTCCCCCGGCCCGCTGGCCGTCGAGGCGGGCGCCGGAGCCGCCGGTTCCGGCGCGGCCCAGGCGTTCGCGCCGGCCGATGTGATGGTGGTCAGGAGGCTGCTCGAGCCGCCCGCGATGCCGCTGGCGGTCGCCTGGGCGACAGCCGCCGACTTCGACGAGATGGACCGGTGCCTGGCCGGCGGAGACCAGGCCGGTAACTACGACGAGTTCGAGCTCTGGGACATGGCCCTGCACCGGAGCATCATGGCGGCCACGCACAGCCCGCTACTGTGCACGCTCTATTCCTCGATCGAAACGGCCAGGGCCGGGCACATGTGGGGAAACCTCAAGCGGCGCAGCGCCTCGGCCGAGCGCCGGGGCATGTACCAGGCTGATCACCACGCCATTGTCATCGCGCTCAAGGCCCGGGACGCCGGCGGCGCCGTGACCGCGATGCGCGCGCACCTGGCCCGGGTTTCTGATCACCTGAACGCCACCGATCCGGCCGCCGGCGCCTGGCAGTAAGCCATTAATGCCTTAAACACTCGTCGTTCGCGGTCCGCACGCCGATATGCCCGGTTTGCCGGTTCGGCGTCCCGTCTTGCCCGGACCACTTCCCACTGATTAGGGACCACTTCCCCTCAGTTGCGCCCACTTACCATCCGTTAGACCGGAGTTTCGCCGGATTTGCGGTAATTCGTGACCGCCAAATCAAGGGGAAGACATCGCAACGAATGGTAAGTG
>DATNFM010000108.1:0-9343 GCA_035606435.1 Streptosporangiaceae bacterium | reverse complement strand
GGGCTAGCCCTGACCGATCGCCCGGCCAGCCCCGATGCTCTCGGCCTGGAACCTGCCTACGGTCGGCTGCAAAGACCCGCGAGGAGGCGACCATGCAGCCAAGGGCAACCAGGCGCGCCACAACTGCCGGCCAGTGCAGGCTCGGCGAGGCAGGTTCTGCCGCCGGCGCGAGCGTAACGCGCTGGCACGCCGGGAACCGCGTCACGGCCGCCGGAAGATGCGGGAGCACGATCGCGACCCGGCCGGCCGTCTTCGTCGCCGGAGCCGCGCTCGTCGTCCTGCTCGCTTCCTGCACGGTCACTCCCGGGAGCCAGGGTCCCGCGGCGCCCACTCCGCCCGCCCGAGCGACGGCGTTGTCCCCGGCACCGGCCCTGCCGGCCCCCGCAGGACACGCCCCGACGATCAGGATCGTCGGCAACCACTTCGCGGACGGCCATGGAACTGAGATTCGGCTGCTAGGCGTGAACTTCGCCGGCGTGGAAGGCGCCTGCATTGACCCGGGATTCCAGCAGGGCGCGACCGATCAGCACCCCGGCGCCGTCTTCGACTACCAGGGACCCAACCCGGTTGCGGTGCCGGGCCAGCCCGACCAGCCGGCCAAGGCGTTCTTTGCCACGCTGGCCGCCTGGCATGTCAACGCGGTGCGCTTCCTGGTCAACGAGATGTGCTGGCTGGGCCGGCCAGCCAATCCCCGCAACAATCCCGCGGTCGCGCCGATCCCGCAGGCACATTACGGCGCTGCCCAGTACCGCCAGGCGATCGAGACCTTCGTCGCCTCCCTGCACCGCTACGGCATGATCGCGGTGCCGACCCTGGGCGACAATCCGTGCCCGCGCAACGGCCTGCACCCTCCCGGCAGCCAGTACTCTCCGTGCGGCGACAACGACCAGGTGATGCCGGACGCCGCCAACGCCCCAGACTTCTGGCGGTCATTCGCCTCGACCTTCAAGAACGACCATTCGATGGCCTTCGAGCTGTTCAACGAGCCCCATCCCGAGGCGGTCAGGCCCGACATCAACGTGCTCGGCTGCTGGCGCAACGGATGCGAGATTCCCGGCGAAGGCTGGCGGGCCGCCGGCATGCAGCAGCTCATAGACGCCATACGCTCGACCGGGGCGACCCAGCCCATCCTGGTACCAGGGATCAACTACAGCGCCGTGCTCTACCGCCCAGCCGGACAAGGCCTGACCACGCCCGTAGGCTGGCTCACCCCAGGCATCCGTCCCGAAGACACCCTCAACCCGCCCCAGCTCGCGGCGGCCAACCACCTGTACGACAACAGCTACGACAACACCGACCTCGGCTGCCCCCACGGCAGCACCCCCGACTGCTGGGACAACCGCCTCGGAATCATCGCCGCCCAGGTACCCCTGGTCACGACCGAACTCGGAGAACACGACTGCGACCGCAGCGCCAAGTTCATCAACAGCTACATGAACTGGGCCGACACCAAACCAGCCGCAGGCCGGGACCGAGTCTCCTACCTCGCCTGGACCTTCAACCCCGACTACAGCTGCAACGACGTCAACGCCACCCTCATCACCAACTGGCCCGGCACCCCCAACGTGGCCGGACGAGCACTACGAGCCCGTCTGGCCAAGAACAACGGCCGGTAGCGAACCGGACTCCGGCTCGGGTTCGCTGTTTAGCGCTTGTCAGGGATGGTCGGTCTCGAGGTGCTGGCCGATGGCCCTGGCGATGGCGTGCAGGTCGCCGGGATCGCTGGTGATGACCAGGTCATGGCGGCGCGCTGCGCCCTCCACGACGCACGCATCGACAATGTCGATGACCCTGGCCCGCCCCGCGACCGTTCCCGTCGCCTTCGCCCGCACGTCGTCCAGGGATTCAACGTCGCATCCGACGACCAGGCGGGCAAGCTGAGCCTGCCGGGCAGTACCCCGCCAAGCCTGAGCCAGCACCGGAGCAGGCACCGTCGGAACCTCGCGGCGCAACAGCAGCGCCCGATGACGCACCCACATCCGCCGCTCGCCCCTTTCGGCGGCGATCAGAGCACCGGCGTCATAGGTGATCCCCATCAAGCCGTCCTGCGGGCAGACGTACCGCCCGCCCGGCGCAATGCCCGCTCGGCCCAGGCATCAGCATCAGCGAGTTCATCAGCGGTGAAGGTACCGTGATCGTTCTCGTATTCAGCGACGCCCAGAAGACCAGCGCGGAGCGTGAACTCTTTCCGCGCAGTCGCAGCCAGCCACGCGCTGTACGTCACCCCCGCCTGCTCGGCCGCAGCCGCGATCTGATCATCCAGATCCGGCGGCAGCGAGATAGAACGCTTCTTACGAACGGCCATAGCACGACGGTAGCACAGCAGTAGGACAGCCGTCGGCCAGAACCTAGCCCGCGCGCACCCTCCCCCAGGACCCCCGGCCTAACCCCTCGACCATGCTAACCCGCACTCACGTTTTGTCCAGGTAGCCTGTCCGCTCTTGTCCGCGTTTCGGCGGTCGGCCGCTGCCGCCGGCTATGGCGTCACGATCGAGGCCGAGGCGTTCATCGCTGCCCGCCCTCACCGCAGCGGACGCGCCGATCGTCACATGCCGGCGGGCCAGGGCCGCCAGGCCCGCGCGCTCGGCCAGGCCCATCACTGGCACCAGGCCAGCCCGCGACACCAGATTCGCCTCGTCAAACGAGGCGGAGATCTTCAGCGGATCGTGCGACAATCGCATCTGGCAGGTGCACTCTGGCAGGTGCCCTCTGGCCGGATGAAGCCTCAGCAACTCCATCGTCCCAGTTCAAAGGGCACTTTCCTTGTCGCCGCGCCGCCACAAACCCTAATCAGGCCGTCTGAATTCTTGTGATCGCTTCATGACCGGGGGCGCGGACCAATATCCGGTTGCCGCGCAGCGCGCGCGGTCGGCAGACTAGCCCGGTGCGCACCTTCGAGGAACTTGTCACTGAGGGCTCGCAGGTCCCGGTGGACGGCTGGGACTTCTCCTGGTTCGAGCGCCGCGCGACCGAGGAACGTCCGCCCTGGGGGTACGCCAGGCTGCTCGGCCAGCGGATGGCGGCGCTCGCGGCAGAGCCAGGAACCGCCGCGCTCGACGTGCAGACCGGCGGTGGCGAGGTCCTCGCCTCGATCCCGGCGGCTCCGCCCGTGCTGGTCGCGACCGAGTGCTGGCCGCCGAACGTCGAGGTCGCGCGCCGCAATCTGGCGCCGCTCGGGGCGCAAGTGATCCCGATGGACGACGAGTTGGACGACCTGCCGTTTGAGGATGCGAGCTTCGACCGCGTCGTCAGCAGGCATCCCGTGGGCGTCCGCTGGGACGAGATCGCCAGAGTGCTCAAGCCAGGCGGCACCTACTTCTCGCAGGATGTCGGCGAGCGATCCGTCGGCGAGCTGACCGAGTTCATCATGGGGCCGCAGCCGCCGGACGATGGCCCCACCAGGGACCCAAAGTGGTCGGTGCTCGATGCGCGAGCTGCCGGGCTCGAGGTCGTGGACCTGCGCGAGTTCCGCGGCCGGATGGAGTTCTGGGACATCGCTGCGGTCGTTCACTTCCTGCGGAAGGTCATCTGGATCGTTCCGGACTTCACGGTCAAGACCTACGCGAACAGGCTGCGCACAATGCACGAGCAGATCGAGGAGACGGGCCCGTTCGTCGCCACGAGCGTGCGGTTCCTCATCGAGGCGCGCAAGCCGATCTGACGCCCCGCTCGCAAACGCATCTGCCAGATGCGCTTCTGACCAAGCCGGATGAAGTTTCAGCAACTCCATAGTCCCAGTTCAAAGGGCCGTTTCCCTTTCCCCGAACCGCCGCGAGTCTATTCACGCGGTGGATTAAGGCTAAGTCCGGCTACGCCTGCCTTGCCCTATTCAGGATATGGCGTCCCGAATCACGCTGTTGACGTCACCGAAGTACTCGCTGAGCCTGCGCGGTGTTGATCCGATGCCGTATCCGGGCCACGCGCTCCTCCATCGGGAACTGCTGAGCAGAAGCGATCGCGCTTATTATTTCATGAAGAAAAGAACAACTTTCGGCATTGACGTGCCCTGGCTCTTCAGCGCGAATTGTTTTCAGAAATTCGGCCATGGTCGAACTGTCTTCTGGTTCTCCGAAAGTCGTGACCGAGCTTATTTCTTCACGGATAGAATAGCGGCAGCTGAGCCCGGCATCCTCGGGTTTAGCATCCTCCGCCCGCATGACCAACCGGAATCCGTCCAAGAGCCGATCCTCCGGGGTTAGATCCGCACTTCGCGGAGTCGAATCAAAGCCGGCGAACGTTGTCCGCACTCCTGGATCCTTTTCCAGCAGGACAGATGTGTCCTTGGCGCGTCCCAGTTCAGCGATGGTTTATCAAGGGCAGGCCAGCGGTAAAGTAGATCGCCTTGCCATATACCTCCGGCTCTCCATCAGCGGCAACCCGGCTGGGCGGAGATGTCGTCACGATCGACTTTTCCGTAAGGTCAAAGTTGCGCAGCAGCAGAACCCAAGGCTCGCCTATACAGGTCGCATGACGCACGAAACCGGCGGTCGCGCGGTGAAGCTGATGGGCGGGGTGAATAAGCCGGCGGGCATCAGCCTCCGGGCCGGGCCGGAACCGCCGCTGGGCACGCCGTCGCTGCGCCTCAAGGTACTCGACCTTGAACTCCGGCTCCGGGATTCGCACCGTGTCCAGGACCTCCCTGGCGTGCTTCGCAACGGACAGGCGGCGGCCGGTCGCACCGTCATCGCCGTCCGCAGGGAACGACTGGACGATTCGCTCATACTCGTGCCTGGCCGCCGGTTCGTCGCCGAGCTCCAGATGGCTCATCGCCTTGTTCAGCCTCGCTCCGGCCACGGTCAACCGCAGCCAGCCATCCCAGCTGGCCTCCCAGCGCCCGATGATCTCATCGCACACGTCAATGCTCGCTTGGGTGCGGCGCCTGCCATCGGCGGCGGTCCTGCCGATCGTGTAAAGACTGCTGAGATCCATCAACGCCTTGCAGACCGCCCGCTCCATCTCCGTCCCGCCGTTTCGCGGCGCCGCGTCGACCACCCGCGTCAGCACGCCGATCGCCCGCTCATTCAGCGCCGCAGTCGCCCTGACCGTGCACCGATCGACGGCGTCCATCAGCCGACGCCGACCCAGGATGATCGCGTACTGCCGACTCAAGGACCGCAGTCTTTAGCCCGGCCAAGGCTGCAGCCAGCGATCTGGCGACAGCAGTCGCTGAGATCCGCCCTGATGGAGCGGATGGCGCCGGGGCACGACATCTACGTGACGGCTCAGTCCCGCGAACTCCTCGTTATGGCCGGATGCTGGTAATCAGCTCGGCTGGCGCCGCCTAGCTAAAAGCTCCCGCCAAATTTTCTCCTTAGAACGCATTGCGAAGTTTTCTGCGCCGATCCCCGAGGCCGGTCAACTTCCGGCCCGGTCAGAAGCCATACGACGCTACTCCAGGAGGAAATGTGCCGCCGAGCCTGCTACCGAGGTCGTAGCCGAGTTTCAGTCTCGCGGTGGACGCGGCGACGCTGCGCCAATTATTAATGTCAGTGCCCGTGACAAGGTCATCGCACTCCGCTCGCCCGGCCGTGGCTGTCGAAGCGGTAACTAAGGTCTACGGCGCAGGTCCGACTGCCGTGCGCGCACTCGACGAGGTGAGCGTCCGGTTCCTGGCCCGCGAATTTACCGCGATCATGGGTCCGTCCGGGTCAGGGAAGTCCACGCTCATGCACTGTTCCGCCGGGCTGGACACGGTCAGCGCGGGCCGGATCAGGCTGTACGCCGCGGATGGTTCCGCGACGGACCTGACCGCGCTCCAGGACGCTGAGCTGACCCGGCTGCGCCGTACCCGGATCGGTTTCGTGTTTCAGGGGTTCAATCTCCTGCCCGCTCTTACCGCCCGGCAGAACATGTTGCTGCCCCTGGAGCTTGCGGGCCAGCGAGTCGACGTGGACTGGATGGCCGCGATCGTCGCGGTGCTGGGCCTCGGGGATCGTCTTGAGCACCGGCCCGCGGAACTGTCGGGCGGGCAGCAGCAGCGGGTCGCCTGCGCCCGGGCGTTGCTTCCCCGTCCGGATGTGATCTTCGCTGACGAGCCGACCGGCAATCTCGACTCGCGCAGCGGTCGCGAGGTTCTCGCCTTCCTGCGGCGCAGCGTCGACGAGTTCGGCCAGACGGTGGTCATGGTGACGCACGACGCTCAGGCCGCCGCGCATGCGGACCGGGCGGTGATGCTGACCGACGGCCGCGTCGCGGGCGATATCGCCGCTCCGACCACCGCCATCATCGCAGAGGCTCTTGCCCGGGCGGATGCCTGAGATGCGCCGGGCTACCTTGGCCACGCTCAGGGCCCATGCGCGAAGCCTGATCGGGACGGTGTTCGCGATCATCCTTGGCGTCGGGCTCGTCACCGGCACCCTGGTCTTCGATGCCACCGTCTCGGCCGGGTTCTTCGCCGCCTTCGCCCGGGCGGCGGCAGGTGTCGCGGTTTCTGTCCAGCCGTCGCGGGCTGGACAGCCCTCGGCGGCCAGGCGCAGCCAGCAGCCGGTTTTGCCGGTCAGCGACCTGGCCACCGTCGCGCACGTCGCCGGGGTCGCGGCGGCAGCCGGCCGGATGGAAGCGCCGCTGGCGCTGCTTGACCGGTCCGGCCGGCCGGTGACCAACTTCAGCCAGGTCGGATCGGGCGTATCTACGAGCGGGCCGGTCTCGCTGCTTCCCTATGCGGTGCGCGGCCGAGTCCCGACCGGGCCGGGCCAGGCGCTGCTGGATACCGCGACCGCCGCCCGGCTGCAGTTGCGGATTGGCTCCCGGATCACGGTCGCTGACCGGCATGGACATGACCACAGCTTCACTTTGACCGGGCTGATGGACTTCGGAGTCTCCAAGACCTACGCCAATCAGAGTGTCGTCGGGCTGCCCGAGGCCGTGCTGACGAGGCTGACCAGGATGCCGGGCTATACCGAGATCGTCGCGGCAGCCGGGCCGGGAATTTCCCAGTCGAGCCTGGCCGCCCGCGTCCGGGCCGCTCTGGGCTCCGGGCCGGTCGTCCAGACCGGCCGCCAGCGACAGCTGGCCCTGGCCAATGACTCGTTGCATGTGGCCACGCAGTTCACGATCGTGCTGCTGATCTTCGGCGTTGTGGCGCTGGTGGTTTCGGCCTTTGTCATCTACAACACGTTCGCTGTCCTGCTCGCGCAGCGGATCAGGGAGACCGCGCTGCTGCGCTGCGTCGGGGCGACCCGGCGGCAGATCTTCGCGGCCGCACTGGCCGAATCCGGGATTGTCGGGGTCTGCGGCTCGATCGCTGGCGTCGCCGCCGGCGCCGGCATCACGGCTGGCCTGTTCGCAGCCCTCGGCTCCGGCGGTGCCCTGCCGCCGCACTCGATCGTGATCACGCCCGCATCCGTCGCCATCGGCCTGCTGCTGGGCGCCGGCGTGACCATGGCCTCCGCCGCGATTCCCGCCCTGCGCGCGACCAGGACCGCGCCGCTGGCCGCGTTGCGCGACCTAGCCGCAGGCAATCAGCTGTCGCGGCGCCGGCGGGTCGTTCAGGCCGCGACCGCGACCATTATCGCCGCGGCCGGGATCGCGATCACCGTCGCCTCATCCGGACTCACCAACCGCAACACCGGGACGCTGGGCATCGTGGCCGGCGGCCTGGTCGTCTTCCTGGCCGTCCTGGCCGCGCTGCCGCTTTTCGTCGGACCGCTATCGTCCGGACTCGGCCGCTCTTTGGCCGCGCTGGCAGGAACGCCGGCCAAGGTAGCGGCGGCCAACACCGCCCGCAACCCGGGCCGGACCGCGACCACCACGGCCGCCCTCATGATCGGCATCGCCTTGATGTCACTGTTCGCGGTCGTCTTCGCCAGCATCGCGCGGACCGCCGCCAACCAGATCGCCGAGCACTACTCCGTCGACTACGTCGCGACGGGCGTGCAGTACGGCAACGGCCCGACCGCGCCGGTCCCGGCCGCGTTCGCGACTGCCCTGCGAAGGCAGCCCCAGATCTCCGGCGTCGCCGAACTCCGCGAGGCCACCGTCACGATTGACGGAGTCCAGCTGACCCTGGGCGCCGTCAGCCCCCGCGGCCTCGGGGCGCTGCTGCGAATACCGGTCGAGGCCGGAAACCTGAACGGCCTGCGCTCCGGCGGCGTTGTGCTAGCCGACAGCGTTCACGCACCGTTCCGTGCCCGGATCGGCACCAAGGTCACCGTGGCCGGCAAAGCGCGGACGGTCGCGCTGACGGTGACCACCGCCGCGACGCTGACCGCGGCCGGGCTCAGACTCGACGCGCTCGTGTCCTGGGCTGAATTCACCCGCCTGACCGGCCGCGGCGCCGACACTACGGTCCTGATCAAAGCCGCGCCCGGGATCTCGGCCCCGGCTTCCCGCGCCGCCGTCGACCGAGCCGCCAGGACTTACCCGCTGGTCTCGATCTCCAGCCTGGCGGACTACAGCAGCGGGCTGGAAAGCACGGTATCGACGCTCACGGCGATCTTCGGCGGCCTGATCGGCGTCGCCATCCTCATCTCACTGCTCGGCGTCGGCAACACGCTGTCGATGTCGGTGACCGAGCGCACCAGAGAGTCAGCGATCATGCGCGCGCTCGGACTGACCCGCCGGCAGCTCAGCGGGACGCTGCTAATCGAAGCCCTGCTCATGGGGCTGATCAGCGCCACTGCCGGGGTGGTATTCGGAGCGATATTCGGCCGGCTGGTGGTAACCACAGCCTTCGCCGCCATCGGACCGACAATCGTGCTGCCCTGGACCTGGATAGCCGGCCTGATCATGCTGGCCTGCGGCTGCAGCGTCGCCGCGGCAATCGCGCCCGCCCGGCGAGCCGCGCAATCCTCGATCGTGGCGGCAATGGCGGATATCTGACCGGTGCCGGGGGCAATCGGGCACGATCTGTCTCGGTGCGTTCTGCCGGGGTGCGTGGTGTCAGCAGCAGTGCGCGGAAACGGGCGTCAGCACGGACGGTGCACGGAGGAACCGAACCCAACCTGCTCGATGAGGTCGCGTGGTGGCAGGCAGATGACTTCTGGCAGCGGCGGGATCGATCCAGTGCTCCGGTCCGCCGGCGGGGACGGTCGCGCCGGCCCTGCTGCGCATCGACTCGAACGTCGCCGCCTGGACCAGGCCGGGCCACCGGTGCTCGCCGACCTCGATGCCAAGGCGCGCGGCCAGCTGCCGCATCTGCCCCTCCAGGTCGGCCTTCAGGTCGTCGTAGTGCAAATACACGACATCGAGATCGCCGGCGGCGTCCAGGAACGTCTGCAGGTGCTCCACCGTGCGCCGCAGCGACGACCCGACCTGCACCGACGGCGTCTCATCATCGGCCCACAGCCAGAACCGGTCCCGCTCGCCGCCGGGACGCGGCCGCGGCGGCCGCAACGGCCCGAGC
>DATNFM010000107.1:0-13891 GCA_035606435.1 Streptosporangiaceae bacterium | reverse complement strand
TCGGTCACCATGAGCTGCGCAACCACGTCCTCATCGATCCCCCGGGCCTCGAACTCGACCTGGCCGGACGTTCCTTGCTCCTGAGCTTGCGTCGTCGTCATGGACATCAGTCTGCTGTCCACGACTCCTATTTGCTGGCAGAAATACGACACGGGGTTTTCCGCCCAGCTACCCGAGGCCGATCACTTCCAGGCCGGCTCGCTAGGCCTGGAAGTGACCGGCGCGACGGAAAACGTCGGCGCGAGCGCCCTCGATGTCCTTGCGGTGCGCGCCGGCCGGGACTAGTCGTCGGCGCGGCGCACTTCGAAAACGAAGCAGCCGAACTGCTCGGCCGGTCCCCGCTGGTCCCCGCCTGGTTTGCTCGGCTGGTCCCCGCTGGTCCCCACTGGTCCCCGCTGGTCCCCGCTGGTCCCCGCCGGTCCCCGCCGGTCCCCGCCTGGTTTGCTCGGCCGGACAGCCATGGCATGACAGGACGCTCCGGACCTGGCCCATCCCGTCGTGCGGCGCGATCGTCGGCGCGCCACTCCTGGACGACCCCGCATAGCCCTGGTTACGAGCACATAGCCCTGGTTAGCGACTCCAGAACCAGGATCAATCCGGCAAAATTTGTCGCTAATCAGGGCTAAGTCCTCGCAACCAGGGCTAAGTCGGCGCAGCCAGGGCTAAGTCGGCGCAGCCAGGGCTAAGTCACACCCGGCCCATGGCCTGACAACACCGGGCCCCCGCACAAGCACGCACCCATTCCGGGGCACCAACACGCGTGCCCGCGCTTGTGAAGCTCAACTCCCAGAACCATGCCCCGGGCCGGCCCCGCGCCTGCCCGCACAGTCCGCCCTAGCCTGGCAAATCCCCGGTGACAAGACAGCCAGGCCGGTGACAAGACACTCCGGAGCGATGACAAGAACTGCACCAAGCTGCCGCGCGTGCACGACGGCGACCTCAGGGTTGGCGAACAGCCCGGACAGCACTCGCCCGGCCGCCTCCTCATCGGCGAGTTCGTCCCCTGTCGCGAGCCGCCCTCCGAGGATCGAGCCGTTGGCCCGGTACGCACGGAACACGTGGGTCGCGCCGATCAATTCCTCCGGGTACCCGCTGGTGCCGACCGGCCCGCCGCACGGTTCGGGGTGAATGAACACCGGCCCGATCTCGCTGTAAGGCCCGGGGTCGGCTCCGGTCGCACCGGCCCACCGCCGCAGCGGCGCATACGACACCAGCGCCATCTGCTCTCCGGCCCTGGCGTGGCGCAAGCAGCACCGCATTGGCGGCCTGCTCCCCTCGGCGTTCACGACCATGCGCGGCGCTTCTCCGGCATCGTCGGTCACCCTGAGCTGCGAAACCACGTCCTCGTCGATCACCTTGACGTCGAACTCAAATTCGGAGATTACTTCTTGCCTTTGATCCTGTGTCGTTGTCATGTCAGCCAGTCTGCTGTTCACGACTCTTATTTGCTGGCAGGAAACCGACGCGGGGTTTCCTCGACGCAGCCGCGGGCCGGCTCGGCTCCGCACGAGGTCCGGGCGCATGTTCCTCATCGCGGCGGCCAGTTCGCTGATGGTCGCGTCGGGCGAGGTCTGGAGCAGCAATCCGAAGCAGCGATCGCTGCTCCAGCCGCAGACCAAGGCCCGTCGGCCCTGCTCTACGCCCGTCGCGCACTCGTTGGTGGTATCGCCCGGGCCGACAGGCAGGGCAGTTGCCCGGACGCTTGTCATGTGGGACACGGTCCCACCGACGAGATCGACGGCGTTGCCTTTGTCCTTCAGGCCCGCAGGCGCATTCAGGCCGATGTAGACCAGCGTCATGCTCAGGCCAGGACTCGGTGATCCGGACGGGACCCCGGTGTAAATGGCGACGGCCACGTCGGCCTTCGCGACATGCATGACCTGCCGGTAGTGCTGGCGCACCACCGCGACCTCGGAGCGGGATTGCGGCGTGTTCTCAGCGGCGTAGTCCCGGGAGAGACCGCCAGCCCGGCGGCGACGGCCGCGATGAGAAGCCGGCCAACACCTCGCCGGCCTGGAAGGCGGTGGTGTGCGGATTCCCGATCGGAATGGCTCTCGTGGCGTTTGATGAAGAAGCAAGGAACAGGCCAGCTAAGTGCGGTCACTCGGCAGAATCGGCGCTGGCGGCTAGGCGACGGAGGGCGCCGCGGACGACCTGGGGGTCGGTTGTGGTCCAGTACGGGGGCAAAGACCCGCGCAGGAACCCGGCGTACCGGGCCGTGCTGAGGCGGGGGTCGAGGACGGCGACCACGCCCCGGTCGGTCATGGTGCGCAGCAACCGTCCCGTCCCCTGGGCGAGAAGCAGCGCGGCCTGGGTCGCGGCCACGGCCATGAAGCCGTTGCCGCCGTGAGCCGCCACGGCCCGCTGCCGCGCCGAGGCCAGCGGGTCGTCCGGGCGCGGGAACGGGATCCGGTCGATCACCACCAGCTGCAGCGACGACCCGGGGACGTCGACTCCCTGCCACAGCGACAGCGTGCCGAACAGGCACGTCGGCTCGTCGGCGGCGAACTGACTGACCAGCTGCGAGGTCTGGTCGTCGCCTTGGCACAGGATCGGGAAGTCGATCCGCCCGCGCAGCTCGTCGGCCGCCTGCCGGGCCGCCCGCATCGAGCTGAACAGTCCGAGCGTCCGCCCGCCGGCCGCCTCGATCAGCTCGGCCAGCTCGGTCAGGTAGGACTCGGCCAGCCCGTCGCGGCCGGGCGGCGGCAGGTGCTTGGCCACGTACAAGATCGCGCTGCGCGGGTGATCGAACGGCGACCCCACGTCGATCCCGGTCCACGCCAGCGAATGTAGTTCCACGGACTCACCAAGATCGTCGTCCGAGCCAGCCGAGTCTCCAGAGGCTGATCCAGCTTCGGGCGAATTCGGCACCGCCTCGGCTGGCTCCCCAGGCGACAGTTCTTCCGGCGATTGGGCCAGGCCCCACTGGCGCGCCAGCGGCTCGAACGAACCGCCGAGCACCAGCGTCGCCGAGGTCAGCACCACCGTCCGCTGGCTGAACAGCCGGCTGGCCAGCAACCCGCCGACCCGGAGCGGAGCGACCCGCAGCGTGGGCGAGCGGCCGGAATCTTCAGCCGTGGGCCGGTCCATCCAGACCACGTCGGTCCGGTCAGCGATCGCCGCCCCGAATGCCCCGAGGATTCGATCGGCCGCATCCCCCACCTCGCCCAGCGCTGCCAGCGCGGCTCGGCGGGACGCAATATTTTTCGCATCCTCGTCATTTGAATTTGAATTTGCTTTGGCAGTAGTCCGAAACTCCGCGGCGCAGCCGGCCGCGGCATCCCTGACCGACTCGAGGCAGGTCGCGAGGGCATCGTCCAGCACGTCGAGGCGGCCGGCCGGGAGATCGGCGAGGACGCGTTCGGCCCCGGCGGCGGAGTCACGCAGCCTGGTGACCCACTTCTCGTCGATCATCTTGCCGCACCGCCGGGCGGCGATCTCGATGCCGGGCACCGAGAGCTCGTCGGTGGCGACCGAGGTGACCCGGTCGGTGAGCTCGTGGGCCTCATCGATGATCACCACGTCGTGCTCGGGGAAGATGTCGAAGTCCTCGAGCGCGTCGATCGCTAGCAGCGCATGGTTGGTCACCACGAGGTCGGCCTTCCCGGCCTCCTCGCGGGCCAGCTCGGCGAAGCACTGGGTTCCGAACGGGCAGCGCTGCACGCCGACGCATTCGCGGGCGCTGACCGAGACCTGCCGCCAGGCCTGTTCGCTCACGCCGGGGACGAGTTCGTCGCGGTCGCCGGTCTTGGTCTCGGCCGACCACTCATGCAGCCTGCTCACCTGCTTGCCCATCGCCGAGACCGCGCTGGGCTCGAACAGCGTGTCGCCGTCGTCGGCCGGGCCGCCTTTGAGCCGCATCAGGCACAGGTAGTTGCGCCGGCCTTTGAGGATCGCGAACACCGGTTCGCGGCCGAGGATCGGGGTGATGGCCGCGGTCAGCCTGGGCAGGTCCCGGTCAATCAGCTGGCGCTGCAGCGCGATCGTGGCGGTCGAGACGACGACCGTTGACTGGCTTTCGATGGCGTGCCTGGCCGCCGGGACGAGATAGGCAAGCGACTTGCCGGTGCCGGTGCCGGCCTGGACGGCCAGGTGCTCGCCTGACTCGATCGACTGCTGGACCGCCTTGGCCATGGTGACCTGGCCCGGACGCTCCGCCCCGCCGATCCCGGCCACCGCAGCCGCGAGCAGAACGGCTACGTCGGAAACTTCGGCTTGGGGCATAGCTCAAAACGTACCGCGCCGACTGTGCTGATCGGTGTTGCCCGCGCCAAGGTCCCGCTGAGTCGGCGTGGCGGCGCTAGCAGGTGACGTTGGCGCGCTTGATTCTGGTCAGCGCGATCGCACCGAAGATCACGGTGTACGCGGCGAACGACGCCAGCCCGTGCCAGATGTCGGGCCAGGTGATCGGCGTGCGGAGCAGGGCGTCGAACGTCAGCCAGAAATGGGTCGGCAGGTACGGGTGGATCGAGGCGACCTGGCTGATCGCGTCCAGGATCTCGCTGGCCATCTCGATGACCAGGATCGCGGCCATGACCGCGATCGCGTGCTGGGTAAAGGTGGACAGCGCCATGCCGAGCGCTCCGAGCGCGGCCAGGCCGATCGCGACGTAGATGACGATCATCGCGAGCCTGCCCAGCCCGTCGATCAACGGCACGGTCTCCCCGGACAGGAGCGTGACCGGCCCGATCGGGAACAGGATCGCGCCCATCACCAGCCCGATCGCGGCAACGAGCGCGCAGGCGGTGAAGCAGAACACGACGATCATCAGGTACTTGGTGACCAGGAGCCTGATCCGCCCGGCCGGGACGGTGAGCAGGGTCCTGAGCGTGCCCAGGCCGGCCTCGCCGGCCACGCTGTCGCCGGAGACCACCGCGACCGACAGCGGCAGCACCAGCGTCATCAGCACGAAGATCGCGAGCAGCGAGAGGAACACGCCGTTCTCGGCAACCTGTCCGATGAACTCCCCCGCGCCCGACGGGCCGCCCGCTCCCGGCGGCGGGGTGTTGATCTTGAGCACGATGCCGAGGAAGATCGGCGCGGCCGCGAGCACGGCGAACATCGCGAGGTTGCGGGGCCGGAGATAGACAATTCTCAGTTCGGAGCGAAAAAGTCGCAGCCAGTGCCGGATCGATGAGGCCGGTGCCGACGCCGGGCTGGTCGGCCTTACCGCCCCGGTGCTCGCCGTTTCCGCCGTGCTAGCCGTTGACATTGAAGCCCTCACCGGTGAGCTGGACGAATAGGTCCTCAAGGCTGGGCCGGACCGTCTCCAGGCCGGCCACCGGAATGTCAGCCCCGACCAGCTCGGCGTTGATCACCTCGGGCTTGTGCTCGCCGAGTCGCGCGCTGACCGTCTCATCCTCGGCGGTGACGTCGGTGAGCCCGAGCCTGGTCAGTTGCTTGGCCGCCAGCTCGACTTCGCCGGTGCGGATCAGGATCCTCGGCTCGCCGCGGCTGCGCAGCTCGCCCAGCGTGCCCTGGAAGACCAGCTTGCCGGTGCTCATCACCCCGACGTGCGAGCAGATCTGCTCGACCTCGGCCAGCAAATGCGACGACACGAACACCGTCGTTCCGTCGGCGGCGATCTGCTTGATCAGCGACCTGATCTCGCGAGTGCCCTGCGGGTCGAGCCCGTTCGTCGGCTCATCCAGGATCATCAGGTCCCGCGGCCGCAGCAGGCCGGCCGCGATGCCGAGACGCTGCTTCATGCCGAGTGAGTAGGCGCGGTAGCGCTTGTCGGCGGCCGACAGCAGCCCGACCTGATCAAGCGCCGTGTCGATCCTGGACGCGGCGCTGTCCAGGTCGGCGGTCTGGTCGGCGGCATCGCACCGGGCCAGGTTCTCCCGCCCGGACAGGAACGGGTAGAACGCCGGACCCTCGACCAGCGCTCCGACTCTGGCCAGCACGCGGTCGAGCCCGTCGCCGGCCTCGGTGCCGAGCATCCGGAAGGTGCCGCCGGTGGGATGCATGAGACCGAGCAGCATCCTGATCGTGGTGGTCTTGCCTGACCCGTTCGGCCCGAGGAAGCCGTACACGCTGCCGGGCGGCACCGCCAGGTCGATGTTGTCCACGGCCAGCTGGCCGCCTCGTCTGCCCGAGGGTACGACCCCCCTGAACCCCCCGCTGGGGAACCTCATGGATAGCCCGACCGTCGCGATCGCCAGGTCGCGGTCGATCTGGGCCCGGCTCAGCCCGGCCGGACTGGGCGGTCCGGCCGGGTTCGTGTCGATGAAGCTCACTTGGCCTTGGCCGCGTCCGCAAAGAGCACGGCCGGGGTGACGGCGCCGATCAGCACCTTGCCCTTGCTGGTGATCAGCACGGAGAACAAGTTCGTGCGCAGCAGCCGGCCTGAACCCCAGGCGCCGTGCACCGGCGTCGCGGCCTTGAGCAGGACCGGCAGCAGCGAGGACAGCTGGCCAAGAGCGGGCGGGCCGGATGAGGGAGAGAGCCGGACGGCGTTTTCGTTCAGACCGGGCACCGGGCTGTCCGGGTTCGCCTGCCAGCCTGGAGACAGCATCGTCGCGGCCGGGATCACGGCGACCGACAGCCAGCCCTTGCCCATCATCTGGACGTCCGGCCGGGCGGTGGCGCGGATTACTACTTCGGTGTGGCCCGCCGCGACCTTCGCGAACCTCGTACGGACCAGGCCGTGCTTACCGGTCTGCCAGCCGACCGGGCGGCTGATGAAGGTCGGCGGTGCACCCGTGAAGGTGCCGGCCCTGGTGGCGAAGGATCGAGTGGCGGGGCCGACCAGGCCGGGCGGCCCGAACATTCCGGGCAGGCCAGTGGCCGGCAGGCGCTCGGTCTTGACGTGCGCCCCCGCCGGCGGCGTGAAAGTGAAGTTCGACATCGCCGGCTTGGCGAAGCTCAGCGAAGTGAAACCGAACTGGAAGGCCGGGTTCGTGACGCCGCGGGCGAAGACCTGGAGCTGGAGCGGCAGGGAGGTCTGCCCGTCAACCGCGATCACGATCCGGTCGATCAGCGACTGGTCGGTGCGCGGCTCGATCACCAGCTGGTAAGCCGACCGGCCGGCCACCTGCGTCGTGCCGTCCACGGTCACCTTCGTGGTCTTGCCGACCATGGCCAGGAACCGGTCCACCGCCTGCTGCGGGGTCGGCGGCTGCGTTTCGCTGAGGATGTTGCCCCAAGAGCCGCGGGGCCTGAAGCCCGGGTGAACCATGTGAGCGCGCAGGCACCTGAGCACCTTGCGGTTGGCCGCTCGTGACCGGGTCGTGGCCGGCCGCAGCGAGGCTATGCATCTCGCGATCGGCGACCTGGCGTGCATCGCTTGGAACATCTTGAGCCGGGCCGCCCGCGCCGCCTTGCGCTGGGCCGGGGTCGGCAGCAGGTAGTGGGTGGCGGTCTGGCCATGGCTGTTCCACAGCCAGGCCTGGTCGCCGTTGATGCGCAGGTCGGTCTCGCCGAACGACACCGGGAACGCGATCCTCACGTGCTGCGGGTCGGCATACCAGACGTCGACGGTATGGGTGCCGCTGATCAGCGAGGTCGCCGAGAACACCGAGTTATTCAGTCCGGCGATGTTCGGCAGCGAAGGGAAGCCGAGGTTCGCGGTCTCGCTCAGGACGGCGGTCATCGACGCCGGCGGCTTGGCGTTGCGCAGCGCCAGCAGCAACTGGGCCGGCGTGCGCTTGGGCAGGTTCGGCCCGGCCGCGCTCGCGAGCATCGTGCCGGCCAGGACGCCGGCGACCGTAAGGACCGCTGCGGCCGACATCCACCCGACCTTGCTGCGGAACATCCGTCGGGGACTCATCGCGCTAACCTCCTCCAGGATCGGCAGCCGCAGTATCAGCTACCGCCTCCTCGATTCACGATACCCATTGGATCGCGGCGAAATAGGTCCCGCATTGGTTAGCCCGACGAAATCAGCCGCAGGTAGGAGCTGGACGTACGACCTGAGCCCTACGCTGTGCTACCAAAGGTTGTGCCCGGTGGTGATCGGGTCGCCGGCCCAGGCTCGCATCTCCTTGACGTTGTCGTGAGCCGGGTGCTTGTGCGCGGCCGGGCCGTCCGCGAAGGCCTTCAGCACGTTGGCGGTCACCCGGCGGGTGAAGTTGCCGCATTCCTTGGTGATGCCCCAGTGATAGAGCGGCGTCGCGAACGACTCGACCCAGCGCATCGTGCCGACGCTGAACACCCCGGCGCCACCCTTGTGGGTGTAATAGGCGGTGTCGGAGTAGCTGTTCACGCCATTGCAGGTCAACGGCGAGTGAGCGACGATCTCGATCGGCCGCTCGAGCGGGAAGGCCGGATTGACCCGGTCGTACTCGATGCCGACGAGCGCCTTGAACCGGTGCCCCTCCCGCACCCCGGTGCCGCGGAACATCCAGGCGTGCGGCTTGGTCACCACGTAGTCGGCCACGGTCGGATAGCTCTCGTAGATCACGCCGGTGACCGACGACTCGGGGTCGGGGTGCGGCGGTTCCCTGAAGTCATTGGTGACCAGGGCATCGTGCTTGCCGTACATCGGGTCGTGGGCGTAGTCGGTCTTGTAGCAGATGACCTGCCGGTTGGTCCCGAGCGCGCTTGACTCGAGCCTGACCCGCCTGAACATGGCGTTGGCACCGAGGAACGCGAGGTTCGTGCCCCGGTTCCTGGCCGCGGTGACGTGGGCGCGCTCTTCCGGCGTCCAGTACTCATCGTGGCCAGGTGAGATCAGCGCGTGCGCCCCGTGCAGCAACCGCCCGTCCCTGGCGATGTCGATGCTGGTCAGGTAGGCCAGCGGCAGGCCCATCCGCTCGGCCAGGTTGATCAGCTTGCGCTCGTAGACCATGAACAGGTAGGCGCCGGACTGGTCGAAGGGCCGGTCCATGCTGACGACGAGCGCCCTGGTGCCATAGCTGCCGTTCGGCCCCTTGTACAGGTCATAGCCGCCCCACGTGTTGTAGGCCTGCCAGGTCGAGACCCCGCTCTTCAGCACGACCTTCCCGGCCGTGCTCGCCGACCGCACCGTGATCGGCACGTAGCGCTGGCCGGACTGGGAATCGAGCCTGAGCATGTACTGGCCAGCGGGCCAGCCGTGGGTCGGTATGGTCATCGACCGGCCCCAGTGGGTGTGCACGGTATTGGTCTCGTGGACCCTGGCCGCCCCGCGCTGGCGATGCCCGCGCACGTCTTTGGATTCCCAGACCTTGCGCGCCAGGTCGCCCCGGTACCAGCCCATTCGGAATGCCTTGACGCTGAATTCCCGGGACGTGGTCGATACATACAAATGAATGGGCTCGCCGGGCAGAACACTCGTCTGACCGGCGTATCCCATAATCGCGTCCGGCCGACCTTGATGCTTAATCCACCAGTTTTTATCGCCAGGCAGCGAGTTCTCCGGAATCACCCGCTTCGGCGGGGGGATCAGAGCGCTCCGGCTCGCCGCCCCGACCGAGCCGCCAGTCGCGCATCCAGCGATCGCGCCCGCCGCCGGGACGGCCGCTGCGGCCGCAGCGGCGGTACCGAGGAAGGAGCGCCGCGAGAACCTCTGCGGAGGATCATCCGGTCGAGAGTCATCGCCAGGAGAGTCGTTCTGCGGACTGCTCATGCCTCCAGCATGCCGCAGGCGACGAGTCCCAAGTCCCGCCCGTCACTGTTTTTACATACGCCGATCATCCTTTTACGTCAGCCCGGGCTCACGCCGAGGCGCGGTGCCGTCTGGACTGGCCGTCCCCCCGGGACTCACATGGCAATCGACTCAAGGGCCAGCCTGAAGCGCTCCTCCCAGTCGGCCAGTGACCTGGTGGGCTCTCCGGCGGGCGGCTTGATCCGCTCCAGATAGGCCAGGGCCGCACGGACGACATCAGCCGGCCTGCTGGAGGTCACCGCGGCGTCACCGAAGGCGAGTTCGTGCTGCAGGTTGTCGCGACCGTGCCCCTGCACGAGGTCGAGAAGCAGCAGCGGCCGGCCAACCGTCCTGGCCTCCATGCACGTACCGCCTGGACTGGTGATCACCAGGTCGGAGGCCGCCATCAGCTCAGGAATCCGGTCGGTGAAGCCGAAGACCTGGACCCGGCGCTGCCGGGCTGCGACCCCATCCAGCTTGCGTTCCAGGCGAGGGTTATAGCCAGCGACGGCCAGCACGACCAGGCCCGCGTCGGCGAGCGCATCGGCGATCTCCGCCAGCGGCCCGAGGCCGCGACTGCCAGCCACGAGCATGACGCAGCGTTCGTTGTCGGCAATGCCGAGGCCGATCCGCGCCGATCGCTGCGTCGGCGGCCGGTAGAACTCCGGCCGCACGGCTGGCGGGATCACGATCACCTTGGCCTCTGGCTGGAAGCGGTGTACGGCCGGCTCGGCCGCCACCGACGTGACCAGGTAGAGGTCGACGTTCTGGTGGACCCACAGCCGGTGCGGCGCGGCGTCGGTGCAGAAAACGACGTGCTTCATCAGGGGATAACGAGCACGGACCGTGCTCACCGCCGAGGCGCCGGTCGCGCTGATCGAGATCACGAGCTGGACCGGATGCCGGTCGAGGTAGTCCCGCAGCCTCGGCACGAGCTTGAACCGGCTGGCCGCATCTGCCCTCAGCGCGAGCCGGTTTCCGGTGCGCAGCGAGGTGTAATGGAAGGCGTCGTACAACCCGGGAATGGTAAGCATGGCGCGAAACGTCGATTCTGCGGCCGGCCCCCAGCCCTGGCCGAGCAGCCAGTTCGCATCGATCGTCGCCGTCGTCCATCCCAGTGCCTCAAGCGTCGCCGCGCATGCGCTCGCAGCGGCCTGATGGCCCGTGCTGATCGAACCCGGCACCAGGAGCGCCCGGCGTAGCGGCCAGCCCAACGCAATTCCCTCCCCTCGCGAGCGCCGTGTCTCTGCCCTCCCGACGCCGCGTCGTTGCGGCCATCGAATCGACGGCGTGAACGACGTTACAGCGCATCATGGTGCACGCTGCGCTATTGCACCAGAGCCGATCGTGATATTCCTTTCCGCAAAGAGGGTAACTCGCTCCACTTAACTAGCTAATTGCCCCAATTAAACCCACAAATAAGATCGTGGCCGGTAGCCTGCCCATGATTGCCGACGGCGGGCCAGGCAGTGCCGCCCTCGAGCCACTGGTGTTTGCCAACCGAGATCGGTGGTCCGCGCCGAACATGACTGCGTCCGGTGTGGGCAAGATGACTGCGATGTGCCGACAAGGACATGCAGCAGCGACTGCGAGGTTACCGAGCGGAGGCCCGGCGGCCACGGCCACAACAGAGTCGATCCTCAGGTCACCCTCAGGTAATTTCCAGGCGGCTGCTGCTAGCTGTAGGCGTGGTCAGGCACAGTCCGGCCACGTTCGCCACGCGACCCGAGACTGGACAGCTATGCCGCAGGCTGGGCGGCTCGGGCGCGTTGGCAATTGATGGCGGATCGGTTCTAGCGGCTCTAACCAAGTACGCTGGCTCCGAGCGAAGGTGGTGGAGATGCAGGACGATCAGGGCAACGGCGGCGGCCAGCAGCCCGAGGGATCCGGCTCGGAGCATGGTGCTGCGGATCAGGGCCAGGACGGCAGCCTCGTACCCGACCAGCCCAGCCTGCCCGACCAGTTCTCCAACGGGCCCACCATCCGATTCGAACCACCAGACCAGACGCCCGGTCCTGCCGCCAGCCCGTCCGGTCTAGCTGCCAGCCCGTCCGGTCTAGCTGCCAGCGCAGGCCCGGACGACTCCGGTCCTTTCAGCCCGCCTGATCCGAACTACAGCAACGCAGGACCCAGCGCAGGCTCGTCCGGGAGCAGCCCGTCTTACGGGGCAGGCTCCTACGGAGCCAGCCAGCCGAGCGGGCCGATACCCCCGCCGCCCCGGCCGCACTTCGGGTCCGGCCAGCCAGGTGACAGCCACCCGCACTACAGCGCCAGTCAGCCCTTCGCGGCCGGGCCGCCGTTCGGAAGCAACGCGCCTTATGGGGCCAGCCAGTCGTACGGGGCGGGCCAGCCGTACGGGGCGGGCCAGCCACCGGGAACGGGCCAGCCACCGGGAACGGGCCAGGCGACGCCAGGAGCCGACCAGTCCGGCTACGGCAATCCGGCGTTCAGCCATACCGCCCCTTTCGGCTACCAGGGAGGCGGCGGATACGCGCCGCCTGGAGGCGGCGGGGGCTACAGTTCTCCGGGCGGATACTTCCCGCCGCCCAACTCGGGCGCCCGGCGCCGCCGTAACCTGCTGACCTACGTGATCGTCGCCGTGGTCGCCGCCGCTGCCGGAGCCGGCGCCACCGCCTTCTTCGTCGGGAACCGGCCAGCGAACGTATCGGCCAGCGGCCCGCAGAGTGGCCCGAACAACAGCGGGAACAACGGCGGAATCCCGCTCTTCCCTGACAACCCGAGTGGCAATTCCGGCGGTAACTCCCATAGCGGGGTCAGCTCTTCGACCGAGCGCAACGTGATCAACGCGGTCAAGCCTGGCCTGGTCGACATCTCGAGCAACCTGCAGTACCAGGGCAGCCAGGCGGCCGCGACCGGCATGGTGATCAGCAGCGACGGCCTGGTGCTCACGAACAATCACGTGATCACCGACACCACTCAACTGTTCGCGGTCGTGGTCGCGACCGGCCAGCGGTTCCAGGCCCAGTGGCTCGGCTACGACGCGACCGATGACGTCGCCGTGATCAAGCTGGTCAACGCGCACGGGCTGAAGACCGTCCCGCTCGGCGATTCCTCCAAAGTCAAGCTCGGCGATGGCGTCGTGGCCATGGGCAACGCGGACGGCGCGGGCGGAGTAACCCCGGCGCCCGGCCGGATTACCGGCCTGAACCGTACGATCACCGCGAGCGACGCCGGCGAAGCGACCAGCGAGACGCTGCACGGCATGTTCATGACCGACGCCGGCATCGTCCAAGGCGACTCCGGCGGAGCGCTGGCCAGCGCCGATGGTCACGTGATCGGCATGAACACGGCAGCCGCGACCGGCAATGTCGGCGGCGGAGCGGTCGGCTTCGCGATCCCGATCAACAAGGCGCTGTCGATCGCCAACATGATCATCCACGGCCAGACCAGCAAGAAGATCCAGATCGGCTCGACCGGTTTCATGGGCGTACTAGTGCCGGCGGGCGATGCCAGCAAGGCCACCGACCCGAAGATTCAGCGGGCCCGCCAGCTTGAGCAGGACCAGAGCGACTCGAACTTCCCGGTGCAGCCGGCCACGCCTTCGTGCCTGGCCAACGACCTGACCGCCGGAGTGCCCGGCAAGGTGGCCCCGGTGAGCTCGGGCGCGCTGGTCATCGGCGAGCTCTGCAATACCCCCGCGGACGACGCCAACATCATCGCCGGCGATGTGATCACCGCGATCGGCAGCGACAAGGTGAGCTCGCCCGCCCAGCTCACTCAGGTCATGACTGGCTTCAAGCCAGGCAAGTCAGTGCAGGTGACCTGGGTCGACATCCACGGCGGGGTCCACCACAAGTCCATGACCCTAATCGAGGCCCCACCCCACTAGGCCTGAGGTCCGCCCGAAGGGCCGAAGACCAACAGCCCGAACCCAGCCGACATAGTCGCCGGCGAGTGCGCGCCGACTCCGGGCCGCCGGCCGCCTTTCGCGGCGCTGCCGCTGCCCGCCTTTCGCCGCGCACCGCTGCCCGCCTTTCGCCTCGGGCCGCTGCCCTCCTGCAGTCCCGCGCCGCTGCCCGCCTGCAGTCCCGCGCCGCCCGCCTGCCGTCGCGCGCTGTCCCGCGGCCCTGAGCGGTCGTCACAGTGGCCTCATCAGCCCCACCCGCGGCCCCGAAACCAGAAACGCAAGCGACTTAGCCCGGGTTAGGGCCTTCATATCCCTGATTAGGACGTCTTAGGGCCTGCCGTTTATTAACTCGTGGGCGTGTCGTTCGTGGTGGCGGGGCGGGATCGGGACCGCTCGGCGGGGCGGGTGGTGCTCATGTGGTCAGCGGGGCTGGCGGTAGGGCCGGCGGGAGGGCA
>DATNFM010000106.1:0-16214 GCA_035606435.1 Streptosporangiaceae bacterium | reverse complement strand
GAGGTCGGCGCCGATCGGCTCAGCCGACAACCCGGGCGCGAACTCGGCCAGCAGCCTCAGGGCAGCCCACTCGCGCTCGGGCTCACGACGGTCCCTTGATCGAAAGCTCTTTCTGACGAGACCGCGGCTCATATCGGCGGTGACAAGGTGCGTGGAGGCGGGAGGCGAGTCCATGCGTTCCATAATTCGTGATCATTTGCATGATCGGTCGCGACAGCTTGATGTTGATGGTGCACATGGGATCTGAGGTGGAGTTGTGGGTTGTATCTCCAGCGGCCCCACCCGGTGAATTTACATATTCACCCTGGAAAAACCCGGTGTATCTGCATATTCACCCGGAATTACGGCGATCATGAAACGTTCTTCTGTGACTAGTTGTGCGATTGGTGGCTATGTGGCTGAAGTGGCGCGCCCCTTCCGGGCTGCGCCCAAAGCGAGGCCCGGATCGAGCCCAAGCCGAGGCCCGGACCGAGCCCAAACCGAGGCCGGGACCGAGCCCCGACGGTAGCCAAGCCAGCGGTGGCTGGTCCGAGCAGATCCGGGCCAGCCACCGAGAACCTGTCTAGCCGTGGTAGGAGTTGATGATCGTCTGGGTGACCTTGCTGCCTCCCGCATCACTAGCCGCGACCCGCAACGACACTCCGACACCGGCCGCGACCTGAGGCAGAGTCCCGGCGAACCGTCCTCCGCCCAGCGCCTTCACCGACGCCACCTGCCAGGACTTACCGCCATCGACCGAGGTCCACAGCCGGAGCCCGAGCACGTGCGCCCGAGGCGTACCGGCCATCCGACCGACGGTCAGGATCGCCGTCCGCCCGTCCGGGTGGTTGCGCAGATTCAGCGGCAGATCGTACCGCACGAGCAGCAGCGGCACCCGCACCTGGGCCGACCCGGCCGGAGCCGCCGACCGGAACGTCCAGGTGGTGTCGGTCTTCGTCGAGATCGTCAGGATGGACTTGGCCGCATACGTCAGCCGGTACGTGCCCTCTCGAGCCGGCACCTTGAAGACGCCGGCGTGGACCGTCTTGATCTCGTGGCCGCCGAGGAACAGGTGCATGACCGGACGCGATGCGATGGGCCCAAAGCAGTCAAATCCGTCCGGCAGGTCCTGCATGGCAACCAGGTTCACCGTCAGGTACGCCCGGGTCCTGGCCGAGGGCAGCGGGGCGCACGCGCTGACCGACAGCTTCGTCCCCGAGTACGGCCCGGGCGCGAACGGCTGCTTGACCCAGCTGAGCACGTGCCGGCTAGCCGGCGCGTAGCTGATGAATCCCGGCAATTCGGTAACCCAGTCTCCTTGGAGGTTCTGACCGTGGAACGTCAGCGGCGGCACGCCTTCGTCGTCCCACTGGATCTGCGACCCGGTCCCGACGTAGTCGGTGCGAACCGACCCGCCCGGCACCGACCCGCCCACGTTCTGCACGGCGAGGAATCCCGTCGCGGTCAGCCCGTACCGGCTGTCCTCCACCTTCGCCAGGTTGCCGTCCAGGGCGTAGAACCGCACCGTGACCGTCGCCAGCCTGGCCTGGACCGCCGGCGTCACGGTAAAGGAGTCGGTGGCCGGCTTGACCGGGTTGATCGGCTGATACAGGTCATAGGCGAAATACGGCGGGCTGGCGGTCGCGTTCGACAGCCGGCCCCACAGGTAGGCATGGAACGTGCCCGCGGCCGGCGCCGGACCGCCGAGCGCCAGATAGAGCGGCGGCGAGGTAAGCGCCGGGCCCGTCGGATCGGCGTAGAAGAACTCGTCTAGGCCATCGACCTCCCGGCCCATCGCCCGCTCGATGTGAACGCCCAGGTCATCGGTGGTCGTCGCGCGGCCAGCCACCTTAGCCGTCACCGGCAAGGCCTTGGTTCCGTCGAACCGGATGCTCGTGTTCCGGTTCACGTTGACTTCCGGCGACCCGATGATCGCCTGCCGCATCTGGTTGAAGGTGGCACCCTCGTCGTCGACGACGCCCATGATCCAGTAGCGGCCGGCCGGAACCTGCAGCTTGGCTTCCTTGACTGGATGCTTCCCGTCGAACCCGACGACCGGCTCAGCACGGAAAAGGTCGGGGTCGCTGGCGTCGACAACTATTGCTTGGGAGAAAAAATTGCCAGGGTCTGTTCCTGGCAGCGCCGAGGCGTGCAGCGTCAGGGTGTGGGTCGCCGGGCGCAGGTAGAAGCTGACCGGCGTCCTGATCGTGATCTTCCCGTCCCTGGCGACGATCTGGCCCTCGTACAGGCCGGGGCCGCCGGCAAGCTGGCCCGGCCGGACGACCAGGCCGACGGATGCCGTGCCGTGCGCGGGCACCTGGACGCTGCTCGTCGAGAGCCCGAACGACCGGCTCGGTGCGACGTGGCCGTAGTGGTCGGTCAGCCGGACCGAGAGCTTCAGGGACGTCGGCCTGGCAGACGCTGTGCTAGCCCGGGTGGTAAGCGGGGGCCGCAGTGGGCGGGACCCTCCGGAACCGCCCGCAAAGCTCCAGGTCACAGTGGTGTGGACGGTTTTCGTCCCGGTTCCGGCCGCGCCCAGGCTGGCGATCGCCGTGCTGGCCGAGACCGGGTCGGAGATCGCGTTCGCGATGTTGACCACGCCGCCGCCGACGGCATAGAAGTCTCCGCCGGCCGCCGGGTTCGCGGCCCCGACGAGGTCGGCCTTGAGCTTGGCCGGGCTCCAGCCGGGGTGCAGGGCGGCCAGGATCGCCGCCGCTCCCGCGACCTCGGGCGCCGCGAAGGACGTGCCTGAGCCCACCGAGTAATCGGTGTCGATCGGGGTGCCCAGGCTCACGCCGGGTGCGCGGGCGCCGGTGATGTCGACGCCGGGTGCGGTGATCTCCGGCTTCATCGCGAAGTTCACCGGGAGCGGGCCCCGGCTGGAGAACGGCGCCAGCCGGTCGCGGCCGTCGACGGCCCCGACCGCGAGCGCGGCCCGGGCTGCCGCGGGAGAGCCGACCGACTCATCGCCCGGCCCGTCGTTGCCCGCCGCCGCGACGAACAGCACGTGGTGGCTGGTCGACAGCGAATTTAGCGCCCGCGATTCCGGGTCATAACCAGGCGACGGACCGGTCGCGAAGCTCAGGTTGACGACCCGGGCCCGAGTTGCCGCCCACTGCATTCCGGCGATCGCCCACGATTCCAGTCCTTCGCCGAAGTCATTGAGCACCTTGCCGATCACGAGCTTCGAGCCGAAGGCGACTCCCTTGCGGGCCCCGCCGGACGCCCGCCCGGTCCCCGCGATCAGCGAGGCGACGAACGTGCCGTGACCGACCTTGTCGCCGACCGCGTTGCGCTGTTTGCTGGTGAAGTTGCGCTCGGCCACGATCTGGCCGCGCAGGTCTGGAAACTTGGCGTCGACGCCGGTGTCGAGTACCGCGACCTTGACCCCGGCGCCGGTGTCCCCGGCCTTCCAGGCGACCGGCGCGCCGATCTGCACCAGGTTGTGGTCCAGAACAGCCGACGAAAGTTGGACCAGCGACCTGATCGCCGTCCCGCTCGTGGCCCGGACGGTCCGGTCCAGCCAGATGTAGCCGATGCCGCCCGTCGCCCCCCGGCTGTTCTGCCTAAAACCCGCCACCGTCCGCGTTTTCCTGCTCCCCGCTGACCTGACCACCGAACGCGACATCGCGGCCAGCGCCTCGCCGACCTTGGCCGCGGCCCGCCTTGGCTCGGCCGCGCCGACGGCGCCGATGCTGGTCAGCGCGGGCCCCCGCACCAGCGACGGCAGCGCGGAAAGCCCGTCCGGCCGGCCCTGAACGATCAGCGGAAGCGAGGACCGGTGCGCGTCATCGTCGCCGTTCTGGATCAGCGTCGTCACGTTGAACAGCGAAGGATCGAGTACGCGCCCGATCAGCGGCATAACCGAAGCCGGCAGCACCTCGATGTCACCACGGCTGTCGACAAGCTTGGTGAAGATCATCCCTTTGTGCCCAGGCCCGGGGGTTACGGTCACCAGGGGCGGACGGTCGCGAACCGTCCTGACAGCGACGACATCGCCGGTTATCAGCGTGACGGTCCAGGCGTGCCCGGCCGGAAGCAGTTCCGGCTCGGCCGGGGAGCGCTGGCCAGAGGCGCTAGCGGTGTGTCCCGCCGCCCGGGCCGGTCCAGTACCAGCGACGCCGCCTATGAGAACGGCAGAAACCGCCGCCACGCGTACAGCTACTGATCGAATGGTCTGCATACCAACTAGACGCCTTAAGCGACGTGGTTTGTATCGCTGCCGCGTCAACCGAATGGCTTGATCAGGTCGTCATATCGGCGAGGTGATCGCGTGGATGAGGAATTCGGCGACTTCGTCGCGGCCCGGGGCGCGTCGTTGTGCCGCACCGCTTTCCTGCTGACCGGTGACTGGCAGGCGGGCGAGGACCTGGTGCAGGAGGCGCTCGCCAAGACCTACCTGCGCAGGCGCCGGCTGCGCGACGGCGCGGCGCTCGAGCCCTACACCCGCAAGGTGATGCTGTCGCTGTTCCTCACCGCGCGGCGCCGGCACTGGAACCAGGAGTTGCCGCACGCCGAACTGCCCGCCCAGGAGGCGGTGAGCGGACTCGATGACATCGCCGAGCGCGCCTGGCTCTGGCAGGCACTCGGTGGGCTGTCCGGCCAGCAACGGGCCGTGCTCGTGCTCCGGTACTTCGAGGATCTCGCCGAGGCGGAGATCGCGGTCGCGCTGAACTGCTCGGCCGGAACGGTAAAGGCGCACGCCGCCCGGGGACTCGAACGGCTGCGCAAGGCTATCTCGGTCAACGAGGAGTGGTCGCGATGAACGAACTCGAAACCGAACTGCGCGACTTGTTTCAGGCCAAGGTCGCCGACGCCGAGCGCCCGGTCGACCTGCTGCCTTGGGTGCGCAGGCGGGCCAGCCGGACCGTGTACCGGCGGATCGGCGCCGGCGCGCTGGCCGGAGTCGCCCTGATCGCGGGTGTCGTGCTGCCGACGGTGCAGCGCCATTCCGGCGTGAAGACTCTCGGCGGCCTGATCAACATGAATCACAAGGCACCCCGGGGCTGGATGCCGGTGTACTTCGGCACCATCCAGATCTGGGTGCCCGCGTCCTGGCCGATCGACAGCACGGGTGGGTGCGTTGGGTCGCAGCCGGCCGGGGTCATGTACGGCGATGCGCCCAAGAAGGACTGTGCGCTTCCGCTCAACGTGCTCCAGATCGTCGACCTGAGGTGGAACCAGGACGCCACCCGGCCGGTATTTCCTCCTCGTCGGCTCGCTCCCGCGCGCCGACTGGACGTTAATGGCCTGACGGTCGTGGTCAAGCCCACAGTCAGTCATGGACTGTCCGAAGACGTGCCGGCGCTGCACCTGCGCCTGAACGCTCGCGGTCCGGTGGCAATCCGGGCGCTCGGCACGCTGCGACGGTCTCCGGTAGCTGACGCGGCTCCCGGGCTGCGGGCCGCGCTGCCGGCCGGGTTCCGATGGTATGAGTTCGGCGGGATCAAGTTCGCTGCGCCGGCGGCCTGGCCGGCTCGGCATGAGACGGTGGCGGCTGCGTGCTACCCCCGCGTCGAGCCGGGAAGAGTGACACTCAGCTCAAGGGACCCCATCTACGGCCTGCTCTGTGCCGGCTTCGCGACCGTTCACGCCGGCTATCTGGCTCATAAGTCAGGTATCGTCGTCCTCTCGCTACCGGTGGATCGCAGCCTGCCCGCGCGGTCTTGCGCCCGGTCCCACCGCAAGGTGCGCCAGTTCTGCGTCCAGGGACTGGAAGGCTTCGGCGACGAGTACACCTTGTACCTGCGGCGTCCCGGCCAGAAGAAAATGGCGACCGTGTACGTAGGGCTGGCTGGCGGCGGAGAAGTCGCCCAGGCGATCATCGACTCGATCAGGCCCGCGCCAGCGCGTTCTCCAGGGCGGTGAGGCTGGCGTCCAGGTCTTCGTGCTCGTGGGTGCGAGTCCAGGTCCTGATCATCGTGGCCAGTGGCATCGGCAGGCCAACGGAGATGTAGTAGGTGACGCCGCGTACCTTGAGCAGCCGGGTCCGCAGCTCCTCCGCCAGATCCTCGGCGGCCGGGACGTACACGTGCCAGTTGCCAAATCGGTCAGAGTGATCCGCCGCCTCCCTGACCGGCAGCGCGGCTTGCTCGGCGAGTTCGGGATAGCGGGCCTTCCACGGCTGGCTCCTAGCGCGCTGGCGGATGCTGAGAAGGATCTCATGCGGGTTGGCGTACGGCGCGAACCTGTCCAGGACTACAACCGGGAAGGCGGCGCCGGGCCAGTAGGGCTCGTCATTCCCCGGGATGGCGGCCTTGGCCACCCGGGCATTGACGTAGGCGGCGTCGGTGACCAGTGCCCGGGCCTGGAGTCCCAGCTCGCCGCGTCGGCCGGCCTTCAGTGCGGCCAGGTCGCCGGTGACCGTGCAGCCGGTGATGAAGTCGGGCGGGCCGATGATGGCGGTGATCTGGCTGGCGGTGAGCTTTGGCCGGCGCCGGATCTGCCGGACGGCATCGATGATCGCGGCCGGGCGGTAGGGCGGCCTGGTGCCTTGCCTGTGGGTGTTGCCGTTGATCAGTCCGATCGGGACCGGCGCTATTTCGCCGCGCTCGGCCGCCAGCGCGACCTGGCCGGCCGGGGACAGGCGCGCCTCGGTGTAATAGGCGCTCGCCGGCTCGTCGTCGGGGTTGCCGAAATTGCCGTGGCCGTCGACCAGCGGGATCGGCAGTTTCCACGTCTGGGCCAAGTCGACGAGCACCTGGTAGCCGTAGCCTCGGGCCAGGCCGATCTCGTCTTCCATCGCCAGGAGGACCTTCAGGCACTTGACGTGCCGCCCGCGAGGCCCGGCACCTCTCGCGTCCAGTGCTTCCAGGATGGCCAGTTCGACAAGACCTACGCCACTGCGTTCTCCCATAATGCCTTTTCTTTTGGGTTTAGCTTTTGAACCTGTGCCGCAAAGCCCAGGCGTCGGGCGCGCTCGCGACCAGCACCGGCACGTCGGCGATCGCGATGTAGCGGGCGTTGCGGCGGAGCCTGTCCCAGTCTCGTCGGCCGCGCTCCAGCAGGCAGTCGATCTTGCCGTACGCCGTGACCGTGCTCGTGATGTGGATCTCGCGAAGCCGGCCGAGTCCTGGGACGCTGCCCGGCTTGATGGCCAGCGCGACCAGTGCCTCGCGCAGCCGGCGGAGGTTCGCCTCGCCGGGCTCGATCACGGCGTCTACGTCGCCGACCGGGATCGGTTCGCCGCGCAGCCAGAGCGCCGCGCTGCCTACCAGGAGAAATGAGACCTCGCTGGTGGCGAGCACTCCGGCGGCCAGCACGATGTCCGGCATTTCCTGGCCGTTCGCCGCTGGTTCATTCACGGCCATACCTTGCTCGCACGGCACGAACTTTAGTGCCCATTTCCCAACTGCCCGTC
The DNA here is from genome assembly GCA_035606435.1 of Streptosporangiaceae bacterium. Lineage (GTDB taxonomy): Bacteria > Actinomycetota > Actinomycetes > Streptosporangiales > Streptosporangiaceae > Chersky-822. The sequence continues at coordinate 8,875 of DATNFM010000106.1, read as the reverse complement.
CTGTTGGGGGCTAGCACCGACGCATTTTGGCCTCCTCGGATTTATGGTCGAGCCGTCGATTTCGAGGAGGCCTTTTTGTGGGTATGCGATTTGGCCTTGTAGCTTCGGTTGGCTTGGGCAAGTCGGAGTCGGTGGTCAGGCTGGCGGTTCGGTGAGCATGCCAGCGAGTACGACCGAGACCATGCGGTCGAGGAGACCTGGGTCATCGGCTCCGTACTCGGCGGCAGTGACCAGACCGTGCGCCATCCGCTGCAGATCGCTGCCGGTGATGTCAGCCCTGACGACGCCGGCCCGCTGCGCTCGTTCGACCAGTGCGTTCGACGACTCGCGGACCACGGCTTTGCATACCGGCAGGACTGGCGAGTCGCCGAGCAGTTCACGGGTGAGGCCGCGCTTGCTGATGCTGAAGTCGACTAGGGCCCGCATCCACTCGGCCAGGGCGGCCGAGGGCGACTCGGCCGCCATGAGCTTGCCTGCCAGCAGGCCGAGTGCCTCCACCTGATCCCGGTATACCGCCTGCAGCAACGCCGGCCTGGTCGGGAAATGCCGGTAGAGCGTGCCGATGCCGACGCCGGCCCGGCGCGCGATCTCTTCAAGGGAGACGTCGTCGCTGCCGCGTTCGGTGAAGGCCGCCGACGCGGCGGTCAGCAGCCGTTCGTAGTTTCGCTTGGCGTCCGCGCGCATGCCTGCATCCGGGCGGCTCGACCGCAGTTCCTCAAGCCCCTCGGCCACCGCCAGCAGTGCCGTACTCGGACTGCCGCCCGAGTACGGCACTGCCTGTGTTTGCCAACCAAGTGCGGCGGACTCGCTCGCGTCCATCGTGCTCCTAGTCAAACTTGCAAACCGGAGGCTCCCTCCGTATAGTTACCGGAGGGGCCCTCCGAATCAAAGGTTAGCCGGCCCGGGCAAGTCTGGCCAGCGATCGCGCCAGACCTGCCGGGTCACGAAGAGCTGACCTCGCATGCTTCACGCTTCGAAAGGAAGCCATGTCGTCTGACACCACGACACGTCAGGCTCACCCAGAAGCCGATACCCGTACGCCCAGCGGTCGGAGCACCGCGCGGCGTCGCGGGCTCGGTTTCGCCGGGCGCGCCACCGCTCTACGCACTACTGCTCCTAGCCGGCCTGCTCCGAGCCGGCCTGCTCCTAGCCGGCCTGCTCCTAGCCGGCCTGCTCCTAGCCAGCCGGGCACAGGTACCTTGAGCCGCGCGGACGAACAGCCGGGTACCCGGCGCGGCGGGCGCCTTGGCCTCACGCTCGCGATCGTGCTCTGCGCCCAGCTCATGATCATTCTCGACGCAACCGTAGTGAACATCGCGCTGCCAGGTATCTCCCACGGCCTGCACCTGTCGGCGGCCAGCCTGTCCTGGGTGCTGAACGCCTACTCGCTGACCTTCGGCGGCCTGCTGTTGCTCGGCGGCCGGGCCGGCGACATTCTCGGCCGGCGGCGCGTATTCCTGTGGGGCATCGCGGTGTTCACGCTCGCCTCGCTCGGCGGGGGACTGGCTGCCACCGCACCAGAACTGCTCGCCGCCCGCGCGCTGCAAGGCGTCGGCGCCGCCCTGGCCACCCCGGCGACGCTAGCGACGATCATCGCCAGCGTCCCTGAAGGCCGGGCCCGCACCCGCGCGATCGCCCTGTTCACCGCCGTAATCACGGGCGGCGCCTCGCTCGGGCTCGTGCTCGGCGGCATGATCACGCAGTGGGCGTCCTGGCGCTGGGTGTTCTTCGTGAACATCCCGGTCGGCATCGCCGTCCTGCTTGCCGGACCTCGCTTCCTGCCAGAATCCCCCCGTCGTCCTGGTCGTTTCGACATCCCCGGTGCGGTGTCTTCGACGGCGGGCGTCGCGGCGCTGGTCTACGCGTTCTTCCGGGCCGCCTCCGATGGCTGGGGTGATCGGCTGACCTTGGTGGCTTTCGGGGCGGCGATCATCTTGCTGACCGTGTTCGTGCTGACCGAGGCAACGACCAGCCAGCCAGTCACGCCGCTGCGGTTGTTCACTGACCGAACCCGAGCCGCCTCCTACGTCGCGCGGGTACTGGTTGTCGGCGCCATGTTCGGCACGTTCTTCTTCCTCAGTCAGTTCATCCAGGACGTGCTCGGCTTCAGCCCGGTCCAGGCCGGCCTGGCGTTCTTGCCGATGACCGTCATGCTGTTCGTCGTATCCCGGCTGGCCCCAAGGCTCATGATCAGGTTCGGGCCCAAGCAGTTGATGCTCGCGGGTCTCGCGCCCGCGGTCGGCGGCCTGGCGTGGCTCGGCCAGATCACTCCGGCCACGACCTACTGGCCGGGCGTGCTCGGCCCGATGCTGATGATGGGTTTCGGCATGGGCCTGGCCTTCGTCCCGCTGACCACGGCGTCGCTGGCCGGGGTGGCACCGGAGGACTCGGGCGCCGCTTCCGCGATGGTGAACGTCGCCCAGCAGGTCGGCGGTGCGCTCGGGCTGGCGGCCCTGGTCTCGGTCTACGGCCGCGCCTCGCATGAGGCCGCGCACCACGTGTCCGGCTCGACCGGTTCACTGGCCCAGCAAGTGCTGTCCCACGGAGTAGCGGCCTCGTTCGCGACCGCCGCGATCTTCGACACGATCGCGATCTTCGTGATCCTCATCGCGGTACGACTGCGTACGGCCGCGGTAAGCAACCGGTAGCCACTCTCGATCGGTTCGGCCGCCGCAGCCAGGAAATTCTGGGCTGCGGCGGCCGCTTGCCTCGCGGTCATCTGCTTGCGGTTACTGGGCCGCCCAGCTCTTTCCGTTCCAGTGCAGGATCAGCGTGCGAGCTGATCCGGTGGAGCCGACCGCCCACGCGCTGGCGGGGGAGACGGAGGCGACGCCGTTGAGGTTACCGCCGGTGGCCGCCCGGGGTGTAGTGACTCGCTTCCAGGTCCTGCCGTTCCAGCGGAGGATGAGCGTGACATTGCTGACGTTGAGGCTGACCGTCCAGGCAGCCTTGGCCGAGGTTGCGGCGACCGCCGACAAGATGCCGCCGTCGGCGACCGGCGGGGTCTTCTGCCGATTCCAGAAGTGACCATTCCAGTGCAAGATCAGGGGGAAGCTCAGCCCGTCTCCGCCCGTGCCGCCGACAATCCAGGCGTTCCTGGCTGAGGTCGCGACCGTGCCCGAGATCAGGCCGAACGGAACGGAAAGCCGCTTCCAGCGATGCCCGTTCCAGTGGGCAACCAACGGCAGGCCGAACGGCTCGGTCTTGCTCACGAAGTTGCCGGCCGCCCAGACATCCCTGGCCGAGGTGGCGGTGACGCTGGTGAACTCGCTGCCCGTTCCAGGCGTCAGGCTAGCCACCTTCTTCCAGGTCTTGCCGTTCCAGTGCAGGACCAGGGTCTTGCCCGTGGGATAGGAGCGCGTCGTGCCGACGGCCCACGCGTCGCTAGCGGAGATCGCTGTGATCCCGGTGAGAGTGCCGCCAACGGCACCTAGGCCCGGTGCTCGCTTCCAGACGTGGCCGTTCCAAGCCGCGACCAGGACGTGGTGCGTCCTGGTACCGGTGAAGCCCGCCGCCCAGGCATCGTCGGCCGAGATGGCGGTGACCGCGTCGAGCGCGCTGCCAGGCGTCTTTACCGGACTGCTGACCCGCGCCCAGGTCTTGCCGTTCCACCGGAGAATCAAGGCCGACGGACGCGCCGCCGTCCCCGAATAGCCAACCGCCCAGGCGTTCCGCGCCGAGGTTGCCGCGACCCCAGCGAGAACGCCTTTCGTCGAGGACGCTGTCGGTTGCGCCGATGCCGGAGCGGAGCCGGGGGTAATCATGAGCACCGTGACCCCGGAGCACAGAACCAGACGTGAGACGAGTTCGCCTGCGCGCATTTCGACCTCCCTTTCAGTCGCCGAACGCATTGCCTGCCCAGCTATAAGAAATGCCTGACCTGAAGCGTGATACCGGACCGATGGCGGTCACCGCTCGGCGGTGCGGCCACCAGAAAGGACTCGCCGCTGCGCGCCGGGCCTTATAGGTTGATGGCTTGTGAGTGATCCAGACGGGTACTTCGGGGAGAAGGTCGCAGCGGGTTACGACGACCCGGCCGACCGAATCAACCAGGCCGACGTTGTCGACCCGGCGGTCGATCTGCTCGCCGAACTGGCGGGCGGCGGGCCTGTCCTGGAACTGGCCATCGGCACTGGCCGGATCGGGGTGCCGCTGGCGGCCCGCGGCGTCACCGTACATGGCATCGAGATGTCAAAGGCCATGGTCGCGAGGCTTCGCGGCAAGCCAGGCGGTGACGCCGTCGCCGTGACTATTGGCGACATGACCACGACCAGGGTGGACGGCGCCTTCACGCTCGTCTATCTGGTGTTCAACACGATCAACAACCTCACCACGCAGGAACTGCAGGTTGCCTGCTTCCGCAATGTCGCCGAGCATCTGGTCCCTGGCGGCTGCTTCGTCATCGAGACTGGCGTCCCGCCGCTGCGCCTGCTGCCGCCGGGCCAGGACATCCGCGGCTACCGGGCGAGCCCCGACCGGATCATCTCGTACAGCTTTGACCACGCTACGCAGCAGTACAGCGGCCATTACGCCGAGTTTTCCGGCGGGACGGCCGAATACCGGACCATTCCGTTCCGCTACGTGTGGCCGGCTGAACTAGACCTCATGGCGCAGCTCGCCGGCCTTCGGTTGCGTGACCGCTGGGCCGGCTGGACCCGCGAACCGTTCACATCCGACAGCAGTTCGCACATCTCGGCCTGGGAGAAACCGGCCTCTTAATGTGCGAGTTGTCCGGGCTGATCAGCGCGACGGAACCGCAGTCCGCGGTGATGTGGTCCGGTGCGGGTGTTTCGGTCGATGGTCCGGCGTCGCTGCCGACCGGATGGGAACTCACCAAGCGGGTTTTCGATGCGTTCTTCGACGACGGCGCTTTAGATACGGTTCTTCGCCATCACGCCGGGGTGGGATGGCGGCTGGCGAACCCCTGCCATCATGATCGACGCCCGGCTGGGCCGCGCCTGCCCCGCCTGGAGACGGTTCTGGGCGTCGCGGCGAGGGTGCACGGAGATGATGCAGTGCCGGACGTTCTGGCCGATGCCTACGACGCCGAGCCGAACCGGCTGCACGAGTTCTTCGCCGCGCACCTGGATCGCGGCGGGCGGCATGTGACGGCGAACTTCGATGACTGCATTGAGCGGGCCGCCGACGAGCGGTACCCAGGCTGGCGAGACAGAGGCACGATCCTTCACTTCCACGGGAGCGTCGCCGGCGACCTGGCCGGACGCTCGCTTGGCGCGACCTTGCGGCGGATCGAGGGCGGATTCGACGACCAGCAGGCCGCCGCGCTCCGCTCGATGCTGCCCTCGCGGGGAACCCTGCTGATTGTCGGGTACAGCGGCAGCGACTTCTTCGATGTGGACACCACGGTGGCCGGGTTGCCGCCCGGAGCCCTGGAAGGGCTGAGAGTGATCTGGGTATGCCACGGCAATCATGACTGGCACCCCATCGATGCGTCCGGAGAAGGCGTGCCGCCGCTGACGAAATTGCTCCAGCGTGCCGGTGCCCGGATAGCGGTGGTCTGCGGCCCGACCAGCGACTTGCTGGCCGAACTCGCGCGGCGCTGGGGTCTGGCCGCGGTCCCGTCCGCCACCGTCCGGACACCCCGGATTCCGCATATTGACAGCGACGGCGCGCGGCGTCGGGAGGCTACCTTCCAGCTATTCCGCGAGCTGGGCCTGATCGGCGAGGTCGCCACCCTGCTGCGATCAGGCGATCTTGGCTCGGCTGACCGAGCTGAGGTCTGGCGGGCACGCTCGGAGGTGTTGTGGGAACGAGGGCGGTGGGATGTGCTTCGCAGCATGTGGCGGCTGCCCGAGGTTCGCGCGCTTCTTCCGGCTGCCGTCTGTGACGAGCGGGTCGGCGCCAGCTACTGGGTGCAGGGTCGCCTGCTGCCCGCTTACCTCTGGCTCACCTGGCATCGTCGGCTGTGCGGGGATGAGGTGCAGGCCCTGATGCTGGCCGAGACGGAGGGTCGGGTCATCGAGCACATGGCTCGGGTCCCTGACCTGCGCCAGCTGGCTCGGCTGCTCGTTCCTTTGATGATCGCGCAGCTCGGCAGCACCAACCAGGCGGCTGGCGTCCACCTCTACCGGCGTCGGAACGACCTGGCCAGCAGCCTGCGGTCCATCACCGGCGAGGCCCGTGAAACTACCGAAGCCGAGACCTCCAGTCTGTGGTTCACCGAGGCAGGAGGCCTGCTTGCTGCCCTGAACTACCGCCACCGTCAGTACCGCGACACCTACCAGGCCGCGAGCGTCACCGATGCCGAACTCGCCAGCGGCTACCGCCGGCTCCAGCGCCAGTTCGACAGCATCGGGTCGCCGTCCGGCCGGTTTCGGATCCATCTGCTCCCCGGAGCAGAACGCGTCTTCAGCGCTAGGGAGATCATCGAAGGCCTGCTCGCTCTGCAGTACGGCTGGTGGCACAGAATCCGCCTCTTTGCCCGCTACCTGCCTCTGCGCATCCGTCATCACTTCGGCCGGTGCCCAAACGCATAACGTGGCAGACGGGCCTTGAGTTGCTGCAGCGGGCACTCGCGAACGCCAGGCGCGATTTACAACGTGTACGGAAATCCGAAGTACGTGAACAGTTCGGGGAACACGTAGCAGTGCAGGCCGGTGATCAGGCTGCCGTCGGTCTCCAGCACCTGAAGCGCCCACGGGTGGTGGCCGCCGCTGCCGTCGGAGCGGTATTGGGCGAACGCGGCGCAGCCGTTGGCGGCGGTGCGCAGCACCCGGGAACCTCGGCACTCCGAGCCCGGGCCGAGCATCCACGTCCGGATCTCGTGCTGGCCGCGCAGCCACAGCGGCAGCGGGGGCATCGAGTTCACCGCGTCGCTGCGCAGCAGCGCGGTCAGCCTGGGCACGTCGTAGGACTCGAACGCGGAGATGTACTCCTCGAGCAGAGCGGAGTCGGTGCCGCTCCAGGTGGCGTCGTCCTCGTCGATGGACGGGACGGCGGCGCGGGCGCGCTGCAGCGCGCTGTTCGCCGACGCCACGGTGGTGCCGAGCAGTTCAGCGGTCTCGGAGGCGGAGTGCTGCAGCACATCGCGCAGGATCAGGGCCGCCCGCTGACGCGGGGTCAGCCGCTGCAGCGCGGCCACGAACGCGAGCCTGATCGTCTCCTTGGAGACCACCTGCTCAGCCGGATCGGCATTGGGGTCGGCGAGCTTGGCGTCCGGGATCGGCAGCACCCAGGTGCGCTCGCTTAGCGGCGCCGGAATCTGGGCACCCTCCGCCCGCGTCGGCGGCTGCAAATCCATCGGCACGGTGCGGCGGCTCCGCTTGCGCAGCATGTCAATGCAGACGTTCGTGGCGATCCTGTACAGCCAGGTGCGGAGCGAGGAGCGGCCCTCGAACCGGTCGAACTCCCGCCAGGCGCGGACCATCGTGTCCTGCACCGCGTCCTCGGCATCGAACGGCGAGCCGAGCATCCGATAGCAATACCCGGTTAGCTCACGGCTCAGCCGCTCGTACTCGGCCCGCTCCAGGCCGCCGAGGAAGGCCCCCTCCGCCGTGTCCCGCTCGATCGTCATATCGCGAGCCTATGCCCAGGCCCCGACAGTACGTGCGATGCGTCACGTAACTTTGATAGCACAATGGCATTGAACGACGGAATTCTGTCAACTATCGCTCAATGCCTGAATCCAAGGCTAACCATGCTGAAATGGCCCTAGTTTCCTGTGCTCTGCGATGCCAAGCTAAGGCTGGAGGTAGGTTCTGGATCGAAAGGACCTTCATGGCGCACGATTTTGACGTGTACGCAACCGCACTCGCGGTTGGCGCTGACGGTGATCCCCTTCAGCTGTTTACCGAGTACGCGCAGAGGGCGGAGAGCTACGGGATAAGCGGGCTCCTCGCTTTTTACAATCATGGCGATCTCGACCCATGGGTCGTGGCGGCTACGATCCTGCAGCACACCAAGGTGATGACGCCACTGATTGCCTTGCAGCCTTACACCATGACCCCGTTCAATGCGGCTAAGGTCATCTGGTCGCTGACGACGTTATATCGCCGCCGCATTGACGTGAACCTCATCACCGGCGCGACCAAGGCGGAACTGGACGAAATCGACGAGCAGCTTGATCATGATGAACGTTTCGAGCGAGCGACGGAGTACATGAGGGTTGTCCGCGCGCTGCTCTCATCGAACGAGCCGTTGGTACATGAGGGACGTTTCTACCGTTACCGGTCGTTGCGTATGTACTCACGGATCGATCCGGAGTTCCTGCCGCGCGTGTTCGTCGCTGGTTCCTCACCCGCCGGGCAGCGCATGGCCGCGGCCGTCGCCAACGTGGCGATCACGCACCCCGAGCCAGTCGAGCAGTTCGCTGACGGGTTCCTTGGCCAGGAAAGGCAAGGCCAGCAGATCGGGATCCGCGTCGGACTCGTTGCCCGGCCTACCGACGAGGAAGCCTGGTCCGCCGCGCAGGCGATGTATTCAGAAGATCGCAGCGCACGGCTCAAAACCGCCATGCGCAAGAAGTCCGAGTCCGACTGGATCAGGCGCCTGGCCCACCTTGCGACGGCCGAAGGCGTATATGACGAGGTTTACTGGACCGGGGCTTTCCGTGCCGACAAGGGAAACATGCCAGTTCTGGTGGGTTCCTATGGCAAGGTCGCCGACTATCTGGAGCGCTATCTGGACCTCGGCGTCAGCACCGTGATTCTGGCCGGCGGCTTCGGCGAGGAGGACTTCGAGCATGCCTCGGTCGTCATAGGCGACCTGCGGAGGCGGTGACAATGTGTGGGAGCCGCCGAACGCCGGCTCCCATATCGTCATCGCGGCCGTCTAGCCCTGGGTTAAGCCGGAGCTAGCAGAAGACCGGCATGCCGCCGTCGGAGCAGACAAGTTCGAAGTCGGCGCTCTCCTTCAA
>DATNFM010000105.1:0-2586 GCA_035606435.1 Streptosporangiaceae bacterium | reverse complement strand
CAGGCCGTTGTCGGGCACGAGCTGCTGCGCTGGGCCTGTGCCGGTAATATCGGGCGGGATTTCTCGCGCGATAGGGCCGGGACCCGTCGGTACCTGGCTCAGGGGGCCGGCCTGGGGCGGCGGCGTCCGGTGCCCGGCTGGCCCGCAGCGGCAGGCTTCATGATCGGGGAGACTTTCCGCCTGGTGGAGGGTTGACCGCGGAAAAGCGCGGTCAACACTCCACGACACGGCAACACTCCCCGGTAAACAGGCATATACCGGACAGAATCTCATGATCGTGGAGACTTGCCGCCCCCCGCGCGGCAAACTCTCCCCCATCCGGGGCGCAACCGCCGGCCGCATCGACACCACAATCCCGGCAGCCGGCCCGCCGCAAAAGCACCTTATTTTGGAATGCTTACGTACGGCGCCCATTCGTCGGCGTTGGCAAGTTGACGACACTGGTGCCATCGGTAAGCAGGCAGTCGAACGCGCCCTGGTCGCCCGAGGCCGCGAACATGCTCTGGCCCTGAGCGGCCATCTGTTCGAAGGCGACGTTCTCGGCCTGGGCTACGGCGGTGTCGCCGGCCGGGCACGCTGGCGTCAGCGGGCCGCCGTTGGACCGCGCTCCTCGCAGCGGGACATACCTCGCCGGCGCTGGCCCGGAAGCCACCGCCGAGGTCGTGAGCGTGCCGATCACCGCGGCCATCGCCAGGCCGAGTGCCGCGATCGCGCCAGCGCGGGCTGGGCGATTGATCAGGTTCACGCAAAGCCCTCCTTGGCTTTCACCAGTCCCTGCCAATTCGCCAGCCTCATTCAGCACCGTTCGGAATGTCAAGACGCCGGGAATATCACGATGAATGCCGCCGGCACAGGACCCAAACGGCTAGCCGTCGACGGACCGCAATTCAGGAAAACGTGATTCACAAATCAGCGATTAGCAGACAGTAACCGACGTCGAGTGAGTCACGCTCGAGGAGGTCGGCGTGGGCGGCGTGCCACCGGCCAGTGCGCAGGTCGTCGGCCAGGCGTTGCAGGCCCGGCCGCAACTCGTCCTCGGTCGCGCGGGCGAAGAAGGAGATCCCGGCGCGGATGTGCGGATCGAGGTAGGCATTCGGCCGACGCCAGTAGGCGGCACCGAATCCGTCGAGGCAGTCATGCGGGATCGGCACCGGGAGCAGCCTGGCCTCCGGCAGCAAGTCCGTCAGTGCCTTGACCGGCCGTTCGCTGGTCGCGTCGATCAATGCCGACTCCGGAAGGTAGTCAGCGATCCAGTACCTGGCCAACTCGGCCGGCCGCCAGGTCAGGAACACCAGCCGACGCCGGGCGATCCGGCGCAACTCGGCAACTCCCGCCGCGACATTGGTCCAGTGATGGACGGTCAGCAGCGCCATGGCCGCGTCCGCGCACTGGTCGCGGAGTGGGATCCGCTCGGCGACCGCCTGCAGCACCGGAGCACTGCCCGGTGGCCGCTGGGCAATCATGACCGAGCTTGGTTCGATAGCGGCGATCGTCGATGCGGGCTCATAGGAACCGGATCCGGCCCCGACGTTGACCACGCTGCTGGCATCTGACAGGGCCGCGATGATCGCCGCCTCGATTCTGGGGTCGGTGCGGCGCCTCGACGCGTAGGTCCGCCCAATCGAGTCATAAAGCGTCATCTCACGATGCTGCGGCCCGAAGCCGCCAGGTGTCCACCGACCGGGCTTGGGCAATTCGGGATTGGTGTGGCAATCCGGGTTCGTGCCCGACCTCGCGACGATCACCCCTGAACTGCGGATGGCTCGCACGCGCTAGCTCGCGATCATGGCGGCAGCGGGCCGCCAGTCCTGATCGTGCATGGCGGACTCGACGACCGGTCGGCGTGGCTGCGGGTGGCGACCCGGCTGTCAGGACAGTTCCGGGTCGTGCGCCTGGTCCGCCGCCATTACCGGCTGGACCTTTCCGAACTGTCGCCGTACTCGATCGACACCGAGGTCGAGCATGTGCTGGCGGTCGCCGAAGCCGTCAAGACCCCGGCCGTGACTGTCGGCCACTCCTCCGGCGGCGTGGTCGCGCTTGACGCGCTGACGGCTGCTCCGGAGCGGTTTGCCGGCGCCGTGCTCCACGAACCGCCGGTTGCGACCGGCCAGTTTCCGCCCGGCGCCTCGGACGACAGTTATCGACGAGCCAAGCAGGCGCTCGATGCGGGTCAGCCGGGAAAGATGATGCAGATCTTCGTCAACGAGATCATCGGCATGCCCAAGTACGTCGGCTGGATGCTCAGGCCGATCATCGCGGGTTCGCCGAAAATGCGGACACTCGCAACCCGGCAGCTATCCGACCTCGACGGACTTTGGTTGTCAGCTTGTGGTGCAGGGCCGAGTCCGCTACGACCACGCCTTCCCGAAGCGACGTGGTCCGGGCAAGGCCGACGACGGTCCTGGCCACGCTGGTGACCGGCACGCAGTCTCGGAGGACCCGGTGCTCGGCCGGCAGATCGGAGTTTCGCAGCTGGATGAACGATCGCTGGCTTGACTTAGTGCGCGGAGCGCCGAGCGGGCGGCTCACCGAGATCGAGTTCGCCTTCGGGCGGGTCAAGAGAGCTAGCTTGTGCACGGCGGCGGC
>DATNFM010000104.1:0-3099 GCA_035606435.1 Streptosporangiaceae bacterium | reverse complement strand
ATGGGTGCCATGCCTTCGCAGTGTCCTTCTGCGCCTTCGGCTTTGGTGAACAGGCGGAATTCTTTAGGGCAGGTCAGCCGGTCGAACAGCGCCTTTCCCTGGCCGAGCGAGACCGTGTCGGTCTCGTTGTCGGTCACGTAGCTCGGGCAGGTGATCGCCGGGGCCGTGTCCTGGTTGGTGTAGCGGAGCAGGTCACGGAAGTACTCGCGGACGCTGGTCAGGCCGTGGGTGGCCATCCGGGGGGCCAGGAACGCCCGCAGGGCCGGGATGGTGAGCAGCGCCTCGAACCTGGCGTCTGCCGCCGGATCGTCCAGGTGCTGGCCCAGGTCGCCCAGCCGGTTCATGACCGCGCTGCCCATTTCCAGCTGACCGGGGTCCACGATCATCGCGGCCAGGCGGTGCTCTCCGGACGCGCCTCTCGGGACGATCAGGCCGCCGAACGACCGTCCGACGAGCACAACCCGGCTGGGATCGACATGCGGATGCTTGATCAGCGCATCGACCATTCCGGGAACCACCGCCTCCCAGTCCGGGCGCATGGCGATCCGCTGGTCATACAGCACCGATCCCTGGCCTGGGCCGTCGACGGCGGCGAAGCCGTAGCCGCGCTCCAGTGCCGAGCCTGCCGAGGCGTACAGCTCTTCGGCGGTGCTGTCATACCCTCCGACATGCAGGAGGACCGGCAGCGGGCCGTCCGCGCGACCCGGGGTGAACAGATAGCCCGATAGGCCGTCGGAGAGTACCTCCGCGTGGTGGTCGAGCAGGGGCAGGGCGTCCCGGAAAGCTTGCACGCTCGACGCGTAGGCGGTCTGTAGTTCCGCACCGTCCAGGTTGTCCCGGTGATAGAAGAATGCTTGCCGGAAGTACTCGGAAGCCCGCAGCAAGAGGCCGCGGGCGCTGACCCGGTGGCCTGCCGTCAGCGCTGCCTGGCCCTGCTCGGCCAGGTGAGTCGCGAAGCCGGACCAGGCCCGGTACCAGCTGTCGCGGTCACCGGGAGTGATCTGCCCGGCGATGGCCAGGCACTCGCCCACGTTGGCCATGCCCGAATCGGCCTTGCCGATACTGCGCTGGAGCTGGCCGTCGAAATCCTCGTCATCGAAATACAGCTTCATGATGTCTCCCCCCGTAGTGCATATGACGGTGGTGCGGCTGAGTGCGGCCACGCGGATGGCAGGATCTGTGTTCAGGCCTCCCTGAACTATTTCTACAATGTAGAGTAATCAATCATGCCAGTCAACCCGCCTCCCCGGCGACGCGGTCGCCCTCCACGCGTCTCGCGCGATCAGATCCTCGCCGCCGCGCTGAGAATCGTTGACGCGAACGGTCTCGACCAGCTCACCATGCGCCGGCTCGGCGCCGAGCTCGGCGTCGACCCGATGACGACCTACGGGCACGTCCCGGACAAGACCGCGCTGTTCGACGGCCTGGTCGAACTCGTCCTCGGTGAGGTCACGCTCCCCGGGCGCACCGGCGACTGGGCCCACGACTTCCGCGCGGCAGCGCACGCGGCGCGAGCCACATTGCTGGCTCATCCCCACCTCATCCCGCTGCTCGGCACCCGGCCCCCGGTAACCCAGCCAGCGTTCACGCTATGGGAATCGCTGACCTCCATCCTGCTCGACGCAGGCCTGAGCGAGGAGCAAGCCGCGGACGGGACCGACTGCCTCGGCCGGCTCCTCATCGGCCATGCACTCGCCGAAGCTGGCCAGCCCCCCGGCGGCGACGTGGGCGGCGGCGAGGAAGAGCACCGCCAGGCGCAGGCCGCCCTGGCCGCGGCGCGCTACCCCGCGTTGTCACGCGTACAGCAGGCCAACATCGTCCACGATCCCCGCCGGATCTTCGAACTGGCCCTCGACGGCCTGATACTCGCCCTCCAGGCCCACCACCCACACGATTAGCAAGGCCCCCGCGAGCGTGACCTAGATTGCTTCATCGCCGCGATCGCAACGCGAATCCTCGGCGACTGGATGTCAGTGCCGCGCCCCTGACGGCGAGCCAGCGGCCGAACAGCAACGCGGCACCGGCAGCGGCGATCGTCGTGGCCGTCGTAATCCGCGCCACAAGCATGCCGGTGGTGTAGCAGCCATAGGCCAGGGCGACGTAGCAGTTCGGCGTCTGCCAGGTATGCCACCAGGCAGACAATAGGTAAGCCACGCCGAACCCGCAGGCCGCCAGGCCTGCCAGCAACCAGGCCGTCGACACACCCCGGTTGAGGCGCCCGGCTGAGCGCAGCGTCCTGGCCACCAGCGCGGGTGGACCGAACCGGCCGACCGCCTCATGCTCGGCCTGGTCTTGCGGCAGCCCTCGGGCCATGGCGTCGGCCGCCACGGCGCGTAGGTGATATTCCGCCTCCAGCAGGGCACGCCGACCCGCGGCGCCGGTGCCGGCCAGCTGGTCGAACAGCTCGTCCAGGTACCGCTCGATCTCGCTCACCCGGCCTCCTCCGCCGTGCCGGGCCCGAGCACGGCACGCATGCCGCGGGCGAAGTCACGCCAGTCCCGCCGCTTGGCGGCCAGGGCACGGGCACCGGCCGGCGTGAGGGAGTAGACGCGGCGGCGGCGGGCAGCGCTGGCATCCCACTCGCTGCCCACGAGACCGTCGCGCTCCAGCCGGTACAAGGCCGGATAGACGGTTCCCTCCGGCAGGTCGAAGGCGCCGAGCGACCGCTCACGGAGGCTGGCGATGATCGCGTACCCGTGGGCTGGCCCGTCGTCGCGCAACGTCGCCAACAACATAAGGTCCAGGTGCCCGCGCAAGTCCATACCTAGAAGCCTAAGCATATCTTTCTAGGTGTCAATGGCTACCGGGGCCAGCAGGCGATGTACGTGCCATCGGGATCGGGGCCGTGCGCCGGGCACTCAGTCGAGATCGAACTCGTTGCCCTCGATGTCCTGCATCACCATGCACGACTCGTTGTCGTCATCGGCAGTCAGTAGCCGCACGCGTACCGCGCCGAGTGCGACCAGGCGTGCGCATTCGGCCTCAAGCGTGGCCAGGCGCTCTTCACCCACGAGCCCGGTGCCGACCCGCACGTCAAGATGCACCCGGTTCTTGACGACCTTGCCTTCGGGCACGCGCTGGAAGAACAGTCGCGGGCCC
>DATNFM010000103.1:0-8280 GCA_035606435.1 Streptosporangiaceae bacterium | reverse complement strand
CTGACCTTCGATGACGGCCCTGGCCCCCGGTCGGCCGAGCTGGCGCGGTTGCTGCGCGACGAAGGCGTACCAGGCACGTTCTTCGTGCTGGGGGAGAGCATCGAGAAGCATCGCGAGGCGCTCGACGTCTACCGGGACTGCGGTCATGTGATCGGGCTGCATGCCGATAGGCATCGCCCGTTCAGGTCGGCCGAGCACGCCGCCCGTGAGCTCAGCCTGTGCGCCGAGCGGATCAGCGACTACTTAACAGAAAGACCATGGTTTCGCCCGCCGTATGGCGCTGGCGACTGGCCGGTTCCCGGCTTTGCCGGCCCCGTCGGCTGGCACGCGCACGGCCGGGACTGGGATATCACCTACCGCCACGGACAGACCGTGCAGGCGTGCGTCGAGGCGATCACCGCCAGCCTGATCCGTGACGATGGCGGCATCGTGCTGCTGCATGACTTCGCGGCGGCGACCGAGTTCGCTCCGGCCGGCCTGATCGAAGCCGATCTGGACCTTCGGATCATCGAGATCGTGACGCTGCTGATCGAGCGGCTGCGCGCGGCGGGATTCTCCTTCGTCGCCCTGCCCGATCCGGGCCCGGCCAGCTCGGCTGAGCCTGCGGGCCGGGCTGCCGCCAAGCCAGTGGCGGCCGCGGCCCAGGATCGGATGCGGGCTCCAGTGCCCGGCGGATTCGGCGCGGCCGATGACCTCAAGACCCTGCGGCTGTTCCGCGCGACCGCCAAGGCGGCGGGCGGAGTCCTCGACCTGGTCATGCCGATGCGCGAGGAGGGAGACGGCCCGCCGCTGTTCTGCGCGCACCCGATGGTCGGCTTGAGCTGGTGCTACATGGCCATGCTGCCGTACGTCGACATCAGGTACCCGCTGTACGGGCTGCAGGCCCGCGGCCTGCGGCGGCCTGAGCCTTTGCCGACCAGCATGGTCGAGATGGCGCGGGACTACGCCGACCAGATCCGGATCACCCAGCCGTCCGGTCCTTACCACCTGCTGGGCTGGTCGCTCGGTGGCAATATCGCGTTCGTCATCGCCGAGGAGCTTGAGCGCCGAGGTGAGCAGATCGGATTGATTGTCATCCTGGACGCGAACATGGCCGAGTTTGACGCGATCGAAGGGGACAACGAACCCTGGACGATCTACAACCTCGTTCTCGCGCAGTTCGGGTACGTGCCCGCTTTGACTCCCGCCGACCCCAACCCCGAGGCCCGGATGCTTGACCTGGTGCGCCGCCGGCCCGGGCTCGGCCTCGACCAGTGGCCAGACCAGCGGCTGCGTGCGCTACAGCGCGTAATCACGAACAACATCGACATCGGGCGCGCCTATCGGCCAGGGATAGTGCATTGCCCCCTGCTGTTTTTCTCCGCCGCCCGCCATGAGCCGGGCCTCGCCGCGAAGCTGCGAAGCTGGGAGCCATTCATCGACGGCCCGATCGATGCGGTTGAGCTGGACTGCGACCATCGGCAGATGCTGCTGCCAGAGCCAATGGAGCGGCTCGGGCCCGCGCTCAGCGACCGGATGGCGCGCGCCGCCACGGCCATTAAAACGCCGATTGTCTAACCAAGCCCGCCCGTTTAGGATCACGATGTGCTGTTATCCGTCCCGCCCCTCCCACCCTTCCCACCCCTCGCGCCCTTCTCACCTCTCGCGCCCGGTGCTTCTGACCGTAACCGCCTCCGGCCTTGCCCGGACTGTTCTGCGCACCAGGAGACTCGATGATTGAAGTCAGCGGTCTGCGCAAGTCGTTCAAGTCCAGGCGTAAGCGGAAGGTCACCAGCGTCGATGCGGTCCGCGGCGTGGACTTCGCGGTGCGGCGCGGTGAGATCTTCGGCTTCCTCGGCCCCAACGGAGCCGGGAAGACCACCACTTTGCGGATGCTGGCAACGCTGGTGCGCCCCGATGGCGGGCAAGCCACGATCGCCGGAGCTGACCTGCGGGCCGCTCCCGCGCAGGTGCGCCAGCGGATCGGCTACGTGGCCCAGTCCAGCGGTACCTACGATCAGTCAAACGCCAGGCGCGACTTGATCCACCAGGCGCGGATGTACGGCGTCTCGAAGTCCGCCGCGAAGGGCCTCGCCGAGAAGGCCATCGAGTCCTTCCAGCTCGGCGAGTTCGCCGACCGCCGGATCGGCACCTACTCAGGCGGGCAACGCCGGCGCCTCGATGTCGCGCTGGGCGTTATCCATTCTCCCCAGGTCATCTTCCTTGACGAGCCGACGACCGGCCTTGATCCGCAGAGCCGGGCCCGCATGTGGGCCGAGGTGCGCAGGCTGCGCGACCAGGGCCTGACGATCTTCCTCACGACGCACTACCTGGACGAGGCCGACGCGCTCTGCGACCGGATCTCGATCATCGACGGCGGGCTGATCGTCGCCGAGGGCACTCCCTCGGACCTCAAGCACGAGATCTCCGGTGACGTCGTCATCGTCGATCTGGCTGCCCCGGACACCGCCGGAGCGCCCGAGCCGGCCACCATGCTGGAGGCCTCCAAGATTCTCACCGACCAGCCGTGCGTGCAGTCCTGCGAGACGATCGACAACACGCTGAGGCTCTACGTCGACAGCGGCGCCACTGCCATCCCGCAGATCATGCGCGCGCTGAGCGCCAAGGGGATCGAGCCGGGAGCGGTCGAGACCCGCCGGCCGAGCCTGGACGACGTGTTCCTGGCCAAGACCGGCCGCACGCTGGGTGACTGACTAACCGGCCGTTACGCAAAGGGGAGGAACGGCAAGCAATGAGGCTCGCCCGTGATAGCTGGCTGACCTGCCGCGCGAGCCGCCGTGTTGTCATCGCGGTTATTCAGCCGTGAGATCGCCTAGCCGCCATCTCGCAACTCAAGGAGACAGATCGGTGACTGTAAGTAATCTTCGGGCGATACTTGCCGCAGATGCCGAACTTGGCGCCGGCAACGTATTACTCAGACTCGCCGAGCACGGCGCAGATATGGACTCACCCCGCGTGAGCTTCGATACCGAGGTCGACGCGATCCCGGCGTGGACACCGCTGTCGCTGCGCACCCTGACCGAGCGGGTCGCTGCCCGGGCCGAGTGGTTCGCCAGGGCCGGCGTCGAACGACGTGATCCCGTGGCGGTCTTCGTCACCTCGGCTGCCGACGTGGTTCTGAACTACCTGGCGCTGACCTGGCTCGGGGCGATACCAGCGCTGATGAACGGAAGCATGCCGACCGAGATCGCCGCGGAGTTCATCAGGCGGCTGCGCGTCGTCGGCGTTCTCCTGGACGCCGATCACGCCGAGCTGGCCAGCCGCGATCTCGGTGCGCCGGTGCTGGGCGAGGCGTCGCAGACCGGTACCGGCGACCCCGCCGCCGCTCCGCCCCACTACCGGCACCACCCCGACGATCCGGTGGCCATCACGCACTCCTCGGGCACGACCCGCATGCCGGCCGCCGTCGTGCACTCCCATCACAGCCTGTTCGCGGCGGTGCGCGCGGTGCGGCTGACCGAGCCACGGCAGCACGGCCCGGTGCGCGAGCTGTCCGCGTTCCCGCAGGCGCACACTGCCGGCATCATCATCGTCAACGAGGCCTTGTGCAACGGGTACGAGCTAGCGTGCCTGTCCGAGCAGGGGGGTGCGTTCGCGCGCAGCGGCGAGGTGATCATCGAGGCCATCGAGCGCTGGCGCCCCACGGCCGTCTACGGCTTCGCCATCACGTGGGCCGAGCTGGCTCGCCACGACCTGACCAAGCGCGATGTCAGCTCGGTGCGGTTCTGGTCCAACAGCGGTGACACCGCTCACGAAGCGCATATCCGCCGCCTGGTCGCGGTCGGCAGTCACCACGCCCGCGGCAAGGACGGCGAGGTAGTGAGCGTGCCGGGCTCCCGGTTCAATGACACGCTCGGCTCGACGGAGATGGGCTACGGCGGTTTCATGATCAGCCACCGGCCCGGCAGCGAACGCTATGACCGGTGCGTCGGAAAGCCGGTTCCGTTCGCCGAGATCATCCTGGTCAACACGCAGACCGGTGAGGAAGTGCCGACCGGCGAGGTCGGCATGGTCGCGATGAAGTCGCCCAGTCTCGCGCTCGGCTACTGGAACGACTCGGTCAACACGTTCCGCACCCGCCTGAACGGCTATTACCTGACCGGCGACCTGATGTACCGGGACGCCGATGGCTTCTTCTATCACATGGACCGCGTCAGTGACGCGGTCGATCTCGGCGGCGGGAACTGGCTTTACAGCGTGCTGTCGGAGGAGCGCATACTCAAGCGCTGCCCGGATGTTCGAGATTGCACGGTACTCGCGGGCCGGGCAGAAGACGGCACCGTCGTCCTTGATGTGCTGCTGCTGCTGACGGCCGATGCCGATCCGGCGCTTGATCGCGACGGCGAGGTCCGCGCCGCGCTCGGTGAGGTAGCCGGAGCAGTGAGACAGATCGTGGCAATTCCCGACGACGAGCTCGTAGTGGGAGCGACTGGCAAGGTGCGCAAGTTCCTCATGCGCGAGCAGTTGCTGGCCGCCGCGAGTTCGTCCTGACGCCAAGGAGTCGCTGATGCCTGAAGCGAACCAGGCCGCGTATGCGGTCGTTATCAACGATGAAGAGCAGTACTCGATCTGGCCCGCGGGACGTGAGCTGCCGGCGGGCTGGCGCCCGGACGGGTTCACCGGTACCGAAGACGAATGCCTGGCGTATATCGACGAGACCTGGACCGATATGCGGCCGGCGTCACTTCGCCGCTGGATGAAGGAGCATGAGCAGGCAGGGGCCGATTGACCGGGCTGCCGATGGAAACCGGTGGTGGTCTTGCGCAAGCCAACGCGCTGGCTCAGACCGCCATGCCGACGTGGGAGCCGGTATTACCAGCTCAGCACGGCATGATCCTGAACTACCTGCGGTTTCCAGATGACGGCGTTGACATCATCCAGTGCACTCTTGACTGGCCTGTACCGCTGGAGCGGGATTCGTTCGAAGCGGCCTGGCGCGCTGTCGTGCGACGGCACTCGATCCTGCGGACGGCCTTTCGCCTCGATGGCTCCGATGGCTCAGACGGCCTGATCCAGGTCGTCGATCCGGATCCCCTGATCGACATCCGGTGGCTCGATCTGCCGGAGCCGCCGGCCGGCGGGCCTGATCACTGGTTCGAGTCGTTCCTGCGGGCAGACCGGCGCGAGCGATTCAGCGTGACCACAGGACCGCTGGTCCGCCTGACCATCCTGCGTAGGGTGAACACCGATGAGCAATGCTTCGCTGCCGACGGACAGGCTCACCGCGCGGTCCTTACTTTTCACCATGCGCTGCTGGACGGACGCTCGCTGCGTCTGCTCATCGATGACGTTTCCGCGGCCTATGCCGCGGAAACTCGCGGCCACGCCGAATCGGATCAGGTGTGTGGCCAAACATCAGCAGCGCGCCCTTCTTTCCAAGAGTTCGTGCGGTGGTGGCACATGACAGATGACCCATCCGCCTCTGAGCAGTTCTGGACCGACTACCTCGCCGATACCGTGCTGCCGCGCCCCATGCCCGGCTATCTCGGCGGTCCAGTCGCCGGAGCGGCCGAGCCGATGACCATCGAGGCGGTGCTCTCCGGCGCCGACTCCGAGCAGATCCGCCAGGCGGCCAAGTCCGTCGGGCTGAACTCAAGCACGATGATCAGCGCCGCCCTGGCACTGCTGCGGGCACGGTACGGCGGTGTCAGCGACATCGTTCTCGCCGTGACCAGGTCGTGCCGGCGCGACAGCGTCGAAGGCGCCGACGACATGATCGGGTTGCTGATCAACACGGTTCCGCTCCGCGTCCGGATCGACGAGGAGCGGCCGGTACGCGACCTGCTGACGGCGGTGAACGACAGCATCCGCCAGATCAGGCAGCACCAGCGCACGCCGATGGGTTCCGCGCTGACCTGGGCCGGGCTTCCGGCCGACACCACGCTGGTGGACTGCCTGGTCATGTTCGACCGGCACCGGCTGCAGGTGGCACTCCCGGCCGGCGACGCGGCTCCCAGCTCGGCCAGGCTGGACCGGCTGCCTTCATATCCGCTGACCGTGCTGACGTTCGACGAGCCGGAGATCCATCTCTCGCTGATCTGCGATCGGCATCGCTTCGCCGCTGGCTCCGTGCAGCGGATACTTGAGCAGCTTCAGGCCACGCTGATCGAGTTCGCCGGCAAGCTGGACGCGCCGCTGGCCGAGCTTGATCTCGGCCGCGCGGCTGAGGCCGAGATCCTGGCCGACTGGAACCGGACCCCGGCCGCCTATCCGGTCGATGCCACGATCCCGGCCTTGTTCGCCGCCCAGGTGGCCAGGGATCCAGACGCGATCGCGGTGGTTTCCGGAACCACCGCGGTCAGTTACGCCGAACTCGACCGGCGGAGCAACGCACTGGCCTGGCTGCTCCGTGACCGGGGCGTGGGTGTCGACGTACCGGTCGGGGTGGCGATCGAGCGCGGCCCTGACCTCATCGCCGCCCTGCTGGCCGTGCTGAAGGCCGGAGGTGCCTACCTGCCGATCGAAGCGGGCAGCCCGGCTCCCCGGATTGCCGCCATGATCGGCGCCGCCGGGGCCAGCGTCGTGCTGACCACGGCCGAAACCGGCCCGACCAGGCCGGAACTCGCCGGCGTGGACGTGGTCCGCGTTGATGACGCGCAGGCCACAGCCGATCGACGTCCGGCGCCGCCGGATTTCTCGCATCCGCTGAGCCTGGCGTACATCAGCTTCACCTCGGGCTCGACCGGGGTGCCAAAGGGTGTCGCCGTGCCGCAACGTGCGGTCATCCGACTGATCAGCGATCCGATGTTCGCCTCACTGGGCCCCGGCGAGCGACTGCTCCATCTGGCGCCGGTCGCCTTCGACGCCTCCACCCTGGAAATCTGGGGCGGGCTGCTTACGGGCGCCACGGTCGTGGTCGCGCCGCCCGGTCCGCTCGGCTTGCCGGACGTCGCGTCCCTGCTGCGTACCGCTGACGTGACGCTGGTCTGGCTCACGGCCGGACTGTTCCACCAGCTGGCCGAGACCGACATCGGGGCGATCGCCGGCATTCCCGTCGTGATGTCGGGCGGCGATGTGCTCAGCTCCGACACGGTGCGGGCGCTGCTCGCCGTGCGGGACGGCCGTCCGGTGGTCAACGGGTACGGCCCGACCGAGAACACCACGTTCACCACGTGCCAGGTCATGACCGAGCCGGGTCAGGTGGGGCCCGTGGTGTCCATTGGCCGGCCGATTCAGCACACGACCGTGCACATACTCGACGAGCACGGGCAGCGGGCGCCGATCGGCGTGGTCGGAGAACTGCACGCCGGCGGAGACGGCCTGGCCCGCGGCTATGCCGGCAACGCCGCCGCTACGGCGCGGGCCTTCGTGCCCGATCCCTTCGGGTCCGGCACTCGCCTGTACCGCACCGGCGACCTGGCGCGCTGGCGGGCCGACGGCACCATCGAATTCGCCGGCCGGGCCGACGATCAGATCAAGATCCGGGGATTCCGGGTCGAGCCCGGCGAGGTAGCGACGGTCCTACGTGGGTACCCGGGGGTCCGGGAGGCGGTCGTCGTCGTGGCGGGCGAGGACGCGCAGCGACACCTGGTCGGTTACGTGACCGCGTCGGACGGGACAGATCCAGCTGCCCTGCGGCCCGCCATGCTTAGGGAGTTCCTCGCCCACCGGCTGCCTGAGTATCTCGTGCCGACCGGTTTCAAGGTCGTCGACCGGTTCCCGTTGAACGCCAACGGCAAGGTCGACCGGGCCGCGTTGCCGGAGCCCGATCAGGAGACCTACGGGCCGACAATCCCGCCCCAGGGCGCCATAGAAAAGCGCCTTGCCGACATCTGGCGGCTGCTGCTGCCCCCCGACAACGCCCGCGGCGGAGACTTCGGCCGCGACGACAGCTTCTTTGCGCTTGGCGGTAACTCCCTGCTGGCCGCTCGCCTGATGTTCAGGATCGGCGAGGAGTTCGACGTTGAGGTGCGCATGGCCGCGTTCTACGAAACTCCGACCCTTGCCGCCTGTGCCGCTGCCATCGAAGCGGCCGGGTCAGCTGACAGCGCGCCTAAGCCGGCCGCGCCGACGCCGGCCATCGGCCGCCGAGACCGCAGTGCCTACCGCAAGGCCGCCCCGTCGCCGGCCGAGCCCGCCGCACCGCCCGTTTCCGGGCCGTCAGGCATCATGCGCCGGGACCGGAGCGCGTTTCGCAAGGCCTGCCCGCCGCCGGAACCTGATCGGCCCGCCGGGCTCGCGTCGCACCTGATCCGGCTGACCGATGACTGGGCGCTGTGGCGCACCGTGTGCCTGCGCGGGGCGGGATTTCCCATCCAGTTGCTGGCCGCGCTGGGAGAC
>DATNFM010000102.1:0-16160 GCA_035606435.1 Streptosporangiaceae bacterium | reverse complement strand
CGGCTCGGTCACCCTCAAGTTCACCGGCACCGAGGACAGCTCACTGCAAACCTCCTTCGTCATCGACGACAACGCACTCACCACCGCCCCCTAACCCAGCTACATCGAGCGTGGCCCGCACCGCCAGGTGCGGGCCACGCTAGCCGCTTGCCGACTGGTCAGGGGCGGAGGGGGAGGGTGCGGAGGCGGCGGCCGGTGGCGGCGAAGATGGCACTGGCGATCGCCGGGGCGACGGCGATCATCGGGGCTTCGCCTGCTCCGGCGGACGGGAGGTCGGGACGGTCGAGCAGGATGACCTCGATCGGAGGGACGTCGTCGAACCGGGGGACCCGGTAGCGGGAGAACGCCGCATTCGTGATCACGCCGTCGGTGAACTCGATCGCCTCGAAGAGCGCGCCGCCCAGCGCCATGACCGCCGCACCCTCGACCTGGGCCGCGACCGTGCGCGGGTTGACGATCGTGCCGCACTCGTAGCCGCAGACCAGCTTGGTCACCTTCAGCCTGAAGTCCGGCCAGACGGTCACGCACGCAGCGGTCGCGACCCGGCCCTCCTTCTCTACCCCGCACGCGATCCCCCAGCCCGTCCTAGCGTCGTCCTTGCCCGGGCCGGTCGGGACGGTGGCCGGCCAGCCGAGGTGGTCGGCTACGGCGCGGAGGACGGCGGCCAGGCGGTCGTCGGCTAGGTTGCGGAGGCGGAACGCCACCGGGTCCAGGCCCAGTCGGCACGCGAGTTCGTCGATGATGGACTCTCTGGCGAAGTTGTTCGCGGTGGCGGCGAGCCCACGATAGGAACCCTGGAGAAGCGGACTGTCCGCCGGCGCGTACTCGATCCGCAGGTCCGCGATCCGGTACGGGCTGCCGATCCCGGCTGTCCCAGCGTTGACGTTGGTGAAGTTCCAGCCGAGCAGGTCCCCGTCCGCGCTGGCACCCGCCGCCACGTCGATCACGGCCGCCCGGCGCAGCGTGCCGACGGTGAACTCCTCGGCCCGGCTCCAGGCGACTCTGACCGGCCGGCCGGCGTGCTGGGCTAGCACGGCGGCCTCGATGGCGATCTGGGCGGCGTGCTTGCCGCCGAAGGCGCCGCCGGTGGGCGGCACGATGACCCTGACCGCGCGCTCGTCCACCCCCGTCGCCGCCGCGACCTGGGCTCGGACCGGGAACGGTGTCTGCGTGCCGGTCCAGACGGTGACTCGACCGGCCTCGTCCCACTGCGCCAGGGCCACTCTGGTCTCCAGGGCCGCGGGCGCGATGTAGGCCGCCTCATAGCTGGCCTCGCACCTGACCGCCGCCATCTCCAGTGCGGTCGCGGCCGAGCCTTCCTGCTGCAAGAAACCGCCGTCCTGACTGGGCAGCTGATGAGCGCGCAGGTACTCGCTCAATTCCGCGTCCGAGGGCGCGCCCGGAAGGTCCCACTGCGCCGCCGCCTGCAACGCCGCGACGGCGCTCCTCGCGGTCGGCAGCTCAGGTGCGACGACTCCGATCAACTCCCCGGCACTGATCAAGGCCGCCGAAGGCCAGGCTCGCAGGACCGCGCCGTCGACCGACCGCAACGTCGCCGTCGGCTTAGGCGGTCGAAGCAGCGCGCCGTGCAGCATGGTCGGACAACTTAGATCGGAAACAAATCTGCGCTCGCCGGTCACCGCAGCACCAATGCCCGGGCCCAGCATCGATCGCCCGGCCTGGCGCCAGCTGGCCGGGTCCGACAACGCCGGCTCGCCGACTACGAACTCGATCCGCCGGTCACCGGGAGCAATGGCGGGCAGGCCGCCGTACCCGGATGCGGCCGGAGCCAGGCCGCGAGTGTAGGCGGCCACGATGCGGAGGGCGCGACCCGCGTCCGGCATTGATCTGCTACCGAAGGTGCCCAGGTCGTGCGGGCACACGTCGGTATCGCCCATGGCCAGTCGGACCTGGTCGACCGGGATATCGAGTTCCTCGGCGACCAGCAGCCGGAGCGCGGTGCGGTTGTCCTGGCCAACATCGACCTTTCCGGTGAAGGCGGTCACCAGGCCGTCGCCAGCCACGTGCATCCAGGCGCCGCGGGCCGTGGTCCTGGCAGCACCGGGCTCTGGCGGCTCGAGCACCACGACCAGCCCGTCACCGAGGGCGCCGAACCAGTCGCGGTCGACCGCTGGCGTCAGGTCCCACGGGGCGGCCGGGCGGTAATGCGGTTGTCCGGGCTCGGGCGGGCCCCAGCGATCTGGTTCCTGCCCGGCGGGAACCCTTTTCAGATCTCCGCAGTCGCCGAGGCGGGCGGCACGGTGCACGGCCCGCCTGATCCGAGGGTAGCCGCCGCACCGGCAGATGTTCCCAGCCAGGGCCGAGTCGATCGCGGCGTCGTCCGGCCGGGGATCACGGTCAAGCAGCGCGACGGCCGCCAGGATCATTCCAGGGGTGCAGTAGCCGCACTGGGCGGCTCCCTCTTCGGCGAGCGCACGCTGCACCGGATGCAGCACCCGCCCCGCGCCAATTCCCTCGATGGTCGTGACCGCGCCGCTGACCTCGGACGCCGAGATCTGGCAGGATCTGGCCGGCTGGCCGTCGACCAGTACGGTGCAGGCGCCGCAGGCGCCCTCACCACAGCCCGGCTTGGCACCGGTCAAGCCGAGTTGATCACGGAGCGTCGACAGAAGGCTGGCGGAGGCCGGGACGATCTCGGTGGTCTCATTGACCGTGAGAGTCGTCTCCGCCTTGATGACGGTCTCTTCAGCCACGGGCCATCGTTACCCTCGAATGTCAGCGATAGCCGTCAGGCCGGTACCCATCTCTTAACCGCTCGACCCTTGATCGAGGCTGCCTTGGCTGATCGTGCCAGTGCTGCTCTGGCCGGCGCTGGTCAGGCCGGTACTGATCGGGGCCTTGGCGCTCCGGCCAATGCTCGTCATCGCGGGATAAGTCCTGCCACCGCTGGATGCTCCACTGGTCCTGGGCGTACCCAGGCCCGGCATAGGCCGGTCCGTCGTAGCGCTCGTAGACAATTGGTTGCTCGACCGGATCGGCAGCATGGTGCCGGCCCGGTAAGCGGGCCGAACCGTAGCCCGGGTGACCGTACGGGTCTACCGCGTAGGGATCGGCGGGGTAGCTGGCGTCGGACTCATAGCCCTGAGCCGGATAGCCGGCCTGCTGGTAAGGGGCGTTGTACGGCGCGCTCGGGTAGCCGGGTTGAACCGGATCAACCCCGAAGGCGCCCGTGGCTGGCGACGGCACGGCGGAGTGATAGCCGTTGGCGTGGTCGGCCTGGACGGGTGGCTGGTAGCTGGCGTAATCGGTGGCCGCTGGCAGCGGCGCCGGGTAACCGGGATCGCCGCTGACCGGGTAGGAGTACTCGGCGGTCGGAGGTGCGGCTGGCGGCGGTGCGGCTGGCGGCGGTGCGGCGTGCTGGCCTGAATTGGCCGCCGGGTAGCCCGAGTAGCCGGGTAGCTGCGCGGGAATCGACTGATAGCTGGCCGCGGGCGAGTAGCCATTGTCGAGATCACCGGGGTAACCGGGCGAACTTGAGTAGCCGGGCGAGCTAGCCGGAGACGAACTTGGCGACAGTTGGCTGGGCGGCAGTTGGCTGGGCGGCAGTTGGCTCGGTGCTGGCTGATTCTGGGCGGGCTGAACCGGATAGCCGCCGGAGGTAGCCGACCGCGAGGAGTACGCCGCGGTGACCGCGTCGCCCGGATACGAGCCACCGACCGGCGGCAGGTATCCAGCGCCGACGCTCGCCGGGGTGGAATAGCTGCTCGGGTAGTCCGAGCTGGCGGCGGCATAGTCCGGGCTGGCGCTCCGGCCCGGGTAGCTTTCCGAAGCCGGGCTGACCGAATGCTGCCGATAAGGATCGGCAGCCGGGACCGGAGGCATGGCCGGAGCGGCGGCATAATCGAGGCCGTTGACCGCTGGCTGGGTGTAGCTGGCCGACTGAGCATCGAGCCCATTGGCGGCGGGCATGGGCGGGTAGGGCCGGGAATGCTGCTGGGTCTCGGCCGCGGCGGGAATCGAATGGCTGCCGGTACCGCGGTCAGACCGCCCCCGCCGGTAGGACCGGCTGTCGTCGGCCTCTACCCGCGGGAACGACGGGCTCGTCAGCGGGTCGTCGTCGAGTGGATGGACGGCCCGGCTTCCGGTACCGGCCGGCATCGGGCTCGGAGCAACGGGGCTGGGTGGCACCGGAGCCGGGCTGGATGGCGCCGGATTGGATGGAGCGTGCCTGCTCGATCTCGACCGAGGGGTCTCATTCCCGGCCGCGATAGAACGGCGCAGCTCGGTGCTCCCGTACGCCTCAGTCCGGCCGCCGAACGCGGCATCGACCGAGTCCCCGGTGACCGGCGCGAACGCGGCGTCGACGGTCTGCCTCGGCGCCCGCGCCGCCGGCAGCAGGCCATCGCGCTGATCGCGACGCTCGGTTGGGTCCCGGCGTTCGGTGCTGTCCCGGCGTTCGGTGCGCTCTGTGTCTCGCCGCTCGGCGGGGTCTCGCCGCTGGGATACTTCGCGCCGCTCGCTGCGGGCCGCGCCGGGGTTGGTGTCCGAGCGGGCCTTGCCGCGATCGCGGTCGGCCTTCACTGGCGGGGTGGTCGCCTGAGTCGTGGCCGCTGCGTTGAACGGCTTGTCCGCGGCGAGCTCGGTCCAGTAATCGACATCGGAGAGCTCGTCCCATTCGTTACTCGGCCAGTCCAGGTCCGAGTCATCGTCGCGCTTGCTCTTGCTCTTGCTGGGCCTGCCCTTCACATCAGGCAGCGAGTCGTCCCGGCGGCTCGACGTGGTGCTGGTTTTGCGGCTATCTGGCCTCGCGTGGGGTCCGGAGTTGCCGCGCCGCTCTCGGTCGGCGCTCGCGGCAGTGGCCTCTCGCTCCCTGGTGCCAGGAGAGGACCGGTCCTGCCCCGGCCTGGCGTGCTCCCGGCTCGAGGAAGACAGGCGCACGGTCCGCTCCTCAAAGTCCTCGGGGCGACCTCCACGGACAGGCGGGGTGCGTCCGGTCTTGCCGCTCGTCGTCATGAGGTCGTCTGAGCTGTCATCAAAGCCGGGGGACCGGCGGGAACCAGACCGGCTGCCGCGATCGTCGCGATCGGTCGACCCGCTGTCGTCCCAGCCACGGTCGGCGCCACGGCTGCTGCCGTCGCGGCTCGTCCGAACCGTGCTGTCCCGATTCAGTGCGTCCCGATTCACAGCGTCCCGGCTCGAGCCGCTGCGGCTCAGCCCATCGCGACTGGATCCGTCCCTGGTTGGCAGGTCTCGGGCCGAGCTACGTCGGTCGGGCCCAACTCGACCGGCGCCGTCCCGGCTGGCCCCGCCGCGAACACCGCTGTCGCGGTCGCGCGGGCCGGTGTCGCGCAGCCCGTCACGCGACCCGTTGTCACGGAAACCACTGTCTCGCATGCCAGCGTCACGGCCAGCATTGTCACGGCCAGCACCGTCACGGCCAGCACCGTCACGGCCAGCATTGTCACGGCCAGCACCGTCACGGCCGACGCCATCTCGGCTCGATCCGCTCCGGCCGACGCTCATGCGTCCGACGCCGACTCGCATGCCGTCTTCACGGTCGCCGCCGCGCCGGCCAGTGCTCGCGGCCCGGTCGCGCTCATGCCCATCCCGGTCAGGCCGGCTCCTGCCGTCTCGGCCGCCGCCGTCGCTACCGGCCGTGCGGGACGCACTGTCGCGGTCGCTGCGTGCTCGCTGCCTGCCCTGGTCGCCGTGACGATCGTTATCGTGCTGCCGAGAACGTCCGTGATCACGCGAAGGGTGATCGGACCGGCCGCGAGAGTGACTCCGGTCGCCGCCGGACTCGTCGTCAAACTCGTCCTCGTCGTCGGCCCGCAGGTACCTCATTCCGGTCAAGACGACGATGACAATCAGGGCAACGACAGCTGCCAGAATGATCAGCACCGTCTTCGGCATCGCACCATCCATCGCTGTGTGGGCCTAAAAATGGCACTCTCGGTGCCCGCGGAGGCCATCGACGCGGACACGTGAGTAACGCTGAGCACCCTGGGCTGTTTCCGGATCAATCGTTAAACGACGATTCTGTCGGACCACTATGGTCTGTGTCAGGACTTTCGAGAAGTTTAACCACCTGTGTCTACTCTGAGTAACACTTCGATTACGGCTGGCCGTCCGCTTGGCGACTATCGGCGAGCGCGTTACGGGTAGGCCCTCACCGTGAGCCGACCAGCGGCGATTACGTGACTGGCGATCGCCGACCAGACCTTGCTCAAGGCTTCTCCGTTCGGCAGCTTGATCCAGGCGTTGAGCGCATAGACGGTAAAGCGGTACTGATGCCAGTGGCCTTTCGGGCAAGGGGGCCGATAACTGGCCTTGCCCTGGCTGTTGTCTGCCTGCCGGGCACCTGTTGGTAGCTGATTCTGACCGATCGCAACGGTGTTCGGGCTGAGATCGAACACGATCCAGTAAACGTACGGCGTGATCGGCGCCTCGGAGTCGTCCACCACGATCGCAAAAGACTTCGGCCGTGGCGAGGCGCTGCCCGACCATTGCAGCGGCGGGCTCAGGCCAGGGCCGTGACAGGTATAGATCTTCGGCAGACCGATGGAGGAGTGAGCGTTGAACACCGGACTGCTCACCGACAAAGACTGCGTCGAGCTGAGCTTGGTATTGCTGAGCCCGCCCAGCAGACCGCAACCGGAGATCAGCGGTACCAGCGCCAAGGAGGTCGCCAGCCAG
Organism: Streptosporangiaceae bacterium; assembly: GCA_035606435.1. GTDB lineage: Bacteria > Actinomycetota > Actinomycetes > Streptosporangiales > Streptosporangiaceae > Chersky-822. The sequence goes on along the minus strand of DATNFM010000102.1, from coordinate 9,503 downwards.
GCCAATCGGCGCCGGTAACCACGGTCTCCGGCGCTGGCATAGCGGGCGTAGCTGAACAAGCATCGTCCCCTAACCTAATCAAAAGGCGCGGCCTCGCGCTCGGATCTTACGCGGAAGGTCAGAACAGTCCGTCCAAATTGGCCCCCCGCAAGTCGGCTAGTCGGGCTGGCGGGAACTGCCGAACATGATCTCGTCCCAGGAGGGCACAGAGGAACGGCGCGAACGCCCGCCACTTGCCCGCCGCGCCGGACGGGCCGGCGGCTCGGGTGCGGCAGGCGGCGGGTCCTGCTCCTTCTGAGCTTCTGCGCTCTGCCCGTTTGCGACGGGACCGCTGACCGCGGGCGCGTCGGGCTGGCTGGCGGCCACTGGGTCGGCGGCGGTGACGTGGCTGGCACCGGCCTGCGCACTGACAGTCGCCTGGCTCGTGGCCGCGGTCTTGCTGACGGCGGCTACCTGGTTGCCGCCCGCTGTTTTGCCGCCGGCCGGAGCCTGGCTCGGGGCCTGCGCCGCCGGGGCCTGACGGGAAGGGTGCACGATCGTCCGGCCGCCGGCCCGATCAGCCTCGGCCCGGCGCACTGTGGTTTGCGGCACTGTGGTTTGCGGCACTGTGGTTTGCGGCGCCGGGGAGGTGTGAGCCGAGGCACGGGACCCGATCGGAGTGACCGTGGCCTTGACGTCGGCGGCGCTGACGTTGCGCGGGCCTGGCCACTGAGACTCGTCGAGGCTCAGCCTGATGGCCTCGTCGTCGGCGGGAGTGACGTGCTTGTTCCTCGGGTCATAGACCCATTCGGCGACGTACATCCGGCCGGCGACCGTGTAGGCCAGCTGCACCTGCCAGTTGCCGTCCTGGCGCTTGCGCGAGTCCCACTCCTGGTCCTCAGGACCGGCCCCGAGGTCGGCGAGCCGCTCAGCTACGACCTCGGAGAGGCGCGGCCCGAAGCCGGATTCACCAGGGCTGCGCACCGTGGCCCGCTGCGCCTCGGCCGCCCTGAACTCCCGCTCGGCGAGCACCGGCCCCTCGAACCGGCGGATGCGGTCGACCGGCAAGCCCGCGACGTCGGCGATCTCCTCGGCAGTTTCGCCAGCGCGAATGCGGTCCTGGATCTCCTTGGGGCGCAACGGACTCTCCACTTCGATGTCGTACTGAGCTAGCCGGGAGAACTGCCCGCGAGCCACAGTCCTGAGCCGCTCGTCAATGGGCAGCGCAAAGCGCCCGCTACGGCCGGGAACCGTGAGAACGGCATAACTGCCGTCCTCACTGACTGCGACAAGTCGCAGTTCCTGCATCAGCGCCCCTTTCGCGCTGTCTCCTCCTGGCGAACTGCTATCCGAGGCAAACCGGTAGCTACCAAGGCAGGCAGTCCTGCTCGCATTGGCCGTCACCTTCTTGAGACGCTAGGTCACCTCCGTGCAACGAGTCTGACTGGCCCGCGGCCAACGTTCCAGCACCGGCCACGGTGAGTCCCAAAATCGTTCCGTGGCTTGGCCTGCGGCGATTGCCTAGCCAACGATTAGCTAGCACTGATGGGCAGGTTATTCACCTAGCCTGGCTGCAGTCCGCTGAACCAAGATAATCAACGGGCGGGCGGCTGCCGTTCGCCATGGAAACCGCCTTCGGAGGCCACTATGTCTGACCAGCAGGATGCGATCGCGAAGCTCCTCATCGAAGCGGGGATCGCTCGCACCCTCGCCAGGTACTGCCACACCATCGATGACGGAGAGTTCGAGGCACTCGGCGAGTGCTTCACCGATGATGCCGAACTCGAAGCCTTCGGTCGGACCCGCAACGGCAGGCAAGCCGCCGTCGGCCTGCTCGCCAAGGCGATGCCGCCCGAGAGCCGGGGCAAGCACCTCATCACCAACACGCTTGTCAGCGAGACGGCCGAGGGAAAGGCGAGCGTGGTGAGCGACTTCGCGTTCGTCGGCAAGGATTCCTCGATCATGACCGGGCGGTACGTCGACGAGTTCGTCGCCACCGACGGCGCCTGGCGGATCGCCAAGCGCACGATTTTTCTGAACGGCTAGCGCGCTGGGATCTGCTGAAACCCGGCCACGGCTAGCAAGATGATCACGCCAAACGGCTAGCAAAACGTAACCGCTCGGCTGGCGGGCGGGTGGAGTGCCCAGGTCAGGGCGTTGTAGTCGACATGGCGGCGCCCTGACCCTGGGCATGCCTCACAGAGTCGGCGGCGAGAGCGGTCACCGTCGTCTACTACGCTTCGCGGCATGAACGTCGACGCCATCTTCGGCAGCATTGGCCGCTTTTGCGTGCGTTTCCGCTGGCTAATGACGCTCGTCTGGATCGTTGGTGCCGTGGCCGCTGTCGCGTACCTGCCCTCTTTGTCGAGTGTTACACAGAACGACAACACGAAGTTCCTGCCCGCTAGCGCTCCCGTTGAGAAGGCCACCAAACTGGCGGCCCCGTTCGGCACTTCTGACCTCATTCCCATTCCAGTCGTGGCCGTCAGGACCACCGGCACGCTGACCCCGGCCGACACGGCAGCGATGACGAAGGTCCAGGCCAACCTGAAGACCGTGCCCGGCGTCAAGAAGATCCTTGACCTCGGCACCACGCCTGCCAGCGCGTCCAAGCCCGGTCAGGCGCAGCAGCTGCTGGTCCTGGTCAGCCAGCTGAGCAACAATCAGAACGCGGCCGTCGATCTCATCGACGCGATGCGAGCGAACATCAGCCAGGCTCACGTGCCCGCAGGCCTCGGCGTGCACGTGACCGGCGGCATCGCGACGCAGGTCGATCAGCAAACGGCCAATGGCGACCAGGGCGGCCGGATCCAGAACTTCTCGGCGCTGTTCATCATCTTGCTGCTCGTGCTGATCTTCAGGTCGCTGACGCTGGCATTGACCACGCTGATTCCGGCCTTTGTGTCCGTGGAGATCTCCGGGCCGCTGGTGGCCGAGGCGGCGCATCACGGCCTGCAGGTCTCGCCGATCGCGCAGCTGCTGATGATCGTGCTGGTGCTCGGCGCCGGAACTGACTACGGGTTGTTCCTGGTCTTCCGGGTGCGCGAGCAGTTGCGGCTGAGCGACTACGACGGCGGGCCACTGGACACCGCTGCCTCTGGCGGCCTGCTGCGCGCGATCGGCAGCGACATCAGGCGGCCGCGCGCGTCGGCGCAAGACGCGATCGTCACCGCGGTCACCAGGGTCGGCGAGTCGATCACCTTCTCCGCCGCGACCGTGGTAGCGGCCGTGCTTACCCTGCTGGCGGCCACCTTCTCGTTCTACGCCGACCTCGGCATCCCGTTCGCGATCGCGATCGCGGTGACCGTGCTCGCGGCGCTGACCCTGCTGCCGGCGCTGCTGTCGATCCGGCTGTCCCTGCTCGGCGTCAAGCGGACCCTGTTCAAGTCGATGTTCGGCCGCCACAAGCTGATGCCCATGGACATTCAGGGCACCGGCAAGCCGGGCCTGTGGGGCAGCGTCGCCGGCCGCATCGTCCGGCACCCGGTGCCTACCCTGCTGGCCGGCCTCATCTTCTTCGGCGCGCTGTCGCTCGGAGTCTTCGGCTATAAGGGCGGCGGCTTCGGCGGCAGCACCACAGCGCCAGCGGGCAGCGACTCGGCCGCCGGGCAGAAGGTGCTGAACACCTACTTTCCGCAGGCCTCGGCCAACCCGACCGAGATCTTGTTCACGTTCTCCCAGCCGGTGTGGGACCACCCGGACGTGCTGGCCACCGCCTCCGCGGGCCTGAAGAGCAGTCATCTCTACACGACGGTCACCGGGCCGCTCAACCCGGTCGGCGTGAATCTCACCCCGGCGCAGTACGCCGGACTGCACTCGGCGCTGGGCCCGGTCAAGTCCCTGCCGACCACGCCGCCGACTGGCGGAAAGATTCCCGCAGCCGCCTACGAGGTCTACCGGGCCACCGGTAACTACGTGAGCGCGGACGGACGCACGATCCTGTTCTCGGTCGGGCTGGCGGCCGGTGATCCCGGAAGCACGGAAGCGCTGAACGCGATCCCGGCCATCCGGGCCCAGACGACATCGGTCCAGCACGCGGCCGGAGCGACCGATTCAGGCGTGGCGGGCGAGGCACCGGCCATCTATGACATCAGCAGCATCAGCAACAGCGACCTCAAGCACATCATCCCGATCGCGATCCTGGTGATCGGCCTGCTGCTGGCGATCGTGCTGCGCAGCCTGGTCGCGCCGCTTTACCTGATCGCCTCGGTCGGGGTGTCTTACCTGGCCGCGCTCGGCCTTTCCGTGCTGCTGTTCATCAAGCTCGGCAACTCGGGCGGACTCGTCTTCTTCCTGCCGTTCCTGATGTTCATCTTCCTGCTGGCGCTAGGGGAGGACTACAACATCTTGGTGATGACCAGGATCAGAGAAGAGGCCAGGAAACTCCCGCTGCGCCAGGCCGTCGCACATGCAATCAGCGTTACCGGAACGACGGTGACGTCGGCAGGCATGGTGCTGGCCGGGACGTTCCTGGTGCTCGCCGTCGTCGGCGGTACCGGCCCCGGCGGCAGCAGCCAGATCCTGGACATCGGGATCGGGCTCGCGCTTGGCATCTTGATGGACACGTTCCTGGTCAGGACGCTACTCGTGCCCTCGACCGTGGTATTGCTAGGTCGATGGAATTGGTGGCCGTCCCGGTTCAAGGTTGAGCAGCAGGTCGAGCCGCCCGAGGCGATCCCAGCGGAGGCTGATCACGTCAGCTGATCAAGGCCGGTATCAAGGGCTGATTAGCTTCGTCATCCCGGTCTACGGCGTCCGGGCCTACCTGACCGAGTGCCTCGACTCGGTGCTCGGTCAGGAGTCCGGGCCTGCCCTTGAGGTGATCGCGGTTGACGACGCCTCGGTCGATGGCAGCGGGGCGCTGCTCGACGAGCGAGCCAGCCTCGATGACCGGCTGACTGTCATTCATCTGGACCAGAGCGGTGGTCCGGGCAACGCGCGCAACACCGGGCTGGCCAGGGCGACCGGCGAGTACGTGTGGTTCGTCGACGGGGATGACGCGCTCGCCGACGGGGCGATCGATGTGATCAGGGCCAGGCTGGCGGCAGTGACGCCGGACGTGCTGCTGATCGACTACCTGGACTGGTTTCCCGACGGCACCCTGGGCGCGAGTACCGGGGCCGAGTTGCTCAGGTCGGTGCCTAAGGCTGAGTTCGCGCTGGCGGATGCCCCGCAGGTGATCAACCTGACGATGACCGGCTGGAGCAAGCTGTTCCGGAGTGAGTTCCTGGTCGAGCTAGGCGAGCCGTTCCGGGCTGGCATCCACGAGGATGTCCCGGTGACCTGCGCCGCGCTGCTGGCCGGGCGTCTTGCGGCGCTTGACCGGCCCTGCTATCGGTACCGGCGAGCCAGGCCAGGTTCATTCATGGTCACCACGACGTCCAAACACCGGGCAATATTTTCCGCCTATGAAGAAGTTTTTGATCTTCTGGCGAAGCACATCCCGGCGGTGACTCCTCAGGTCCAGGCGGCCGTCTTCGAGCGCGCGATCTGGCACTACGCGTCGGTGCTGGCGACGGCTGGCTTGGTGCCCAAAGCCGAGCGCAGGAAGTTCTTCGAGCGGATGCACGCTGACTATGTGCGCTACGAGCCTGATCACTATGCGCTGCCGTCCGGTGCCAGGGGAGCCAAGTTCCGCCTGATCAAGCAGGACTCTTACGTGACATATGAGCTGCTCGAACCGGTGAACCGGGTTCGGGTGGCGCTGCGCAGGTATCTGCATATCGCTCACCCAAAGTGAAACCGGTCGGTAGTGTGCTTCGTGGCTAGTCACGACCCGGGGGGATGATCTTCGACCGGAGGGATTGGCTGATGCGGCACCTTGTCGGCGTTATTCTCGCCGTCGCGTTGGCGGCGACAATATTGTTCGCCGGCGCCTGGGGCGTAGGACGGATTCTCGTGCTGCGCGGAGCGGTCACCGCGACCGGTACCTCGCAAGCGCTGACCACGCAGCGCGGGCTGTTCGCGGTCGGCGCGGTGCTGGCGACCGGGCTGGTGATCGGCATCTTCCTCGCGGTGCCGGGGATCTCGCCGCTGGCGACCGGGCTGCCGGGGATCGTCTTGGTCGCGTGGTCGACGCTGGTCGTCCTGCACAACCAATACGCGACCAGGTACCTGCCGCTTCCGAAGACTCATTTCGGCACTGGCTTTACGTTCCTGCTGTTCAGCGGCATTCTCGGGATGATCGGCGCGGCAATGGTGATCCCGCTCGCGATTCCGTCCCGCTGGCGGCGGCCGGTATACGAGGATGACGAACTCGACCCGGAAGACATCGACGTCCAGGCCGAGCTGGGCCTTATTCCTTAAGGGCGTGGGTCTGCGCTAGGTACTGGGATGCTTGCAACGAGTAGAGCTCGGCGTACTGGCCGCCGCGGGCTACCAGTTCGTCGTGCGTGCCCTCCTCGCTGACCCGGCCGTGATCCAGCACGTAGATCCGGTCCGCGGTCCTAGCGCTGACGAGCCGGTGGGTGATCATCAGGATGCTGCGGCCGGCTGCGTGGTCACGGACCGAGGTAAAAAGCGCGTGCTCGGCCCGCGCGTCCAGGGACGCGGTGGGCTCGTCCATGATCAGAAGGGGAGCGGCCCGGTAGTAGCCGCGCGCCACCGCCACCCGCTGCCACTGGCCGCCGGACAGTTCGGCACCGTCCTTGAAGGTCCGATCGAGCAGCGTGCTCAGGCCGTGGGCGAGGCTGTCGATCACCTCGGTGGCGTCGGCCGCGCCGATGGCGTAGCCAAGCCGGTCCTGATCGAGGTCTCGGCCCATCGTGATGTTGTGGCGCACGGACAGCGGCCAGTTCGCATGATCTTGGGCGATCACCGCGATGTGCTCCCTGAGCAGGTCGGGATCCACGTTGGCCAGCGGGGTGGCGTCCCAGTGCACGGTGCCGGAATCGGGCCGGTACAGGCCCGCGAGTACCTTCGCGAGCGTCGTCTTGCCCGAGCCGTTCTCGCCGACCAGCGCCACGACCTGGCCGTGTCTGATGCGCAGGCTGACCTCACGCAGGGTCGGCTCTTCGGCGCCCGGATAGGTGAAAGTGACCTGATTCGCGATGATCTCGTGGAAGCCGCTAGGCGCCCGCGTGCTGCCGGCCGGCGCGAGGCGGGTCTGGGCGTCCGCGCAGAACGTCTGGTAGTCGGCGAAGTAGAGGCCGTCCTCGTAGCAGGTGTTGACTGCGAACAGCAGCGTCAGCAGGGAGGACTGGGCCGAGCGGATCGCTAAGATCGCCGTGCCGGCCACCGCGAGTGGTAGCGAGCCGACCGCCAGCAGCACGCCGAGCGCGACATAGACGCCGACGGTCGCCACTCCGCCGGCCAGGCCGGCCGTTCCCTGGGTGATCGCCCGCTTGCGGGCCGAGTTCAGTTCGGCATCACGCACCTTGGCGGCCAGGCGGCTGGTGCGGGCGACCAGGAAGTCTCGCATGGTGAACGAGCGCAGTTCGGCCGCGGTCCGCCGGTCGGCCATCAGATTGGTCAGGATCCGCTTCCGGCGATAGCTATCGACCAGCGCGAACCTGGTCGCGTACCTGATCTTGGCGGTGCGGACCGCAGCCCAGCCGGATGGCAGTTCGGCCAGGATAAGCAGCACGAGCAAGAGCGGATGCAGCAAGCCGACCACGACAGCAGCCGAGACGATGCCGACGGCCCCGGTCAGGCAGTTGATCACGTCGGAGACGATCTGCGTGGCCGAGTAGAAGCCGCGGTCGCGGGCCCGTTCGAGCTTGTCGTGGAACTCGCCGTCGTCGAAGGCGGCCAGTTCGACTCTGGTCGTCAGGTCGAACATCTGGACTTCCACTAGGCGCTCGACCTGAGGTTCGAGCCGGCTCTCGGCCAGACCGGCCACGATCTGAAGTGCGGCCCTGGCCATCGTCGCTAGCGCGACGATAGCGAGCGAGGGGAGGGCGGCCTTGACTCTGGCCGGCGTTGGGCCGCCGGCGAACAGCGGCTGCAGCACGCCGGTGGTGGCATACAGCGCGTAGCCGGAGAAGACGCCGGAGGCCAGGTTGAGCGTCATCGTGGTGACCAGGTCGAGCCGGCCGGCCTGGTAGCCGAGCGTGATGGCCTGGACGAATAGCCTCGGGAGTTCCCGTAGCATCGAACCGAAGCCGACGGCGGCCAGGCGGTCGCTGTAAGCGTTCCAGAATGAGGCGTCCAGTTCGGCGGTGGCTTCGTCGACTTCCTCGACCAGGTCCGACTGGAGCGTTTCCGGCTGGGAGCTATCCGGCCGATGGGTTTCCGGCATATCACTCAGGATAAGCGTGACGTCGCTCCCCGTTAAGGGTAATTAAATGGCTAAGGGGCGTGCCTGGGCGGACGCCCCTTAGCCTGCTAGCCGGAGTTGGGGTCAGTGGTGCGCGGCCGCGAACTGGTCGGCCTCGGTCGAGCCTGCTAGCGCCGTCGTCGACGCGTCCGGGTTGATCGCCGAAGTGACCTGGTCGAAGTAGCCGGTGCCGACCTCGCGCTGGTGCCTGGTGGCGGTGTAGCCGTCGGCCTCGGCCGCGAACTCGCCGTCCTGCAGCCGCACGTAGGCCGGCATGCCCTCGGCCGCGTAGCCGCGGGCCAGGTCGAACATCGAGTAGTTGAGCGCGTGGAAGCCGGCCAGGGTGATGAACTGGAACTTGTAGCCCATCGCGGCCAGTTCGCGCTGGAACTTGGCGATCGTGGAGTCGTCCAGGTTCGCCCGCCAGTTGAACGATGGCGAGCAGTTGTAGGCCAGCATCTGGTCCGGGTAGACCGAATGGATCGCGTCGGCGAACTCGGCCGCGACGGATAGATCGGGCGTCGACGTCTCCATCCAGAGCAGGTCGGAGTAGGGAGAGTAGGACAGGCCGCGGGCGATGCAGGCGCCGATGCCGTTGCGGACCCGGTAAAAGCCCTCGGCGGTCCGCTCGCCGGTCACGAACGGCTGGTCACGCTCGTCGATGTCGCTGGTGAGCAGCGTCGCGGCCTGAGAGTCGGTGCGGGCGACGATGATCGAGGGCACGCCGCACACGTCGGCGGCGAGCCGGGCGGCGCTCAGGGTCTTGATGTGCTGGCCGGTCGGGATCAGCACCTTGCCGCCGAGGTGGCCGCACTTCTTCTCCGACGCCAACTGGTCTTCCCAGTGCACTCCGGCCGCTCCGGCCGCGATCATGGCCTTCATCAGCTCGAACGCGTTCAGGACGCCGCCGAAGCCGGCCTCGGCGTCGGCCACGATCGGGGCCAGCCAGTGCGGCGCGCCCGTGGTGGCCGACTCAGCGTTGCTCGATTCTGCCCAGGTGATCTGGTCGGCGCGGAGTAGCGCGTTGTTGATCCGGCGGACTACCTGCGGCACCGAATTCACCGGGTAAAGGCTCTGGTCGGGGTAGGTCTGACCCGCCAGGTTCGCGTCGGCCGCGACCTGCCAGCCCGACAGGTAGATGGCCTGCAAGCCGGCCTTGACCTGCTGCACGGCCTGGTTACCGGTCAGCGCTCCGAGCGCGTGGACATAGTCCTGGTCGTGCAGCAGCGACCAGAGCCGCTCGGCGCCGATCTTGGCCAGCGTGTGC
>DATNFM010000101.1:0-25674 GCA_035606435.1 Streptosporangiaceae bacterium | reverse complement strand
CGGCGTCGACCGGTAACCATGGAGCCGGTTTCGCGTACGCCCTGGGTGCGCTCGGCGGGACCGGCATCGTCTGCGTTCCTGAGGGAGCGTCTCCGGTCAAGGTCGCCGCGATCCAGAGCTATGGGATCGAGGTTCGCGTCCTGGGCCAGGGCCCCGCCGAAACCGAGAAACTGGCCCGGGACCTGGCCGACCGTGATCAGCTCCCTTATATCAGCCCGTACAACGACCTGTACGTCGTCGCGGGCCAGGGCACAGTAGGCGAGGAAATCGTCCAGCAGGCCGGTGGCCGCCCGGTGGACTCGGTCGTAGCGGCAGTCGGTGGGGGCGGTCTCATCTCCGGGGTCGCGGCAACGGTCAGGGACAGCGGGCGGGGTGGAGCAGGAAGCGATCACGCTGCCCCTGTGCACGGAGTTGGTTGACGAGTGGACCCTGGTCGAAGAGTCGGAGATCCGTTCGGCCCTGCGCCTCATGATCGATACTGAGCATCAACTCGTGGAAGGCTCGGCAGCAGTAGCCATCGCGGCGGGCCTGCGGGCAGCCCGGCGTCGGCCTGGCCGGACGATCGCGGTCATCTCTTGCGGCGCCAATATCTCGTCAGACGAACTGGCCGCGGCCATCCTGGCGAACCCGTAACGCCGCCATGTGGACAGCCCCGGTCTTTGTGCGGCTTATTTCGCCCCTAGACTCGCGTGCGTGAGCGATGCACCGGCCGTGGATATCAGCGGCCTGGTCAAGAACTACGGGCGCACCAAGGCGGTGACCGGCCTGTCCCTGCGGGCCGAGCGCGGCCAGATCACCGCCGTCCTTGGCCCCAACGGAGCCGGAAAGACGACGACGGTCGAGATCTGCGAGGGTTACCGGCGCCCGGATGCCGGGACGGTACGTGTCCTCGGACTCGACCCGGTCAGGGACTCCAGGGCCTTGCGGCCGCGAATCGGCGTGATGCTGCAGTCCGGCGGCATCCCCACCCTGGCCCGGGCCGGCGACTACCTGAAGGTGATGGCAAGCTTCTACGCCCACCCGCTGTCGCCGGCGCTGGTGCTCGACCGGCTCGGGCTGGCCGAATCAGCCCGCACGCCGTTCCGCCGCCTGTCCGGCGGCCAGCAGCAGCGGCTTTCGCTGGCGGCGGCGGTTATCGGACGTCCTGAGCTGCTGTTCCTCGACGAGCCGACCGCCGGCCTCGACGCTCAGGCCAGGCACGCGACCTGGGACCTGGTCACCGGGCTGCGCGCCGGCGGTGCGACGATTATCTTGACCACGCACTACCTGGAGGAGGCCGAGCGGCTGGCCGACCGGGTCGTGATCGTCGACCACGGCGCCGAGGTGGCCTGCGGCACGCCGGCCGAGCTTACCGGCGCCGACGGGCAGGTCAGGTTCGCCGCCGAGCCGGCGCTGGATGTCAGCGGGCTGCTCAGCGCGCTGCCGTCAGGCAGCCTGGCCAAGGAGTCGCCGGCCGGGCAGTACCTGATCGAGCTGCCGAGCGCCGTGGACCCGCAGGTGCTCGCTGCCGTCACGGCCTGGTGCGCCGAGCAGGGCGTGCTGCCCAGGAACCTGCGCATCGACTCAAGGACGCTTGAGGACGTCTTCCTCGAGCTGACCGGGCGGGAACTGAGATCGTGACCGAGACCGAGACCGCAACGGCGCGCGAGTGGCCCGCACCAGCACCTGGGGCGGCCGCACTGCCGAAGATGATCGTTTCGCAGGCGGGACTCGAATTCAGGATCCTTATGCGCAACGGCGAGCAGTTGCTGCTCACGTTGATAATCCCGGTCTTGCTCCTGGTCGGCTTTAGTTCCGAGGCCCTGATCAATGTCGGCCGCGGAAGCCGGATCGGGTTTATCGCGCCCGGTATCCTCGCGCTCGCGGTGCTTTCTACCTCCTTTACCGGCCTGGCCATCCACACCGGGTACGAGCGCAGGTACGGAGTGCTCAAGCGGATCGGCGCCACTCCTCTGTCCCGTGGCGGCCTGATCGCGGCCAAGGCCCTCAGCGTGCTGATCGTTCAGGCCGGACAGGTAGTGCTGATCGTCGTGGTCAGCGCGCTGCTCGGCTGGGGTCCGGTGGTGACGGCGCTCTCGGTGTTCGGGGCGCTCCTCGTGCTGATCGGTGGCAGCGCCGCGTTCAGCGGGTTCGCGATGCTGCTGGCCGGGACCGTGCGCGCCGAGGCCGCGCTGGCCGTGGCGAACCTGATCTACCTGGTGCTGCTCGGAACCAGCGGCATCCTGTTTCCCCTGACCAAGTTCCCGGCGTCGATCCGGCCGGTGCTGCGGCTGCTGCCGTCGGGCGCGATGTCGGACGGCCTGCGCGGGCTTCTGCGCTACGGCACCGGCCTGCCCGCCCGTGACCTGCTCGTGCTCGCCTGCTGGGCGGTAATCGGCATCGGCCTGGCCGCGCGCACCTTCCGCTGGGAGTAGCGGGCGTGCTTTCCTCGACCACGCCGACGCGTCAGGCCGAGCCAGCCCGGCCCGGCTGGCGGGAGCCGCTAAGCCGGGTGCCGGCCCCGCTGCTGCTTGGCGTGGGCATCATCAGCGTCCAGGTCGGAGCGGGGTTCGCGGCCCGGTTGTTCGGCACCGTGCCGGCCGCCGGGATTACCGGCCTGCGGTTGTGGGCGGCGTGCCTGCTGCTCGTCGGGTTCGGTGGTCGGGGGGCGCTGCGGACGGTCCGCGGGATCGTGGTCGAGCGGGCCTGGCGGGATGCGGCGATCGTGGTCGCGTTCGGCCTGACGCTCGGGGTCATGAATTTCGCGATCTACCAGTCTTTCGCCAGGATCCCGCTCGGAATCGCCGTGACGATCGAGTTCCTCGGGCCGCTCGGCGTCGCGGTGGCGACGTCCAGGCGGCTGATCGACCTGCTCTGGGTCGCGCTCGCGACGGCTGGGGTAACGCTGCTCGGCACCGCCGGGGTAGGCGTGGCCACGTTCGACGGAGTCAAGCACGGCGGCAGCGTGCTGGCCGGCGTCCTCTACGCGCTCGTGGCGGCGGCGAGCTGGGCGTGTTACATCATGCTGTCCACCGCCACCGGCAAGCGATTCGCCGGCTCGTCGGGCCTGGTGATCGCGATCGTGATCGGCGCGCTGGTGATCACCCCGGTCGCTGTCGCCAGTTCGGGCGCCAGCCTCTTCCGGCCAGCCATCCTCGGCGCCGGGCTGCTGATCGGCCTGCTCTCCTCGGTGGTCCCCTACCGGTTCGAGCTCGAGGCGTTGCGTCGCGTTCCGGCCCGGGTGTTCGGGATCTGGATGAGCCTGGAACCGGCGGTTGCGGCCCTGGTCGGCGTGGTCCTGCTGAGCCAGCGGCTGCCGGTATTGCAGTGGCTGGCGATCGTCTGCGTGATGGCCGCGACGGCCGGCGCCGCCTTTGGCGCGGCTAACGCACCCCAGGCCTGAGTACGACGCGCTGTAGGACTGATTACGATGGGTTTCGTGTCAGCCGGTCCAGTGTCCGCTAAACCCGCCTCAGAGCCGCGGGCGCACGTCTCCGTGGCGCGCCGGCTCCGGTCGCTGGCCGACATCGCGCTGAACCCGACCGAGTTGGTGATGCGCAGGCTCGCGCTGGCAGGCGTGATCAGCTCGGCCCTGATCATCTGGACGGGCGGTGCGGTCCGGCTGACCGAGTCCGGCCTAGGCTGCACTACCTGGCCGGACTGCACGTCAGGCAAGCTAGTGGCATCCGGCGTGACCGGCGATCCGCTGATTCACCGCTGGGTGGAGTTCGGTAACAGGGTGGCGACAACCCTGATATTTATTTTCGCCATAATGATCTTTATAGCCGCCTGGCGGTACCGTCCTTCCAAAACCGCAAGCCAGCGTTCGGTTGGCACGGCCACCGCGGATCGCAAACGCCGCCGTGACCTGGTGTGGCTGGCATCCGCGCAGCCCGCGGGCATCGTCGCGCAGGCCGTCATCGGCGGGATCGTGGTGCTGACCAAGCTCGCGCCTTTCTGGGTGTCGCTGCATTTCATCGCGACGCTGCCAGTGCTCGCGGCGGCGGTCGTGCTGCACGTGCGATGCACCGAGGGCACCGCCAAACCGGTCTGGCTCGTGCAGCCGCTGGTCAGGTACGTCGTGGTGGCGCTGGTCGCCGTGACCACGATCATGATGCTGGTGGGCACCCTGGTCACCGGGACCGGGCCGCTGGCCGGAGCCGGTGACGTGCAGCGCTACCACTTCCTGTCGCTGACCGGGGTGACCCAGTTGCACGCGGACATCGGCTGGGTGCTCGGCACGGTCGCGGTGATGGCGGTGGCGTGCCTGCAGCTCACCGGCGCGCCTGCCCGCGCCATGCGGATCGGCTGGATCGTTCTCGGCCTGATCGCGGCCCAGGGGGCAATCGGTTACGTACAGTATTTCGCTCACCTGCCCGCCGGACTGGTCTGGGTCCATGTCGCGAATGCCGCATTGGTCTGGATCGCCGTGATCAGGCTGTATTTCGCGCTGCGAGACAGAAATCTTCCCGCTCCGGTGGCGATGCGGTAGCGTCCGCACATGCCGACTGCAGCCATAAACGGGATCAATCTCAGCTACTCCGACACCGGCGGCGACGGACCTGCTGTTGTGTTCAGCCATGGATTCCTGATGGATCACTCCATGTTTGACCGGCAGGTCGCCGCGCTGTCGCCGAACTACCGGGTGATCACCTGGGACGAGCGCGGCCACGGCGGCACGGCCGCCACCGGCCCGTTCAGCTACTGGGACTCGGCCAAGGACGTGCTCGCCCTGCTCGATCACCTCGGGCTCGAGCGCGCGGTGCTGGCCGGCATGTCCCAGGGAGGCTTTCTCAGCCTGCGCGCGGCGCTGCTTGCGCCTGAGCGGGTTCGGGCCCTGGTGCTGATCGACAGCCAGGCCGGCCTGGAAGACCCGGCTAACGCCGAGCCTTACGAGCAGCTGCACCAGATCTGGCTGGATCAAGGTCCGGCGCCAGTGCAGGACGTCGTGGCCTCGATCATCCTGGGCCCTGGTCAATGGGACGACTGGTACGCCAAATGGGCAGCGGCCGACCGCGACCAATTCACCCTGGCCTTCGCCGCGCTGACCGAGCGTGACGACATCACCGGCAGGCTCGGCGAGATTGGCTGCCCGACGCTGGTTATCCACGGCACGGCCGACGCCGCGATCCCGATGGAGCGGGCCGAGCAGGTGCGGGACGGGCTCGGCGGCCAGGTGAGCTTCCATGTCGTCACCGACGGCACGCACGCGGCCAACGTCAGCCATCCGGACGACGTCAACGAGGCGGTACTGAACTTCCTGCGAACGCTCGGCGAATGAGCTCGGCGAACTGGGTAACAAGGCACTTTAGCCAGCTGGTCCGCAGGTAACCGAGCTCGCGAACGGCGATAGGGTCGGAGCTGGGTCTTGTGCTTGCGGGGTAAAGCTTTCGGGGATGGGTGCGGAAATACAGAAAGGCACTGGTGCGAGCTTGAGCAGCCAGACGATGAACACCGAGCTTGAGTGGACGGCAACCGACGCCCGGGCGGTGGACCTGATCCGCGTGCTCGCCATGGACGCGGTGCAGCAAGCGGGTTCCGGTCACCCGGGCACCGCGATGAGCCTGGCGCCGGCCGCCTACCTGCTCTTCCAGCGGGTCATGCGTCATGATCCGGGCGATCCGAACTGGCTCGGGAGAGACAGGTTCGTCCTTTCCTGCGGGCATTCCAGCCTGACGCTTTATATCCAGCTGTATTTGTCGGGTTACGGGGTGACACTCGATGATCTGCGCAAGCTCCGTACCTGGGGAAGCATCACCCCCGGCCATCCCGAGCACCTGCTGACGCCCGGGGTCGAGACCACGACCGGCCCGCTCGGCCAGGGCCTGACCAACGCGGTCGGCATGGCGATGGCCTCCCGCCGTGAGCGCGGGCTGCTCGACCCGGACGCGGCGCCCGGGATGAGCCCCTTCGACCATCACATCTACGTCTTCGCTTCCGATGGCGACATCGAGGAGGGCGTAAGCCACGAGGTCAGCTCGCTGGCCGGGCACCAGCAGCTCGGCAACCTGATCTTGCTGTACGACGACAACGACATCTCGATCGAAGACGACACCGCGATCGCGAAGTCGGAGGACGTCCTGGCCAGGTATGCCGCCTACGGCTGGCACACCCAGCGGGTGAGCTTCCGCACCCAGGGCGGGTATCACGAAGACGTGCGGTCACTCTACGAGGCGCTGCTCACCGCCAGGGCCCACACCGAGGCGCCGTCGATCATCGCGCTGTCGACGATCATCGGCTGGCCCGCCCCGGACAAGCAGAACACCGGCGAGGCACACGGCTCGGCCCTCGGCGTACCTGAGGTGCAGGCCACCAAGCGGGTGCTGAACTTCGACCCGGACGTGACGTTCCCGGTCGAGGAGGAGGCGG
The DNA here is from genome assembly GCA_035606435.1 of Streptosporangiaceae bacterium. Taxonomy (GTDB): domain Bacteria; phylum Actinomycetota; class Actinomycetes; order Streptosporangiales; family Streptosporangiaceae; genus Chersky-822. The sequence goes on along the minus strand of DATNFM010000101.1, from coordinate 19,326 downwards.
TGGCCAGGGCCAGGGAGGTCGCCGACCGCGGCAAGCTGGCGCACGCGCGGTGGGATGAGCATTTCGCGGCCTGGTCGGCCGAATATCCCGACGAGCGCGAGCTGCTTGACCGGCTCGCCGCTCGCGCGCTTCCCGAGGGCTGGACGGCCGCGCTGCCGGAGTTCGGCCCCGACGCCGGGCCGATGGCGACCAGGGCGGCCTCGGGCAAGGTGCTCAACGCCCTCGCGCCGGTGCTGCCCGAACTGTGGGGCGGCTCGGCCGACCTCGCGGGCAGCAATGACACGACGATGAACGGCGAGCCGTCGTTCATCCCGATCGAGCACCAGACCAAGATGTTCCCCGGCAACCCGTACGGCCGTACCCTGCACTTCGGGATCAGGGAATTCGGCATGGGCGGTGTCTGCAACGGAATCGCGCTGCACGGGCTCACCAGGCCCTACGGCGGCACGTTCCTGGTCTTCAGCGACTACATGCGCCCGGCCGTCAGGATGGCGGCGCTCATGGAGCTGCCGGTCACCTTCGTGTGGACGCACGACTCGATCGGCCTGGGCGAGGACGGGCCGACTCACCAGCCGGTGGAGCACTACTGGGCCCTGCGGGCGATCCCGGGCCTGGACGTGGTCAGGCCGGCCGACGCGAACGAGACCTCGGTCGCCTGGCGTACCGTCCTCGAGCACACCAACCGTCCCGCCGGGCTGCTGCTAACCAGGCAGAAGGTGCCGATCGTGGACCGTGGCGGGCCCGGGGCCGGCAGCGCCGAGGGCACCGCCCGAGGCGGCTACGTGATCGCCGAGGCGGACGGCGGCCGGCCGGCCGTGATCCTCATCGGCACCGGCAGCGAGGTCCATATCGCGCTCGCGGCGAGGGAGGCCCTGCAGGCCGAGGGCATCCCGGCCCGGGTGGTCTCGATGCCGTGCCTCGAGTGGTTCTTCGAGCAGGACCAGGCTTACCGCGACGAGGTGCTTCCGCCCGCGGTGAAGGCCAGGGTCAGCGTCGAGGCTGGCGTCGGATTCGGCTGGCGGCAGATAGTGGGAGATGCGGGCGAGACCATCAGTCTCGAGCACTACGGTGCCTCAGCCGCGTACGAGAAGCTCTACGAGGAATTCGGGCTCACGCCCGAGCGGGTAGTGCAGGCGGCGCGGCAGAGTATCGCGAACGCCGGGCAGTCGGCGAACGCCGGGAAGGACTAGCTAGCGATGACCGGACAAGACATTCTGGGCCAGCTGACCGCTGAGGGCGTATCGGTATGGCTCGACGACATCGGCCGTGAGCGCCTGATTTCCGGCAACCTGGCGGGACTGGTGAAGGACTCGCACGTCAGGGGCGTCACGTCGAACCCGACGATCTTCCAGCACGCGATGACTCACGGCAACGCCTATGACGCCCAGCTGGCGGACCTCGCGCTGCGCGAGGTCGGCCCGGACGAGGCCGCGCGCGAGATGACCACCTATGACATCCGGTGGGGCTGCGACGTGCTCCGTCCGGTCTACGACGAGTCGGGCGGCATCGACGGCCGGGTGTCGATCGAGGTCGACCCGAGGCTGGCCAAGGACACCGCCAAGACCATCGCCGAGGCGCGTGCGCTGTGGTGGCTGGTGGACCGGCCGAACCTGTTCATCAAGATTCCGGCCACGGCCGAGGGCATTCCCGCGATCACCGCGTGCCTGGCCGAAGGGATCAGCGTCAACGTCACGCTGATCTTCTCCCTCGCGCGGTACGCGGAGGTCGTCGACGCCTTCATGGCCGGGCTGGAGGCCGCCTCCGACGCCGATGTGGCCAAGCTGGCGTCGGTCGCGTCGTTCTTCGTGAGCCGGGTGGACTCCGAGGTCGACAAGCGGCTGGATGCGATCGGCACCGATGAGGCCAAGGCGCTGCGGGGCAAGGCCGCGGTGGCGAACGCGCGGCTGGCGTACGAGCTGTTCGAGCACCGGCATGCCAGTGACCGGTGGAAGGCACTGGCGGCCAGGGGCGCGCGCGTGCAGCGTCCGCTGTGGGCCTCGACCAGCACGAAAGACCCGGCTTACCCCGACACCATGTACGTCGATGACCTGGTCGCCCCGCACACCGTGAACACCATGCCCGAGCCGACCATCCACGCGGTCGCGGACCACGGCACGGTCACCGGCAACGCGATCAGCGGCACCTACGACGAGTCCAGGGCCGTGTTCACCGAGCTGGAGAAGCTCGGCATCAGCTACGACGACGTGGTCCACGTTCTCGAGGTAGAAGGTGTCAGCAAGTTTTCCGCCTCCTGGGATGACGTGCTCGGCGTCGTCGGCAAGCAGCTTGAAGGGGGTCAGTAGCCATTTCTGATGGTGCGGCGCCTGGTGCGGCGCTAGTCGGCGACCAGCCTCGGGCCAACCCGCTCCGTGATCCTAGGGACCGGCGGATCCCCAGGGTCGCCGAGCCGAGCGTGCTCGTGATGTTCGGCGTCACCGGCGACCTTGCGCAGAAGAAACTGCTGCCGGCCATCTATGACCTGGCCAATCGCGGGCTCCTGCCACCTGGCTTTTCCCTAGTGGGATTTGCCAGGAGGGACTGGACCGACCAGGATTTCGCGAACCTGACCTATGACGCCGTGCGTGCGCACGCCCGGACGAAGTTCCGGGAGGAGGTATGGGAGCAGGTACGCGAGGGGATCAGGTTCTGCTCTGGCAGCTTCTCCGACGACGACGCGTTCGACCGGCTGGCCGAGACGGTGCTGCGGCTGGATGCCGAGCGCGGCACCGGCGGCAACCGGGCCTTCTACCTGTCGATCCCGCCCGGCCAGTTCCCGATCGTGGTCAAGCAGTTGCAGCGCTCCGGCCTGAGCGATGAGAGCGCGTCACCCGGCTGGCGCCGGGTGGTAATAGAAAAGCCGTTCGGGCACGACCTCGCGAGCGCCAGGGAGCTCAACGACCTGCTCGGCTCGGTGTTCCCGCCCTACTCGGTGTTCCGCATCGACCACTATCTCGGCAAAGAGACGGTGCAGAACCTGCTCGCCCTCCGGTTCGCCAACACGCTGTTCGAGCCGATCTGGAACCGGGGTTATGTGGACCACGTCCAGATCACGATGTCGGAGGACATCGGCATCGGGAGCCGGGCCGGGTACTACGACGGCATCGGCGCGGCCAGGGACGTGATCCAGAACCACCTGCTGCAGTTGCTGGCGCTGACCGCGATGGAAGAGCCGGTGTCGTTCGCGTCCGACGCGCTGCGAGCCGAGAAGCGGAAGGCGCTTTCGGCGGTGAGGATCCCCGACGACCTTGGCGAGGGCACGGCCCGTGGCCAGTACACGGCCGGCTGGCAGGGCGGTGTCCCTGTGCAGGGGTTCTTCTCCGAGGAGGGGATCCCGCCGGACTCGAACACCGAGACCTACGCCGCGATCCGGCTGGGCGTCGATACCAGGAGGTGGGCGGGCGTCCCGTTCTACCTGCGGACCGGCAAGCGGCTGGCGGCCAGGATGACGGAGATCGCGGTGATTTTCCAGCGTGCGCCGCATCTGCCGTTCCTGGCTACCGACGCTCGCGAGCTCGGCGAGAATGCCCTGGTGATCAGGGTCCAGCCGGACGAGGGCATCACGCTGCGATTCGGCTCGAAGGTGCCGGGCTCCGCGATGGAGGTCAGGGACGTGAACATGGACTTCGCCTACGGCGAGTCGTTCACCGAGTCGAGTCCCGAGGCCTACGAACGGCTGCTGCTCGATGTGCTGATCGGCGATCCGCCGCTGTTCCCCGGACACGAGGAAGTCGAGCTGTCCTGGCAGATTCTCGACCCGATCGAGGAATTCTGGACGACGGCCGGACAGCCAGACCCCTACCCGGCCGGATCGGCAGGACCAGCCAGCGCGGACGCCATGATGGCCCGCGACGGCCGGTCGTGGCGGCGGCTCTAGCCCGAAGAGGCTGCCTTAGCCGGAAGAGGTAGGCGATGCGAACCGAACTGACCGACACCACGGCGAGTGCCGTACGCCGTGAGCTGACCAAGGCCAGCCAGCAGATGGGCGGCTTCACCACCAGCGTGGTGCTGAACCTGATCGTGATGACCGACGAGAACGACCAGTACGACGCGATGAGGGCGGCCAGCCAGGCCGGCCGCGAGCATCCGTGCCAGATCATCGGGGTGATCGCGAGGAAGCGCACCGGGCAGCGTCGGCTCGATGCTGAGATCGCGGTCGGCGAAAACGCGCCCGGCCGAATGGTGCTGCTGCGGACCTTCGGCGAGCTGATCGACCACGTGGACTCGGTCGTCACCCCTTTGCTGGTGCCGGACACCCCGGTCGTGATCTGGTGGCCGGGTGCGTCGCCCGAGGCGCCGGCCGCCGACGCGCTCGGCCAGCTCGGCCAGCGCCGGATCACGGACACGGCGTGCAGCGAGACGCCCGGCCAGCGGTTGCTCGAACTGGCGGCCGGCTACCAGCCCGGTGACACCGATCTGGCGTGGGCCAGGACGACCACGTGGCGGTCGCTGCTCGCCGCCACGCTTGACCGCCCGGTCGGTCCGATCCTCGAAGCGACGGTGGCGGCCGAGGCCGACAACCCGAGCGCGGACCTGATCGCCGCGTGGCTGGCCGGCCGGCTGGGCGTTCCGGTGAACAACGAGATCTCCGGCGGCCCTGGCGTCACCGAGGTCAGCTTCATGACCGACGCAGGCAAGGTCGTGATCAGCCGGGCCGATGGCCGGAACGCGACGCTATCCAAGCCGGGCGAGCCCGACCGGTTCGTTGCGCTGCACCGCCGGGACATCGCCGAGCTACTGGCCGAGGAGCTGCGCCGGCTAGACCCCGATGAGGTGTACGGCGAAACGCTGGCCACGCTTGCTCACCAGTAAGGAGTAGGGCCATTACTGTCCAGCAGATCCTGATCCACCGGGACGGCGAGCTGCTCGCGAAGGCGGTCGCCGCCAGGCTGGTGACGAGGCTCGTCGACGCGGTAGCCGCACAGGGCCAGGCCAGCCTGGTACTGACCGGCGGCGGCATCGGCACCAAGGTGCTGGCTGAACTCGCGGCCGCGCCGGCCAGAGACGCGGTGGACTGGCGCCGGGTCGAGATCTGGTGGGGAGACGAACGGTTCCTGCCCGCCGGTGATCCGGAGCGTAACGAGACCGGTGCCCGCAACGCACTGCTCGATCACGTCGGTGTGCCGGCCGACCGGATCCACCCGCTGCCCGGTCCCGACGGCCCCGACGGAGCTAACCCCGAAGCCGCCGCGGATCGGTACGCGAGGACGCTGCGTGCCGCCGCCCAGCCGCAGGACCGGACCGGCGTGCCGAGATTCGACGTGCTGCTGCTCGGGATCGGTCCCGACGCGCACATCGCCTCGCTGTTTCCCGGCCTGCCCGCGCTCTACGAAGAAGACCGTACCGTCGTGGCGGTACGCGGGGCCCCCAAGCCTCCCCCGATCCGGCTGTCACTCACCCTGCCGGCGATCAGGTCGGCCTCGGACGTATGGATCCTGGCATCGGGCCCCGAGAAGGCCGGAGCCGTCCGCCTCGCGCTGTCTGGCGCCGGGCCGGTCCAGGTGCCGGCGGCCGGAGCCAGGGGGCGTCAGCAGACCCTGTTCCTGCTCGACCGGGCCGCGGCTGCAGAGGTCCCCGGCGATCTCAGCCGCCACGCTTAGTGGCAACGTCGGCGTAACTCGCACCAAGCCGACGCATTTAGGGTCTTCCCGCATATCGGTGACCAGAGTTACGCTCAGTGCAGATCTTCCATATGAGTCTGGTGAGCAAGCCGGCATGGAAGTCTGAAAGGCCGGGCCATGGGCAATTGGCGGAGTAAGTGGCTGTATGGGCAGCTTGCTCCTTCTCGCAGTTGCGCTCGGTGTTTCGCCCCATCGGCCCCTGATCGGCGAAACCAGCGCAAAAGTCGAGTGGCCGGGCAGCTCGCCGCTAGACCTTCATGGTCTGCGGTACGGCATCTGCACAGTTCCGAGTAGATTCGACTCCGCTGCCCCGGTTCGCTAGCCTCGGGGCGGCGCTGACCTCCTGAGGAGGATCATGTGAGCACTGACACCGAGGCCGCGACCGTCGCGCCCGTGACACCCGTGATCGCTGACCCGGCTCCGCTGGGCCTCGCGGCGTTCGCGCTGACCACGTTCCTGCTGTCGGCCATCAACGCGGGCCTGGCCAAGTCGTCCACCGGATTCGACTGGTGGGGTTATGCGATCGCCTATGGCGGTCTCGGCCAGCTGCTGGCGGGCATGTGGGAATTCAAGAACAAGAACGTGTTCGGTGCGACCGCGTTCTCGACCTACGGCGGATTCTGGATCGGCATTGGCCTGTGGCTCCACTTCATCGCGCCGACAGCTAAGGACCCGGTCCAGCTCAACCGTGACCTTGGCTGGATCCTGCTGGCCTTCGCCATCGTCAACACGTACTTGCTGATCATCAGCCTTCAGCTGAACATGGCCGTCTTCCTCGTGTTCCTGACCCTGGAACTGACCGAGATCTTCCTGTTCCTCGGCAACTTCGCGACGAAGACCCCGGCTCTGCCCCCGGACCCGACCGGCTCCGGCCTGATCGTGGTCGGCGGCTACATAGGAATAATCACAGCCCTGGTCGCCTGGTATACCTCAGCCGCTGGCGTGATCAACGGCCTCAAGGGCGGCGTCGTGTTCCCGGTCGGCAAGCCGCTGATGGAATTCAAGGTACGCGCCTAGTTGGAGCAAATCGTCCCGGAGTCGGCGAAGGCCAGGCTCCGGGACGATTGCTTTCTCGGTACGGTTGAGGCCGTGAATCGGCAACCACAGCAACCGGAAACCCGACCGAATCGTCCGCTGCAGGCTGTCGGCAGCTTGATCCTGGCCTGCGCGGCCGCGGTCGCCGTCAACTTGTACGGAGTGCCGCTCGGCATCAAGACCCTCGCCGGAGCAAGGGCGGCCGGAATAGACGCCTCCATGCCGATCTTGACCGGTCATCTGATCACCGTCGGCGGGTCGGTCGCATTCGTGGTGCTTGGCCTGATCTCGACGTTCGCCTGGGCGCGCTGGGCCAGGAGCATGCTCGAACATTTCGTGGGCGCCTCCTACGGCTCGATCGTGCGGTTCATCCTGCTCGTGTTCGGCATGTGCGTGATCGGGGTCGTGACGCTGAGCATGCTCGGATTCCGGGTCGCTCAACTCGTCGTGGGCGGCGCGGTGACCGGCGTGCTGCTCACCATTGCTGCCCAGCAGGCGCTTTCGAACCTATTCGCCGGAATGCTGCTGCAGTTCGCGCAGCCGTTCAGGGTCGGCGATTCGATCTGGCTCCGCTCAGGCGCGCTCGGCGGGACCATCGAGGGGGTGGTCGCCGAGATCAGCATCACCTACGTGACGATCGAGACCGACGACGGGCATGTGCTGCTGCCCAACTCCCAGGTGCTCGCCGCGGCCGTTAGCCCGGTGCGCTCCGCGCCCAGGAACGGGCTGCTGACGGCGGCGCACCGGCACGGCCGCTTCGGCCGGATGTCGGCTCCTCGTCCGCCGATGTCCTCGGGCCGGAACGGCGAGCAGTCGCGCGGAGAAAGCGCAACGACCGAATCGGGCGGGTCACCGCCGCCACTCGGCGGTGACCCACCCGTCGCTTGAGAACCTCGTGCTAGTGGTTCTCCTCGTACTTGGTAATGACCTGAGCCGGAATCCGGCCGCGGTCACTGACCTCCATGCCTGAGCGCTTTGCCCAGGCCCGGATCTCGGCGCTCCGCCTGCGGTGCGCCGTTGTCCGCCGCTTCGCCCGGGTAACTCTGGACGACACCCTGCGGCCATGGTCGGCGAAGCGCTTAACCGCCTCGTCGAACTTCTGGCTGTGCTTCACGCAGAGGTCGATCTCATAGTCCCGGCCATCGAGGCTGAACGAGCGAGTCAGGTGCTCGCCGTTGGGAATTTCCTTTGAGTCGTAGTCGCAAGCGAATGTGACTGAGACCTTCTGTGCCACGTCTGTTCCCCCCTTCCCCAACCGCGACAATATTCCCGCGTTCGGCTGACGTATAACAGACAGTGTCCAGTCAATTCCGCAGAGTAATCATTCTGCGGGATCCCTGGCGAGAGGAGTGGGATCTCCTCGGCTATCTGTAGCCAGACGGTCCGTTCCTGGCTGGGACCGACGGGAAGCTCATCATGGCGGGGTCGGGCGCCGATTCGGCATCCCTTGACCGCAGCGGGTCAGGCTGAGGCGGGTCTTCTGACCAGCCCGAGTCTGACCAAGCATGCTGCGTTCCAACGAGATCCGGCTGGGTGAGCCGGGAATGCGGGCCGGTGCCGTAACCATCGCGATAGTCCTGCTGGCCGGGCGGGCCCGAAGGCTGGCTATGATCCGGCGGGTCGTAGTCGGGCATGGCGTAGCCAGGTGAACTGTGCCGGCCACGGCCATAGCCCGGATCGGCGGAATAGTCCTCCTGATAGCCATGCTGCCCGTAGGGATGATCGCCATAAGGCTGCTCGGGACCGGTGCCGCTGTCGCCGTAGGCCTGCTCGCCCCAGCCACCGTAATTCGGCTCGGAGTACTCCGCTTCGTTGTACTCCGGTTCGCGGTATTCCGGCTGCCGGTACTCAGGTTCGCCGTACTCAGGTCCGCCGGTCTCAGGTCCGCCGTACTCAGGCTGCCGGTACTCGGCTTCGGCGTACTCCTGGTCCTGGTAACCGGGGTCCGCGTACTCCTGGCCCGGGTAATAGGCCGCGGTGTTGGCGTAGCCGGCGTCGGCTGGCATTGGCTGGCTATAGCTTGAGGTCGCCAGAAAGTCGTGGTCCTGGCCGTAGTCAGGCTCGTGGTAACCGCCAGCGTTCGGCGGTCCGGCCGGAACGTCAGCGGGCGGTCCGGCTTGCAGAGCCTGCACCATCCTGGTCAGATCGGCGAACGGCAGCCGGAAAGTTCCGGTGCACCGGTTGCCTTGCCAGATGCTGAATACCGCGACCTTGCTGTTGGCGTACCAGCTCAGGCGCATGCTTCTGGCCTCACCGCGCACATCGAAGAAGACCTCGCCCTCTCTGGGCAAGGGAACGGCATCCGGCTCGGACATGTTGCCTATCGTCGCTCTACGTGCCCGCGATGTCCAGCCAATGCATGTATTGGGGTCATCTAGAGGCCAGGCAAGCCTGCCGTTGGGTGCAGAGCCGGTGGCGTTGTGACTGGCGATACGGGAGTGGCTCTTGACTACTACGCGTTCTAAATCGGGCGAGAATTGTCATCTCGGCTGTGCGGACCCGCAAGTGGTGCCATGCTTATCCGGCGGTGCGCTGACGTTGCGGTGTTGGCCCTGCTGCCGACCGGCTGAGTTTCTTATCTCGGAGACGATCGTCGCGGAGCTCTTAACTCCGACTCCGGCCCCAGGCGCGGGCAGATCACTGCTTCACGGGAGCGTTCTAGCCGGACGTCAGCGAGGCATAGTAGCGCGAGACACGGTACGAGGGAACAGTTTTGCGCTGCAAGGCGTTTGCATGATGCGACGGGGCGGATGCCGTATCGCGCGATTTTCCTTATGTTTTGCGTCTAGCGAGCCGGGTGCTCCGCTAGCGAGAAGTTACGGCACGTTGGTTGAGGAGAGCTTTTCATGTCTGAGGTACGCCGTCAGGCCGTGTTGCTGCCGCGGCCAAACTGGGGCTGGCAAGACAAGGCCGCTTGCCGCGGTGAGGATGTCGTCTTGTTCTTTGGTCCGGACGGGGAGCGGCAGCCTGAGCGCGACATCCGGGAACGTAAGGCCAAGCAACTGTGTGGTTCTTGCCCGGTCCGGGGTGACTGTCTTGGTTATGCCGTAAGCCGTCCGGAGAAGTACGGAACGTGGGGCGGCCTGAATGAGGATGAGCGCTCGGCCGAGCGCCGTCGCCGGATGCGCCGCGCCAACGCGAACGCGGCCTGACCGCACCAGAAGCGGCCCTGCCTGCTAAGGCTGCCTGGCCTAAGGCAGGGCCCGGCCCCGGTTGCTGTCCACCCGTCACGTGACAATAGCTTCATGATCTGCCGTTGCTGCCGCCGTCAGGACCATCAGGACTGTCCGGGCGGCACTTGGTGTGATTGCCAGCACAAGCCGTCCGCCGATCTTCGCACTGAGCCCAGGCTGACCTGGCCCCGCCAGGGGTAGTTAGCTGCTCGGCGGTTTGCTCCGGAACGCAGCGGGCAGGCCGGAATACCATGGCTACCATCGCGGTTCGCACTGCCAGGAGGAGATAGCCGTGGACCAGCGAGGTAGGCGTGCGCTCTGTGCCTTTTTGGCCTACTGTGAAGTAAGAGACGCTGTACATAGGGATCCTGTATCTAGGGACGCTGCATGACCCCCGACAAGGAGGCGCGCACTATGGAGCTGGCTGGGCAGGCCCTGGCTGAGCAGGCGTCAGCCAAACTCAACGGTGCTCCGGCAAGCGAAGTCATCAAGTGGGCGGCGGAGACCTTCGGGGACAAGCTCTGCATCACGTCCTCGATGACCGACGCTGTGATCATCGATCTCGCGTCCCGTGAGGTGCCGGGAATCGACGTGCTGTTCCTCGACACCGGCTATCACTTCGCCGAGACGATCGGCACCAGAGACGCGGTTTCGGTGGTGTATCCGGTCAACGTGCTGAACATCACGCCGTCGACCACCGTGGAAGAGCAGGACGCCGAACTCGGTCCCAAGCTCTACACCCGCAACCCTGACCTGTGCTGCTACCTGCGCAAGGTGATCCCGCTCGAGCAGTCGCTCGAGCCGTACGACGCTTGGATCACCGGCGTGCGCCGCGAGGAAACCGACGCGCGCACCAGCACCAAGGTCGTCCAGTGGGATCCCAGGCGCCAGATGGTGAAGGTCAATCCCATCGTCGAATGGACCCAGAAGGACGTCGACGACTACATCGCCGAGCACGGCGTGCTGGTGAACCCGCTGGTCTACGACGGCTACCCGTCGATTGGCTGCCAGACCTGCACTGCCCGCGTGGCTCCAGGATCGGACCCGCGCAGCGGACGCTGGGTCGGCACGGCCAAGACCGAATGCGGGATTCACACCTGACCAGGCAGACCCACGAAGTCCGCAATCAGGTACCACCGCTTACCGGGCACGACGTAGCGGCCGATCAGGCGTTGCTGACGGCCGTCGAGGCGCACGGCGGCAAGGCGGTCCTGCCCGAACTGCACGAAATCGGCCGCCTGGCTGGCTCGCCCGAGGTCGCCGAGCTGGCCAGGCAGGCCAACGTCAACACCCCGGTGCTGCGTACCCACGACCGCTACGGGCACCGGATCGACGAGGTCGAGTTTCACCCGGCCTGGCATCAGCTGATGACGACCGCGGTCGCCCACGGCCTGCACGCCACCCCTTGGGCGAGCGACGCGGAGGGCGCGCACGTCGCCAGGGCGGCCAAGTTCTACGTGTGGACCCAGGCCGAGGCCGGCCACGGCTGCCCGATTTCGATGACCTACTCGATCGTGCCCGCGCTCCGGCACGCTCCCGGGCTCGCGGCCAGGTTCGAGCCGCTGCTGGCGAGCCCGGTCTACGATCCCGGGCTGGCCGAACCTGACGGCAAGGCCGGCCTGCTCGCGGGCATGGCGATGACCGAGAAGCAGGGCGGTTCGGACGTGCGCGCCAACACGACGCGCGCGGTGCCGAGTCCAGACGGCGACGGCAGCTACCTGCTCACCGGTCACAAATGGTTCTGCTCGGCCCCGATGTGCGACCTCTTCCTGGTGCTGGCGCAGGCTCAGGGCGGCCTCAGCTGCTTCCTGCTCCCCCGGGTGCTTCCCGGCGGGGAACTGAACTCGATGCGCCTGCAGCGGCTCAAGGACAAGCTCGGAAACCGCTCGAACGCCTCGGCCGAAGTCGAATACGACGAAGCGGTGGCCTGGCCGGTCGGGGACGAAGGAGCGGGCGTCCGCACGATCATCGAGATGGTCAGCTCGACGAGACTCGATTGCATCCTGGGCAGCGCCGCCACCATCAGGCAGGCGCTCGCCGAGGCGATTCATCACGCCAGGCACCGGCAGGTATTCGGCGCCACGCTGGCCGACCAGCCCGCCATGTCCGCCGTCCTCGCCGACCTCGCGCTGGAATCCGAGGCCGCGACCACCCTGGCGATAAGGCTGGCCGGCGCGGCCGACCGAGCCGCCGGAGGCGATCGGTCGCAGGCGCTGTTGCTCCGCTTGCTGCTGCCCGCGGCTAAGCACTGGATCTGCAAGCGGACCCCAGCGGTCATAGGCGAGGCCCTTGAATGCCTGGGCGGCAACGGTTTCATCGAGGAATCGGTGATGCCGCGGCTGTACCGGGACGCGCCGCTGAACTCCATCTGGGAAGGCTCAGGTAACGTCACCGCGCTCGATCTGCTCAGAGCCCTCGGCCGGTCGCCGGACAGTCTGGAGGCCCTCAGAGCCGAGCTGGCGCTAGCGGGCGGCAGCGACCGCAGGATCGACCGGGCTATCGGCGAGCTCGAGCGTGAGCTGGCCGAGGTCGCGGCCGCCGATCCGGCCGCGGCCCAGCCCCGGGCGCGCAGGCTAGCGGGCCTGATGACCGTGGTGACCCAGGCCGCGCTGCTAGCCAGGTACGCGCCGTCAGCCGTCAGCGATGCGTTCTGCGCTTCGAGATTGGACAGCAGTGGTGGTTTCGGTGGCCCTGGAGTCTCGTTCGGCACGCTGCCCCGCGGACTCGAACTCCTGCCTATCTTGGAGCGAGCCAAGCCGTAGTAGGGTCGCCTGATGCGCGTGTGGCCCGGCAATGCCTACCCACTCGGAGCAATCTGGGATGGATCAGGTACTAACTTCGCAATCTTCTCCGAGGTGGCCGAGCTCGTCGAGCTGTGCCTTTTCGACGACGAAGGTGCGGAGACGAAGATTCAGCTGAGCGAGGTCGACGGCTTCGTCTGGCACTGCTACCTGCCAGATGTCGGGCCGGGCCAGCGCTACGCCTTCCGGGTGCACGGCCCGTACGAGCCGCGCCGAGGGCACCGGTGCAATCCGGCCAAGCTGCTGCTCGACCCGTACGGCAAGGCGGTTGACGGCCGGGTCACGTGGAGCCCGGCGCTGTACTCTTACCGGTTCTCAGGCAGTGACCGGGGCTCAATCAACACCGACGACAGCAAAGCTTTCATGCCAAGAAATGTCGTCATTAACCCGTACTTCGACTGGGGTGGCGATCAGCAACTGCGGACCCCCATCCAGGAGACGTTGATCTACGAGGCGCATGTGCGCGGCCTCACGCTGCGGCATCCGGGCGTGCCTGAGGACCTGCGGGGCAGTTACGCGGGGCTGGCCTCCCCCGCCGTGATCGAGCACCTGCAGCGGCTGGGCGTGACCGCGATCGAGTTGATGCCGGTGCATCAGTCGGTGCCCGAGCCGTTCCTGGAGGATCGGGGGCTGACCAATTACTGGGGCTACAACACGATCGGCTTCTTCGCGCCACACAACGGCTACGGGTCGGCCGCGACGCCGCACGGCCAGGTGGCCGAGTTCAAGTCGATGGTCAAGACGCTGCACCAGGCCGGGATCGAGGTCATCCTCGACGTCGTCTACAACCACACCGCCGAGTCCGGTGCGCTCGGCCCGACGCTGTCGTTCCGTGGCATCGACAACGCGGCCTACTACCGGCTCGCCGACGAGGATCCGTCGGTCTACCTCGACTACACCGGCTGCGGCAACAGCCTGAACGTGCGGCATCCGCACGCCCTGCAGCTCATCATGGACTCGCTGCGGTACTGGATCGATGAGATGCACGTCGACGGGTTCAGGTTCGACCTGGCATCGGCGCTGGCAAGGGAACTGCACGACGTGGACCGGCTGTCGGCGTTCTTCGACCTGGTGCAGCAGGACCCGCTGGTCTCCCAGGTCAAGCTGATCGCCGAACCATGGGATGTGGGCGAAGGCGGGTACCAGGTCGGGAAGTTCCCGCCGCTGTGGACCGAGTGGAACGGGAAGTACCGCGACACCGTGCGCGACTACTGGCGGGGCGAGCCAGGGCGGCTGCCCGAACTGGCGTCCCGACTCACCGGGTCGAGCGACCTGTACGAGACCAGCGCGCGGCGGCCGGTGGCGTCGGTGAACTTCGTGACCTGTCACGACGGGTTCACGCTGGCCGACCTGGTCAGTTATGACCACAAGCACAACGAGGCCAACGGCGAGCAGAACCGCGACGGCTCCGACGACAACCGGTCGTGGAATTGCGGGACCGAAGGGCCATCCGACGATCGGCAGATCCTCACGCTGCGCGACCGGCAGATGCGGAACTTCCTGGTCACGCTGTTCTTCTCCCAGGGCATACCGATGCTGCTGGCCGGGGACGAGCTCGGCCGAACCCAGCACGGCAATAACAACAGCTACTGCCAGGACAACGAGCTCTCCTGGGTGGACTGGGATGCGGCCGCCAAGCACACCGACCTGATCGACTTCGTCGCGGCGCTGTCGGCCTTGCGCAAGGCGCATCCGGTGTTCCGGCGGCGGAAATTCTTCAGCGGCCGGGCGGGCGGATCGACCGATGGGCAGCGGGACATTCTCTGGCTCACGCCGTCCGGGCAGGAGATGACAGGCTCGGATTGGAACGAGAGCTTCGCCCGGTCGCTGGCCGTGTGCGTGAACGGTGGTGCGATCACCGAGCCCGGCCCGCGGGGCGAACGGATCACCGACGCGGACTTCATCCTGATGCTGAACGCCCATTCCGATCCGGTGACGTTCCGGATCCCGCCAGAGGTCGGTGCGGCCGGGGTGTCGTGGCAGATAGTCGTGAACACCGGCTCGCCAATGGCGCTGGCGGTGACGGGGAACGGCGGCGGTAGCGGTGTCGTGTCGGCCGCTGGAGCTGGACCTGGCGGCGGCGGTAGCGGCGTCGTGGTCGGGAGCGCCGCTGCGGGCAGCGTGGTAGCCGGCAATCCGACCGCCGGTTATTCGGTCGAGGTCGCGTCCCGGGCGATCATGGTACTCCGCTCCATGAACCCGTAAACCCTCAAAAAGCTGTTTTTGGCATAACGCATCGCTCATGGTCTCTTCCGCCCAGCCAGAGGCCGGTCCAGCGCGGCCGCAACTTCCACGGGTCAGCGCTGTCGTGGCTCCCACCCGACCTATAGCGGTAGCGGGTCACCGCTGTTGCTTACCGTCGCTTAGCATGCCGGCGTTGAGGCCGGGAAGGAGGACAATCATGCGGCAAATCTTTCCGGTGGACGCGGGCTCGACTAATGGCGTACTAGGGCCGGCCGAGCCGCTGCGGCTGGCGTGGAGCACCACGCCGCCGATCGGCTCCAAAGAACCCGAGGTGACGGATCTGATCGAGGCACTGGCTGAGATCTACGCTCACCCCGACGGCGGCGCCAGCCAGACCTGGGTGCGGGCGAACATGATTACCAGCATCGACGGCGCTATCTCGGTGCAGGGCCGGTCCGGCGGCCTGTCGGGCGTAGCCGACAAGCTGGTATTCGGCCTGCTGCGGAGCCTCGCCGACGTGGTGCTCGTCGGAGCGCAGACAGCCAGGGCCGAGCACTACGGGCTGGCTCGCGTCTGGCCGCAGCTCAGGTCAGGCCGCCCGGTGCCGCCGATCGCCATCGTCACCAAGCGGCTCACCCTCGACCTGGACAGCCCGCTGATCCAAGGCAACGACGGCCCCAGGACGATCGTGCTGACCACCGGCGACGCGGCCACCGATCGCGTCGAGCTAGCCTCAAAGACCGCCGACGTGATCATCGCGGGTGATCACGAGGTATCCGCGACAACCATCGTCGGCAAGCTTGCCGAGCTCGGCCACCGCAAGATCCTGATCGAGGGCGGACCCACCCTGCTGGCTCAGCTATCGGCCGCCGGCTTGCTCGACGAACTGTGCGCGACGATCAGCCCGCTGGTCGAAGGTGGCGGTGCGGCCAGGATGATGGTGTCGAAGTCCTCAGACCAGCCCGTACCTCGCAATTTCGAGCTCCGCGTGCTGCTCGAAGACGACGGCTTCCTGCTAGCCCGCTACATCCGCCGCCAGCCCGGCTGACCGGGAACACCGGTGCCTCACCGATGTTGCTGCCGATCCGAGCCCGGGCTGGTCCGGCTCAGAAGGCGCGGCTGCCGGCGCCCTGACGCAGGCGCTCGAGGGCCTCAGCCAGGATCGCGGCGCCGTCACCCGCCGACCGGCGCTCCTTCACGTACGCCAGGTGCGTCTTGTAGGGCTCGGCGTGCGGCGGCGAAGGCGGAGCCGTGGCGTCGCGTCCGGCCGGAACACCACAGCGCGGGCAGTCCCAGGTGTCCGGAACCGGGGCGTCGTTGGCAAAGCTCGGCACCGTCTCATGACCGTTGCAGCAGTAGAACGACACCCGAACCCTTGGTGCTGCCTCGCCGCGCTCTGCCTCGCCCATCGGACCGGCGCCAACCCGGCTCCCGCGAATGGCGTTACCACTACTCACTACAGGCCTCTTTCCGAAATAAAAGTTCGCGCCATGGCTGCCGCCTACCTCTGCCGCCCCCTAGCGCCCCTCCCGCGCCGGCCGGTGGTCCCGCTGCCCGCCTGCCTGCCCTGCTCTTCCCTGGCCTCCGCGCGCTGGTGGGCGCGCGTCTCTGCTAGCGGTTAAGCAGCAGGCCAAGAACGACAATACAGATAAACCACAAAATACCAGTGAAAATCGTTATCCGGTCGAGATTCCTCTCGACAACTGACGAAGACCCAAGTGAGGAGGACATGCCGCCGCCGAATAGGTCAGACAGACCGCCACCCTTGCCCTTGTGCAGCAGCACGAGGACCACCATGAGCAAGCTCGTGATGATCAGCACAATCGAGAATGCGATTACCAATGCTGTCGTCGTCCCTCCGGGTCGCACCGATCAGGTGTACGCCTCACGATACCGGCAGATCCTCACGAATCCTTCGTAATCGAGACTGGCGCCGCCGACCAGCGCGCCGTCGATATCTGGCTGCGCCATGATGGCAGGCATGTTGTCGGGTTTCACTGATCCCCCGTACAGGATACGCAATCTTGCGGCAACTTCGGGACCTTGAACATCGGAAACCCGGCTCCGCAACGCCGAACAGACTTCTTGAGCGTCGTCGGGGCTAGCGACCTCGCCCGTACCGATCGCCCAGATTGGCTCGTAGGCCACCGCCAGGCCAGAAATCTGCTCGGCGCTCAGTCCCGCCAGCCCCGCGTCGAGCTGGGTGGTGCAATGCCCGACATGGCCGCCGTCGGTCCTGACCGTCAGGGACTCGCCCAGGCACAGCAGCGGTGTCATCTCGTTCGCCAGGATTGCCTTGACCTTGGCGTTCACCAGGGCGTCGGCCTCGTGATGGTACTGCCGGCGCTCGGAGTGCCCGGCCAGCACGTAGGTGCATCCCAGCTTGGCCAGCATTCGCCCGCTCACATCGCCGGTGTAGGCACCGTCGGGGTGCGGCGAGATGTCCTGGGCGCCGTACTGCAGTCTCAGCTTGTCGCCCTGCACGAGCGTCTGCACGCTGCGCAGGGCGGTGAACGGCGGCAGCACCGCGATGTCGGTCGCGTCGAAGTCCTTGCCCTGCAGCCGGAACGCCAGCTGCTGGGTGAGTGCCAGCGCCTCGAGGTGGTTGTTGTGCATCTTCCAGTTGCCCGCTACCAGCGGCCTGCGCGCATCCTTGCTCATTCGTCAACCACGGGCGCGACACCTTCAGCTTCGAGCGCGGCCACACCGGGCAGAGCCTTACCTTCGAGATATTCGAGGCTGGCCCCGCCACCAGTGGAAATGTGACTGAACGCGCTGTCAGGAAATTTCATTAGGCGAACGCTTGCCGCAGAGTCTCCGCCCCCTACCACGGTCAGCCCATGCACGTGGCTGATCGCCTCGGCCAATGCGTGGGTACCCGCCGCGAAGGCAGGGAACTCGAACACTCCCGCCGGACCGTTCCAGAACACCGTCTTGGCGTCAGCCAGCTTGGCCGCGAACAGCTCTCTTGTCCGCGGGCCCATGTCCAGGCTCTCCCGGTCGGGCGGGAAGCTGTCGGCCGGATAGACCTCGTGGGCGGCATCCGGGGCAAACCCGGTCGCACCGACCAAGTCGACCGGCAGCACGATCTCCAGGCCGCTGTGCTCGGCATCGGCCATGATCTGACGGACATTGTCGATCTGGTCGCGCTCCAGCAGGGACTGGCCGACCTCGTAGCCCTTGGCAGCCAGGAAGGTGTACGACATGCCGCCGACGATGATCAGCCGGTCGATCTTGTCGAGCAAGTTGCCGATCACAGCGAGCTTGTCCGAGGGCTTCGCGCCGCCCAGCACGACGACGTACGGGCGCTCCGGAGACTCGGTCAGGCTGCGCAGCGTCTCGATCTCCTTGAGCACCAGCTCACCAGCCGCGTGCGGCAGCAGGCCGGGCACGTCGTAAACGCTGGCGTGCTTGCGGTGCAGCGCACCGAACCCGTCGCCCACGTAGCAGCTGGCCAGGTCGGCGAGCTTGGCCGCGAACTCGGCCCGGGCCGCGTCGTCCTTGGCGGTCTCGGCCGGCTCGAACCGCACGTTCTCAAGCAGCGCGACATCGCCGTCGGCTAGGTCAGCCGCGACCTTGCGGGCCGAGGGACCGGCGACGTCTTCCGCGAGCGGCACGTCGCGCGCGAGCAGCTCCCACAGTCGCTTGGCGACGGGGCGCAGCGAAGGCCCGGCGGCCGCCCGCCCGGCGAAGTCCTCGCCCTTGGGACGGCCAAGGTGAGCGCAGATCAGTACTCGTGCGCCCCGTCCGGTCAGTTCCCTGATCGTCGGCAGGCTGGCCCGGATTCGGCCGTCGTCGGTAATCCTGTCGTCGTCGAGGGGCACGTTAAGGTCGGCGCGCAGCAGGACGACCTTCCCGCTGACGTCGAGGTCGGCGATCTCCCGCATCAGCCCTGGCCCGGCAGGCGCGCGGCCACCATCTCCGTCAGGTCGGCCAGCCGGTTGGAATAGCCCCACTCGTTGTCGTACCAGCCGATGATCTTGACCTGGTCGCCCTGGGCCATCGTGAGCAGCGAGTCGAACGTGCACGACCACGGCGTGCCGACGATGTCGGACGACACGATCGGGTCGGCGGTGTAGTGCAGGTAAGGCTTAAGCGAGCCGTCAATCGCGGCCCCGAGGAACGCGGCGTTGACCTCCTCGACGGTGACGTTGCGCTCGAGCTGGACCACCAGGTCGGTGACTGAGCCGTCCATGACCGGCACCCGCATCGAGATGCCGTCCATCTTGCCGTTGAGCTCGGGCAGCACCAGCGAGGTCGCCTTGGCGGCACCGGTCGAGGTCGGAATGATGTTCTGCGCGGCGGCGCGAGCACGGCGCAGGTCCTTGTGCGCGAAATCCAGGATCACCTGGTCGTTGGTGTAGGCGTGAATGGTCGTCATCAGGCCGCGGACAATGCCGAAGCTGTCGAGCAGGACCTTGGCCATCGGCGCGACGCAGTTCGTCGTGCAGGACGCGTTCGAAATGATGTTGTGCGCGGCCGGGTCGTACTTGTCGTCATTCACGCCCATCACGA
>DATNFM010000100.1:0-15502 GCA_035606435.1 Streptosporangiaceae bacterium | reverse complement strand
CGCGACCATCGTGCCGGTGGTGATCTCCTCGATCGTGGCCGCGATCGCGGTGATCATCTTCGCCCGGCCGCTCGCCGGCCTGCTGATCGACGGCCGGAGCGCCCACGGCGCCAGTCCGGCAGCGGTCGCCTCGGCGTTGCGGGCACTGGCCGGCGCACTGCCGTTCGCCGCGCTCACCGACACGCTGCTCGGCGCCGCCCGCGGCTATCACGAGATGCGCCCGACGGTTGTCATCGACCGCATCGGCCGCACTGGCCTGCAGGCTCTCGGCGCGCTCGCCGCCGCGCTCACCGCCAGCTCAGCCCTGCTGGCCCCAGCCTGGGCCCTCCCCTACGTAGGCGCCAGCATCGCCGCCGTGTTCTGGCTCCGCCGCATCATGCGAAGGCAAAAGGCCAAGCCGCAGGGCCCTGTCGTCCGCCCGGTGAGCAGCCCGACCGCCCCTATCGATAACAAGCACGGTAAACCGAACGCCAAGGGGTTCTGGAAGTTCACTGGCCCGCGCTCGCTGGCCAGCATCGCCCAGATCATCATCCAGCGGCTCGACATCGTGCTGGTCGGCGTGCTGATCGGTCCGGTGGAGGCGGCGATCTACACCGCCGCCACCAGGTTCCTGGTCGCCGGCCAGCTCGGTAACGCGGCGATCAGCATGGCCGCCCAGCCGCAGTTCACCAAGCTGTTCGCGGTCGGCGACCGCAACGGCGCCAACGCCGTGTACCAGGCCACGACCGCGTGGCTGATCCTGCTGACCTGGCCGCTGTACCTGCTCGCGGTGATCTTCGGCCCTTACGGGCTGCTGATCTTCGGGCACGCCTACCACGCGGGCAGCACGGTGATGGTGATCCTCGGCCTGGCCATGCTGGTCGCCACCGCCTGCGGCCAGGTCGACATGGTGCTGATCACCACCGGCCGCAGCAGCTGGAGCCTCTACAACGGCCTGCTCGCGATGATCATCAACGTCGGCGTCGACCTGGTCCTGATCCCGAAGCTGGGGATCACCGGCGCGGCGGTCGGCTGGGCCGCCGCGATCGGCGTTACCAACCTGGTTCCGCTGGTCCAGGTCGCGACCGCCGCCAAGGTCCACCCCTTCGGCTCCGGCACGCTCTCGGCGGCCCTGCTCGCGACCTTCAGCTTCGCCGCGATCCCGCTCGCGGTCCGCGAGCTGGCCGGCAACGGGGCTCCCCAGGCCATCGCCTCGCTCGCGGCCGGCGGCGTGGTACTGGTCCTTGGGCTCTGGCTCCTGCGCGGACCGCTGCAACTGGCCGTACTCCCGCTGCCCAAGGCCCTGCGCCAACGACAGTGCTAGCCCGGGGGGACGACCCCCCGGAACCCCCCGCGAGGAAACAGTGCCGGTCGGTCAGTCCGTAGCTCCACTGGGGCAACACGGCTTTTCACAAATCGATCACTTCTAACGGGATATAGTCCTTCGAGCGACAAGGGGGTGAATAGCGGCGTGATTAAGTACCTGGTCGCCTTGATCTGGCCGATCGGCCTGGCGATCATCGCCGCTGCCGCTTTTCTGGCCTCCCGGCGCTACGCCACCGCCGAGGTAGCGGTCTCAGCCCGGCCGAGCGGCCGCAGCCATAAGGTGCGGGGCAACGGCGCGGGCTTCACCGACTTCGTCTGGGAGTCGGCCAGGCTGGGCGCGTTCGCCGTCGCGGGCACGGTCGTCGTCTTCGGCCTGATGTGGGCCCTCGGCCAGATCGTCGTCTACCACGGCCTGGCCGTCGACAAGCCGATCTTCACCTGGATGATCCACCACCAGGTGCACGTGCTCGCCGCGCTGATGAACCGGCTCACCAAGATCGGCAACACCTGGACCTGCTGGGGCGCCGCCTTCGCCGCCGCCGTGTGCCTGGCCGCGATCTGGCGGACCAAGAAATGGCTGCCTCCGTCCGTGCTCGCCGGCCTGATCGTGATCGACCACTTCACCACGCTGGCGCTGCGGCACGTTTTTCACCGGCTCGGCCCGCCGACCAGCCCGCTCGGAACCTACCCGTCCGGCGGGTGCGATCGGGCGATCGTGTTCTACGGCCTGATCGTTTACCTGCTCTGGCGGGAGCTCAGCGGGCAGCGCCGCACCGCGATCTGGCTGGGCGCGGGTGTCGCGGCTCTCGGCTTCAACGAGGCCTTCAGCCGGGTTTACCTGTCGCTGCACTGGACCACCGACTCGATCACCGGCTTGCTCTACGGCGCACTGCTGCTCGCCGTCTTCATTACCGCCGTCCACCTCGTCGCTGGCCCCCCGACCCGGTCAGCCAGCCAGCCGGCGACACCATCAGCCTGCAACGTCGCCGGCCTCCCGGAGGGAGTTTCGTTCACCTCGGGGCGGCGCCAATGAGCCGAGCCCGCCGCCGCGCGCGGCCTAAGTGGCACATCGCTGCCCTGGCCGGGGTATCGACCGCCGTCCTGGCGATCGGCGTACCGGTCGCGATCAGCCTCGCGGCCGGCCACCCGCGGCCTGTCAGCACCGACGCCGGTGATCCAAGCCACGTCAGCCGCAGCACCCACCCGAGTTCTGCCCGCGACTCCAAGCCCGGTGACCCTAGCCCCAGCCATCGCCCGGGCAAGTCGCACCACCCGCGCCATCCGCGTCCTTCGGCCAGCCCCGGTAAGTCGCACAAGCACGGCCAGGGACACCGGTCGACCGCCCCGCACAGCCCTGGTAAGACCCCGAAGTCGAGTCCCAGCCACAGGCCCGATCCGCCAAGCACGTCGACCGGCCTGCTGGTGCCGTCGTCAGGCGCGTACATGGGGGCCTACGTGCAGCCCACCGACTACAGCTCGGCCGGCCAGGTCGCCGCGGTCCAGACGTTCGAGCATCTGATCGGCTCCTCGATCGACCTCGTCCACGTCTACCATCCGTGGACGCAGCCGTTCCCGAGCGCTGCCGACGAGCAGTTCGTCGGCAGCGGCAAGGTGCTGCTGCTGACCTGGGGCGGCACCCCGGACACCAAGAAGATCGTGGCCGGCGACTACGACAGCCTGATCAAGCAGCGAGCGCAAGCGGTCAAGGGCCTGGCCCGGCCGATCCTGATGGAGTTCAGGCACGAGATGGACCGGCCTAATCTCCAGTGGGCCGTCCACGGTCCGGCGGAGTACAAGAAGGCCTGGGACCACATCCGGTCGGTCTTCACCGACGAGGGCGTGACGAACGTGGGCTGGGTCTGGTGCCCGACCGGCTATGGCTTCCAGGTCGGGCGCGCCCAAGCGTTCTATCCAGGAAATAACGAAGTCGACTGGGTCTGCGCGGACGTGTACTCGTTCCGCCCCAGCCAGTCGCTGGCGGCCGCTTCCGCACCTTTCATGAAGTTCGCGCTCCCGACCGGCAAGCCGATTCTGATCGGCGAGTTCGCGGTCAACGGGGCACCGGCCTCCTGGGCCAAATGGATCGCGGGCGCCGGGCAGTTCGCCGAGAAGTACCCGCAGATCAAGGGCATCGCCTACTTCGACGCCAACGGCACGGACAGCAACGGCAACCCGTTCAAGTACTGGCTCGCCGGGCACCAGCAGGCGGTCGACGCGTACGCGCACCTGGCCAAGGAGTCGTACTTCAAGCCGGCCGTCCCCTCGTGATCGGCGCGTCGGAGCGACGCGGTGCCGCCTGGACTGACGAGCGACAGAGCGAAGCGACAGAGCGAGGAGGGAAGGCGGCGCCTAAGGCGTCGCTCCCTTCGGGGGGCTCCGGGGGGTCGTCCCCCCGGGCAGACACTGATTACCTGACCGAGGTCAGCGCGCTGCTCTGGCCGGCGCCGGCGACCGCGACGCTGGCCAAGGCTCACTCGGCGGCGAGCAGGGCGGCCGATGAGGTGCTCCTCGTGCTGCCTGATTCGCGTCGGCCGAAGCTGATCGTGCCGATCGGGCGACAGGCCGGCGCGGCGGCGATACGCCGCTATGGCCAACCCGGCTCGGTGAGAACCAGGGTGGCCACCCGGACGCTGGCGTCGGCGGTCGCGGGCGGCCTCGGCCCGATGCTCGGCGACCGGCTCGCGATCAGCCGGCCAGAGGAGACGCCGACGATCGAGTCGGTGCTGGCCACGATGGTCGGGCAGCCGGTCGAACTGAGCCTGCACCTGGGCGCGGCCCGAGCGAACCGCAAGCCGGTCCTGCAGTTGCTCAGCCACGCCGGCGACACGATCGGGTTCGCCAAGATCGGCATTAACGCCCTCACCAGGGAACTGGTCGCGAGCGAACAGGCCGCGCTGGTCACGCTGAGCGAGGCCAGGCTGACCTCGATGAGATTGCCCACGGTGCTGGCCGGCGGCTCCTGGCAGAACCTGGACATCCTGGTGCTGAGTCCGCTGCCGGTGTGGGAGCGGCGCAGGCCGCTGACGCCGGACGTGCTCTCCGCGGCGCTGGCTGAGCTGGCCAGGTCGGCCGGAACCTCGACCGCGCCGCTGGCGGGCAGCGGTTACTGGCATCAGCTCGCCGCCCGGCTCGAGCAGGCCGGAGACGGACCCGACCAGGAAAAGCTGGCCGCGCTGATTCCTCGGCTCGGCGGCCTGGCCGGCACCTCGAAGATGACGTTCGGCTGCTGGCACGGTGACCTGACCCCGTGGAATCTCGCCCGCACCCGGGCTGGGCTGCTGGTATGGGACTGGGAACGGTTCACGCCCGGAGTGCCGGTTGGGTTCGACGCCCTGCACTACTGGCTCAATGAGCGAGTCGTGCGCCCGAGCCAGGATCCGCTGGCGGCCGCGACCCAGTGCGTGGTCGAGGCTCCGAGACTGCTCGACCCCTTCGGCGTGTCGCCGGAGCAGGCCAGGCTGACCGCGCTGGCTTACCTCGCCGATCTGTCGATTCGGTATCTCGCCGACCGGCAGGCGCAGGCCGGCGCCCGGCTCGGCCGGCCCGGGGACTGGCTGATCCCGGCACTTGAGGCTGGGGCGGGCGGGCTGTGAGCGCGAAGTCGGTGTCGCCGCCGGCCAAGCGGGCCGCCCACGCGATCTCGGTGACCGCGGGCCGGGTGACCGCCCCGCTGCGGATGCTGCCTGGGTTCCTGATCGTGGGAGCACAGCGTTGCGGCACGACCTCGATGTACCGAGCGCTGGCCGAGCACCCGAGCGTGCGCAAGGCAGTGCTGCACAAGGGCGTGCATTACTTCGACATGAACTACGACCGCGGTCTTGGCTGGTACCGGGCGCACTTCCCGCTGACGCGGCGGCCTGGCCTGACCTTCGAGTCCAGCCCTTACTACCTGTTCCACCCGCTGGCGGCCGAGCGCATCGCGGGCGACCTGCCGGGCGTGAAGCTGATCGTGCTGGTCCGCGACCCGGTCGAGCGCGCCTACTCGGCCTACACCCACGAGTTCGCGCGCGGGTTCGAGACCGAGTCGTTCGAGTCGGCCATCGAACTCGAGCCTGAACGGCTGAATGGCGAGGCCGAGCGGATCGAGGCCGAGCCCGGCTATCTCAGCCACAGCCATCAGCACCACGCCTATCGAGCTCGCGGACAGTACGCACAGCAGCTCGACCGGCTGGTAAAGCTATTCGACCGGTCGAATATCCATGTGGTGGATAGCGGCGATTTCTTTACCAGGCCAGAACCGGTCTATGATTCCGTACTCGACTTCCTCGGCCTGCCTTCGGCTGATTACCCGCAATTCGAGCGGCACAATGCCAGGCCCCGGTCGGCCATACCCGAAGAGGTCAGGACCAGACTCGACGAGCATTTCGTTCCTTTCGACGAGCAATTGACGCACTGGCTCGATCAGGTACCGAGCTGGCGCCGGTAATTCGAACCAGGTGATAACCATCCGGTCGGCTGATAATCCGACCGGGGATTGTGTCGCCGGCGCGGCTGCACGCGCAACGGAGACGCGTTCATCCTTCCGGCGCGGAAATACCTTGCGTAGCCTGCCGGCCCGCGGCCAGGACTCGCGATTACCGGCTAATGTGCCGCCAGCCGCGGCCGGCTAAGAAGCCCGCGCAAATTTTTCCGCCTAAGAAAAGGCTTGATCGATCGAGGGGAGACTTGCCCCGATTTCATGCGACATAGCCCGGTGATCATAGATTGCCGCAGGTCAGCCTGTCCGGGGTGATACCTACGCAGGCGGGCAGTCGCGCCTCAGCGGGCTCAGATTTCACCTGGGAAGCCTCCCGCCACGGCAACCGGCATCGGTCCCGTCCTAGGCACAGAAGCTGCGATGTGCGATAAGTCCTATACACTAGGACATTCAGTACTTAGCGGGCAAGTCTGAGTACTACCTGATAATCCGGTGGGTAATCGCTGTGAGTTATCAGCTTCTCGGGTACCGATTGAAGAAATTCACCTGAGCTGTCGGTACTCGCGGGTTTATCCTCTGACCTGGGATAACGCGCCCAGATACGCGCGGGTTCACCGTGAAGCGGCTTAGAGTATAAAAAGTTTTTTTGCTCACAGTCTGTGTCGATGAGCCTCCTCTGTGTTAGAACTTCAAGGTGTTGTCACGAGCCCGCTGAAGGCAGAGGGCGGCGGGCTCGAACAAGGGTGGGGACCCGGGGGGTGGAGCAACCGTGGCGGAAAGTCCATCGGTGCATGAACAAGTACAGGTCACGCGCAGCCGGGGCCTGCGCGTAAGCGCTGTCACGGACTGGACGACCGCTTATCTTCGTCAGCTGATAATTCTTGATGCCTGCTGCGGCCTGGCCGCCGGATTGCTTGCGTTCCAAATTCGATTCGGGCAGGAAGAATACGCTGCCTCGGCTTATCTCTGGCTTGCGGTGGCGCTGCCCGTGCTGTGGATAATCGCACTTGAGCTGGCCGGGGCCTACGATGTCAGATTCATCGGAGTTGGCTCGGATGAATTCCGCCGGGTAATTAACGCGGGAATTAGCCTCACCGCCGCCGTGGCCGTGCTGTCTTACGCGACTAAGACCGACTTGGCCCGCGGCTACGTCGTCCTGGCCCTGCCGTGCATGACTGTGTTTGACCTGCTCGGCCGGTATCGATGTCGGAAGCGGCTGCACTATTTCCGTTCTCGCGGCAAGTGCATGCGCAAGGTAGTGGTCGTCGGGCACAGCGATGTCATCGGCCAGCTAACCGCCGTGTTGCGCCGGGAGACTTATCACGGCCTTTCCGTCGTGGCGGCCTGCCTGGTCGGGCCCGACGCTTACGAACCCATCGAGGGAATCCCGACGCTGCTCGGCGTCGGCCACATTGTCGACGTAGTCGACGGCTGCCAGGCGGACACCGTCGCGGTACTCGCCTGCCCGGAGATGATCGGTTCTCAGTTGCGCGACCTGGCCTGGACGCTGGAGAAGACCGGGACCGATCTGTGCGTCGCCCCGGCCCTGCTCGACGTGGCCGGGCCGCGCACGACGATCCGGCCGGTGGCGGGGTTGCCGCTGCTGCACATGGACCATCCCGAGTTCACTGGCCTGCGCTGGCTGGTCAAGTCCGCGTTCGACCGGATCTCCGCCGGGTTCGCGCTTTTGCTGCTGACGCCGTTGCTCGCCGTGATCGGGCTGGCGATCAAGCTTGATGATGGCGGACCGGTGCTTTTCCGCCAGGTCAGGGTCGGCCGGGACGGGCGGCACTTCACGCTCTACAAATTTCGGACGATGGTCGTCGACGCCGAGCAGCGCAAGCTGGAGCTAATCGAGCAGAACGACGGTCACGGCCTGCTGTTCAAGATGCGCTCGGATCCCCGGGTCACCCGGGTCGGCGGGCAGTTGCGGCGGTACTCGCTCGACGAGCTGCCTCAGCTGCTCAACGTGCTGATCGGCAACATGTCGCTGGTCGGTCCCCGGCCGGCCCTGCCGGAAGAGGCAATCAAGTACGCCGACTACGTCCGGCGTCGCCTTGTGGTCAAACCCGGCATAACCGGATTGTGGCAAGTTAGCGGTAGATCTAACCTATCCTGGGATGAAGCAGTACGACTGGACGTTTCGTACGTCGAAAACTCGTCCTTCGTGCTGGACCTTCAGATCCTGTGGAAAACCTGGGCCGCGGTAGCGCGGGGGGACGGTGCGTATTGACCGCGCCGACCTCGCAGCCCGTGCGTCAGGAGAGCTCGAGAGGGAGGGGATGACGTGACCGGGGGGGTCGTCGAAATCAGCCGACACGAAGAAGATCTGCGTGCGCAGCCGAAAGATCTGCGCACGCAGGTAACGGTCGGGACCGTGTTCAGCGTGCCGCCAGAAATGACCGATGGCGCGGTAGACGCCACGTACCTCATCAGGCGCGCCGCCGAAGGGCACCGCTGGGCCTGGGAACGGCTGGTCGCCAAATACTCGCGCTTGATCTGGGCCATGACCAGAGACTTCAAGCTCTCCGAGAGCGACGCCAGCGACGTGGTCCAGGCGACCTGGCTGCGGTTGCTCGAGCACATCGACCGGATCGAGCACCCGGACCGGGTCGGCTCCTGGCTAGCCACCACCGCCCGGCACGAATGCCTGCGCCACCTGGCCGCCCGCAAGCGGGTCGTGCTTGTCCAGGACGACGATGACGCGCTGGTTGATGCGGTGTCGCACCAGCCGGAGGTCGACGAGCGCCTGCTGGCCGACGAACGCGCCGCGGCGGTCCGTGAGGCGATGTCCTCACTGCCCTGGCGGTGGCAGCGGCTCCTCGAGCTCCTGATGTCCGATCCGCCGGTGTCTTACCTGGAAATCTCGGATCAGCTTGGGTTGCCGGTCGGCAGCATCGGGCCGACGCGCGGCCGGTGCCTGGAGCGGCTGCGCGAGCTACTGCAGGCGACCTGACGGGCCCGTGGCTGTTGTAGTCGTTCTTCGAGTCGTTCGGCGGGTCGTTCTTCGGGTCGTTCTTCGGGCCGTTCGGCCGACCGGACTTGCTGGTTGGCGCGGCTAGCCTGTGTCGGTGCGAGCAGACCAGGCGTCACCCCGGTTCGATCCGTTCGAGCGGGCTGAGCCCTCGGCTCCGGGCCGGGGCCGAGACGCGGGCCGGAAAGGTCCAGAGCAACCTGGGCAGATCCCGCCTCCCGAGTCGGGCGACCTCACGGCTTCGCCCTCCAGGCCAGCCTGGCGGCGACTGCGGCGGGCGCTGGCGCTGGCCGCTGTGGTCCTGGTCCTGCTCACCGCTGCCACTGCCCGGCTGTTCGTCTGGCCGGCTCGCGGCGTGCCCGGCAAGGTCGATGCGATCGTCATGCTGGCCGGACCGGGCAAGCTGCAGCCGGCCGCCCTCGACCTCGCCCGTCAGCACCGCGCACCGTACCTGGTGATCTCGCTCGGTACGCCGCCGTCGGGGAACCACTGCCCAAGGCCGGTCGCGGGGGTCAAGACGATCTGTTTCAACCCCGTCCCGGCCACTACTCAGGGCGAAGCCGAATTCTTCGGCCGGCTGGCCAAGCGCTACCACTGGCGGTCGGTCGCGGTGGTCACGATCACGTCCCAGGACACTAGAGCGCGGCTGCGGGTCGGGCGCTGCTTCGCCGGCCACGTCTACGTGGACACCGTGCCGCCCGACCCCTCGTTCACCAGCTGGCCGTACCAGATCGCCTACCAATGGGCCGCCCTGTTCAAGGCCCTAGTCCTCCAGCGCAGTTGCTGACGCGCCGCGACGCCAGGGCGGTCAGTCACGCCTGACTGGTGACTTGTCACCAGTCACGCCTGACTGGTGACAAGTTAACGCGCGGTGCGGCTCATAGGATTGCCTGATGCGGTCAGTTGACGATCTGCGGCTGCGTTGGCTGAGCATGGTCGCTGGCGTCGTGGCCAGGCCAGGGATGTACGCGGCGACCGGTTCGGAAATCGAGCTGATGGCTGACGGCCTGCTCGCTGACCTGTGCTTCCTGGACGACCGTGATGCCGACTACGAGAACGCCCGCGAGGAACTGCTGTCCCGGTACGGCACGCTCGGAGTGCCCGGCCCGTTCAAGACAATGTTCGGCCTTGAGCGATGCCAGGCCGAGGTGACAGCGGTCTACGCGGAGGTGTTCAGCCGGCTGGGGTACCTGCCGGTCGAGAACGCGCTGGATCCCGGCCGGTGGGACCAGCTGACCGCCACACTGCCCGCCTTGCTCGGCGACCGGGACATGCGCCGCAGCGAGGCCGAGCGCGTGCTCGGGCGGGCCAGCATTGTCATCGAGCACAGGATCTTGTGCTACGCCTCATCGCGCCCAGGCGACGGGTGGATCTTCCTCGACTGCCAGGCCGACGACTGCCGCGCCTACGACCTGACCACCGGAAGCTACCAGCAGATCGGCGACCCGGAGCCGATCGTCCGCTCGGCGCGGCGCTCAGTAGGCGGGTTCGAGGACGGGCTGATCCTCACTCCCTACGGCAAGCTGCTGCGCTGGGGCCCAGGATGGTGGATCGACGATGCCGATCCGGACTGGACACCCCAGGCACAGGCGATCGCCGGCCAGCTCCGCGACGCCGACCCCTTTGACCAGCCAGCACAGACCCGGCCCGAGGCGGGCGAAAGCTAACGGCGCATGCCACCGGGCCGCCCGGCGAGCCCTGATCAGTGCCCAGACCTGCTCATCACAACCGGCAATCCGACACGTCAGCACTGGTACGTACTCCCGATCGCCCAACGGGCCACAAGTCAGGTCACACAAGTCCCGTCGGTTCTGCAAATCACCCTTGCCCCGTCTGCCACTTCCACCCCACCCATCAGCCGTCAGTTCGGCCGACTCTTCCCGGTTTAGGGACTTCTTTTCCCGGGTGCGGACGTCTTTTACCGGGTTAGGTATCTCGAAATTAGCTCAAACCAGGCAAATTTCTGCCCTAACCCGGGAAAAGAGCGCGCAACCCGGTAAAAGTGATCCCTAAACCGGGAAGAGTGGCGCTAGAGCGTCCTCTCGGACGGGAGATTTTGGGGCTGGCGACAAGCGCGCCGGGTCAAATTGGGCGGCCCGCCAGGGAATCCGCGTCGACCCAGTGGCCGCCGGCGGCCTCGATCTCGGGGAAGGCGGCACTGACCTCGGCCCGCAGGTCGGAGACGAACAGCAGCACCGAGTCCGGCCGCGACGTGGTGAGTCGATCAGGACCGACGACCGGAATGTCGGTGCCCGGCATCCGAAGGCCGTGCTTGGACGGCGAGGCGTCCACGATCGCGGGCAGCAGGGACCGGTCGATCTTGGCCTCGCACAGCAGCGCGACCGCGCGGGAGGCAGCGCCGTAGCCGAGAACGTTCCGCCCGGCTGCCCGTTCGGCGAGCAGCCAGTCCCGCAGGCCGGCCGCAGTGGCCCGCGCATCGTCCTCCAGCCCGAGCAGCGCGCCCGGATCACAGACGCCCACCTTGGCATCCTCCGCCAGCAACTGCGCCACCAGCCCTTCCGCCTCCGCCAGCAATTGCGCCACCAACTCTTGCGCCTCCCCGCCGGGGCCTTCCGCACGCAAGCCCTGAGCCCCCACCTGGCCGTCTGTATCCACCACGCCCGGACCGTCCGTTCCGAACTCGGATCGGCGGGCGGCGAGCAGGACAGTGCCGCCGTAGAGTTCGAACTTCCAGGCGGCGAAGGGCTCGAAGCCCTGGGCCGCGAGCATGGCGGCCAGCGCGGTGGTCGAGTAGTACGCGTAGTGGCCGTGCCGGAGCGCGTTCCACTGGCCGAGCCTGATGATCGTGTCCAGCGCGTGGTACTGCAGCAGCAGAACTCCACCATCGGTCAGCCTGTCCAGGCGATCGGCGAGGGCGCCGACCTGGTCGGGTTCATGCATCAGCCCAAAGCAATCGACGATCACCGAGGCCGGCTCGCCGTCTCCGACCGGGACCAGTCCCTTGTGCCGCAACAGTTCCAGCCACGAACCCCCATGTGGACTGCCGTACTCGGCGACCCGCGCTCCGGCGGGCAGGAGGCCGGCGGCGCCGACCCGGTTGACCGCGTCGGCGGCTTGGGCGATGAGCGCGGCGGGCTCGGTCGCGCGGGGTTCCTGGGGCACGGTCGGGTCGGCGGCCAGTTGGGCCAGGCCGCACTGGGCGCACAGCCACATCTGCAGCGGGTACACAGGATCGGGTCCGGGGTCGGCGGTTGACGGGAAGTAGTCGCAGGCCGGCTGACCGCCGAGATCGAGCACCAGCGATCCGTCCTGCTGCCGGCATGCTCGGCAAGCCAGTTCCACAGCCCCTCCCCCTGCCAGATGTTCCCGCCACCGCACCCCGCCCGGCACCCCGCCAGTGCACGCACCCGGCCAGCACCGCGTCCGGCCAGCACCGCACCGCACCGCAGCCGGCACCAGGCACCACACCCCAACACCACACGCCAGGCCCGGTAAATTCCCGGTGGATTTAGCCGGCGATGACCCGAGAAGCACCGACTTTTGCGGCTGAGTTTGCGCCAACCGGAATCGGGATAATCACCTGCCTGATTCGTGATAATCTACCGTAATCGGGCTAGGACTGGGGGGCTTGTGTCGATGCTTGATGGGGGTAGTGGATCTTCTTTGCCAGCCTGCAGGCTGTGCGAGGCACGTCTTACCACTACTTTTGTGGATTTGGGGATGTCTCCGCTTTGCGAGAGTTACGTTCCCGCCGACAAGTTGCAGGACGCGGAGAGCTTCTACCCGCTGCATGTCTTTATCTGCGATCGGTGCCTGCTGGTACAGCTGCCACTGCATGTGTCCGGTGAGGACATCTTTACCGATTACGCATATTTCTCGTCATATTCGCAGTCCTGGGTCGCGCACGCGAAGCGGTACGCGGAGGCGATGATCGGCCGCCTGGAACTCGGCCCCCAGAGCCTCGTCACCGAGGTGGCGAGCAACGACGGCTACCTGCTGCGGCACTTCCTCGCCGCCGGGATCCCGGTGCTCGGCGTCGAGCCGGCCGGGAATGTCGCCGAGGCCGCGAAGGCGCTCGGGATCAGCACCGAGGTCGAGTTCGTCGGCGCCGAGACCGGCCAGCGCATCGCCGCCAAGCACGGCCAGGCCGACCTGGTCGCGGCGAACAACGTCTTCGCGCACGTGCCCGACATCCGGGGGTTCGCCGCTGGCCTGCGGGCCCTGGTCAAGGACACCGGAACGGTCACGCTGGAATTCCCGCACCTGCAACGGCTCATCGAGCGCCGCCAGTACGACACGATCTACCACGAGCACTTCTCCTACCTGTCGCTGCTGACCGCATCGCGCGCGCTGGCCACCGCAGGCCTCACGGTCATCGACGTGGACGAGCTATCCACGCACGGCGGGTCACTGCGGGTGTACGCGGCACCGCGGGAAAGCGCCGGCGAGCCCAGCGCACGGGTGAAATCTGTCCTGGACGCCGAGGAGGCCGTCGGCCTGCACACGGTCAACGGGCACGAGGGCTTTGCCAAGGCGGTGCTCGGCGTCAAGGCCGACCTGGTCACCTTCCTGATCGAAGCCGCCCGCACCGGTAAGTCGGTGGCCGGCTACGGCGCGCCCGGCAAGGGAAACACCCTGCTCAACCACTGCGGCATCCGCAGCGACCTAGTCGCCTACACCGTCGACAAGAACCCGGTCAAGCAGGGCAAGTTCCTGCCCGGCACCCACATCCCGATCTTGACGCCCGACCAGCTCGAGCGGACCAAGCCGGACTATGTGCTCGTGCTGCCGTGGAATCTCAAGGACGAGATCAGCGAGCAGCTCAGCTACGTCAGGGACTGGGGCGGCCACCTGGTGTTCCCCATTCCCGCACTCGAAGTCGTCTAGAAGCTAGAAATTGTCTAGAAGGTAGCACTGTCGTGAAAGTCGTACTCTTCTGTGGCGGCCTCGGGATGCGGATGCGGGACGGGGTGACGAGCGGCCCTAAACCGATGGCGATGGTCGGCGAGCGACCGCTGCTCTGGCACGTCATGCGCTACTACGCCTATTTCGGCCACACCGACTTCATTTTGTGCCTTGGCTACGGGGCGTCCTACGTCAAGGACTTCTTCCTGCACTACGACGAGACGAGATCTAACGACTTCGTGCTCGAAAAGGGCGCCACCGAGGTCAAGCTCTTCAGCCGGGATATCTCCGACTGGCGCATCACGTTCGTCGATACCGGTCTCAATTCGCCGATCGGCGAGCGGCTGCGCCGGGTCCGCCGCTTCGTCGAAGACGAAGAGGTCTTTCTGGCCAACTACGCCGACGTGCTCACCAACGCCCCGCTGCCCGACTTCATCGGCCGGTTCGAGACCAGCAAGGCGATCGCCGGGCTGCTCGCGGTCCCGCCGCAGTCTTCGCACCACGTGGTCGACATCGGCGACGACGGGTTCATCACCGGCGTGACGCCGATGCGCGATCTGCGCCAGTGGGAGAACGGCGGCTACTTCGTTCTCAGGCCGGAGATCTTCGGGCACCTCAACGAGGGCGAAGACCTCATCGAAGACACGATCATGCGGCTGGTTCCCCAGGGGCGCGTGCTCGCCTACCCGTACAAGGGCTACTGGTCACCCGCGGACACGGTCAAGGAACGCGCCCAGCTCGAAGAGATGTACCACCGCGGCCACTGCCCGTGGATGATCTGGGACCCCGACCGCTCGGCCGGGATCCCGATCGGCAGCGCCGACCCCAAAGCCAGCTAGGTCGAGAGCGCGGCCCGAATGCTGCCACTAGGACTCACCGCGCCAGGCGGCCGAGCGTTGTCGGTGCTTGCCCTCGGAGCACACCCCGATGACATAGAGATCGGGGCGGGCGGCACCCTGCTGAGCCTCGCAACTCGCTGGCCCGGCCTGAAGGCGCACTACGTGGTGCTGACCGGCACCGAACAACGGCACGCCGAGGCCCGGGCGGCGGCCCGCGCCTTCGTGCCCGGCGCCGACCTCACCATGCGGCTGCACGATTTGCCCGAGGGCAGGTTCCCCGGCTGCTGGTCGACGGTCAAGGACGTTCTTGAGCAGGTCGCGCGGGAATGCCAGCCCGATCTGGTGCTCGCGCCCTCCCCGCACGATGCGCACCAAGACCACCGGGTAATCGCCGAAATCGTGCCAACTGTGTTCCGCGACCAGCTCTATCTCGGTTACGAGATACCGAAATGGGACGGCGATCTGACCACGCCGTCGGTGTACTTCCCGCTGACGACTCAGACCGCTCACCGCAAGGTCGAATTGCTGCACGAAAGCTTTCCTTCGCAGCGCGGTCGCGACTGGTGGGACGACGAGGTATTTCTCGGCCTGGCCCGGCTCAGGGGCATCGAGTGCCGCGCTCCATACGCCGAAGCTTTCCGCTGCACGAAATCGGTGCTCACGGTCGGCTTGCCATCTTCGTGAGGAGACGGACGGGCTTAGGCCAGGCTTAGGCCAGGCTTACTGCGATGTATCAATGCTCCGCGATTGCGGCTCCTATGACTTGCAGAGATTTTCGGTCGCAGCGGACCACGCGTCCGCCCGGTCTAGTCAGGCCGGTCGCCAGATCAGGGGGCTAGCAATGGGACGCGTCGTTGCTGGCTACCCGACCGTCAAGCCCACCTCCGGCGGGCCGCATATTGGCTGACGACGGCGCCCACGGCGGGGGCGGCGCGCGCGGCGGGGGCGAGGGCTCCGGTGGTTCGCGGGGTGTGCCGGGGCGGTTGCGGGGGCTGGGTTCGAGGTTCGGGTGGGGGCTGGCCGACCAGGCCGTGTCGAGCCTGACCAACTTCGCTGTCTCCTTGTACGTGGCCCGGACCCTGGGGGCGGTCCAGTTCGGCG
>DATNFM010000099.1:0-14364 GCA_035606435.1 Streptosporangiaceae bacterium | reverse complement strand
GTCCAACTCCTCGAGGCCGATGCAGTCGAAGGCGACGCGGGCGTCGTGCGCGGCCTGCTGGAGTTGCCTGGCGGCCTCGGCTAGATCGACGCCGTGCGCGTCGAACGAGTCCACCGGACTACCGCTGGCTTCAAAGGTGCTCCCCATTGGCCACTCCTTCACCAAGAAGGCCACTCCGTTGCAAGCCATTTACCCTCCGCAAGCTGTCGCATGCACGAGTGCGGGGCCGGACTTGCTGGTTTGCTGGTAAACCGATTCGCGGGGCGCGGCGTCATGTGATGATGGCCGACCCGGCTCGGAAGCTGCTGGTCTGCGGAAGGATCGTGCGATGCGACGGGAACTATGGACTGATGGATCGTGGTAGGGCGACATGCCGACTACCTCACGATCGCCTACCGGAGTTGACTGGTCCGGCACCGCTCTGGGTGGTGGCCGGTCCGCCTGGTTCTGGTAAGTCGATGGTCGCTGAACTCTTGCTGGAGTTCCTGGAGCCGACACCGGCGCTGCTCGACAAGGACACGGTGTACGGGTCGTTCGTGGCCGCGACACTGGCCTCTGGCGGACGGGCGGGCGGAGAGCGGGAGGGCGCCTGGTACGACGAGCACGTCAAGGTGCATGAGTACGCCGGGCTTACGGCCACGGCGAGTCAGATTCGGCGCTACGGGTGCCCGGTGCTGTTGTCCGGGCCGTTTACCAGTCAGATCCATGATCGGCAGCGCTGGGACGACTGGGCCGTCGAGTTGGGCGGCGGCACCATATTCCTGGTGTGGGTCCGATCGGACGCGCGGACGTTGCGGCACCGCCTGACCACCAGGGGCCTGGAGCGCGACTCGGCCAAACTGGCGAATTTCGACGCGTTCACCGCGAGCATGCGGCTCGGGACCGAGCCGGCCGCGCCGCACCTGGTGATCGACAACCGGCTCGACGCCGACCGCCGGATCGCCGACCAGGTCAGCGAATTGCTTGGGCCAGGATTTGCGAGTGCGTCGCGAACCACGGCCGGCGGCCATGCTCCATCATCTGGCCGATCAGCCGGGACAGCATCGCCGTGAGATAGCCGCGGCCGATCGCCTCCGGATGCATCGTGTAGGTGATCAAGCCGCCCTCGGCCCGCGCGGTCTCGTACTCGTCGAACCAGATCCGCTGGACCGAGGCCGGGTCGGCGAGCAGCCCGCCGTGGTAGGCGGTCCAGCCGAAGTACGGCCAGTCGCAGATGCTCCAGTGACCGGGCAGTTCGAGCAGCGGCTGAACTTCGGGGCGGTCTAGGGGGGCCGTCCCGCCTCGGCTAGCACTGCCGCTGGTCAGCCAGTAAGGGCGGTCGTCGGCCATCAGGCTGGACTCGTAGGTGAACCCGTAGCCGGGCAACATCGACAGCGTCTCTGGCGACAGTTCCCAGCCCGGCGACCGGTATCCGACCGGCTTGACGCCGTGCTTGGCGAACGCCTCCAGTCCCTGCTCCAGTTCGGCCCGCTGGGCGTCGGCGGAGAGCCCGTCGGTGCCGAGGTGCAGGTAGCCGTGGTGAGCTACCTCGTGCCCGGCTTCGAGGATCGAGGGGACCACCTCAGGAAAGTGGTCGACGGTGTGACCCGGGATATAGAAGGTGGCCGGGATCGAGTGCTCCTTGAGCAGCTTGAGTATGCGGGGCAGACCGCGTTCCGGGCCGAAGCGGCCCATCGAGAGCATGCTGAGCCGCCGCTCCCACTCGGGTCCCTCCCCCAGCCACGGCGCCTCACCGTCCACGTCGAAGGTCAGGGCTACAGCGACCTGCGCGCCGTCGGGCCACGGACCGAATTCCGCCAGTCTGCTCTCCATGGAGGAATCTTCGCAGATCGCCCTCCAACCGACCGCGTCACGCTGCCAACTACGATGAAGCCCGAGCCAAGGCCCACACGCATGAGGACGCGCAACGATGCCCGATTTCAGCTACACCGACCTGCTGCCGCTCGGTCCGGACACCACGGAGTACCGCCTGGTCAGCAGCGACGGAACAAGCACCCGCAATGCGTTCGGCCGAAAATTCCTTGAAGTGGAGCCGGAGGCACTGACCTCCCTGACGGCGGAGGCGATGCGCGACATCGCTCATCTGCTGAGGCCCGCTCACCTGCGCCAGCTCCGGTCGATCCTGGACGACCCGGAGGCGTCGCCTAATGACCGGTTCGTGGCTAGCGACCTGCTGAAGAACGCGTGCATCGCGGCCGGCGGGGTGCTGCCCATGTGCCAGGACACCGGCACGGCGATCATCATGGGCAAGCGCGGGCAGGGGGTGCTGACCGACGGCCGCGACGAGGAGCACATCGCGCGGGGAGTCTACGACGCGTATACGAAGCTGAACCTGCGGTACAGCCAGCTCGCGCCGCTGACCATGTGGGACGAGAGGAACACCGGGACGAACCTGCCGGCCCAGATCGAGCTGTACGCGACCGACGGCGAGGCGTACAAATTCCTGTTCATGGCCAAGGGCGGCGGATCGGCGAACAAGTCGTACCTGTACCAGGAGACGAAGGCGGTGCTGAACCCCAAGCGCATGGCCTCCTTCCTGGAGGAGAAGCTGCGCTCGCTCGGCACGGCGGCGTGCCCGCCTTACCACCTCGCGATCGTCGTCGGCGGCACCAGCGCCGAGTACGCGCTGAAGACCGCCAAGTACGCGTCGGCTAAGTACCTGGACTCGCTGCCGACCAGCGGTTCGGCCGATGCGCGCGGTTTCCGTGATCTGGAGCTTGAGCAGGTCGTGCTGGAGATCACCAGGCGAGCCGGGATCGGGGCCCAGTTCGGCGGCAAGTACTTCTGCCACGACGTGCGGGTGATCAGGCTGCCCAGGCACGGCGCCTCATGCCCGGTCGCGATCGCGGTCTCCTGCTCGGCGGACCGGCAGGCGCTCGGGAAGATTACCGCCGACGGCATCTTCCTTGAGCAACTCGAGACTGACCCGGCCAAGTACCTGCCGGACACCACCACCGACGAACTCGACAGCGACGTGGTGCGGATCGACCTGTCGAGGCCGATGAGCCAGATCAGGGCCGAGCTGAGCCGGTACCCGATCAAGACCAGGCTGTCGCTGACCGGGCCGCTGGTCGTGGCGCGTGACATCGCGCACGCGAAGATCGCCGAGCGGCTGGCGGCCGGGGAGCCGATGCCGTCGTACCTGCGAGATCACGCCGTCTACTACGCGGGGCCGGCCAAGACGCCGGAAGGATACGCATCCGGGTCGTTCGGACCGACGACGGCCGGGCGGATGGACAGCTACGTCGAGGACTTCCAGGCCGCGGGCGGGTCGCTGGTAATGCTTGCCAAGGGAAACAGAAGTGCGGTGGTCTCCTCCTCGTGCCAGGCCCACGGTGGCTTCTACCTGGGCTCCATTGGCGGGGCAGCGGCGAAGCTGGCGCAGGAGTGCATTACCAAGGTGGACGTGATCGAGTACCCCGAACTGGGAATGGAGGCGGTTTGGAAGATCGAGGTGCGCGACTTCCCCGCCTTCATCGTCGTTGATGACAAGGGAAACGACTTCTTTGCCGACGTGACCGCGCCGAAGCAGCCGGTGTTGTCGATCGGCCCGAAGCCCACCGCCGGCCGATGAATTCCCACGAAGCTCACAGAAATCTATAAGCGCCTGCGCGTAGATTGCACTCTATGCACTCTGCCGTGGGTACCGGCCGCCTTGTTGCCGGACGCTACCGCCTGCTTGACCAGCTTGGTCGCGGCGCGATGGGGATCGTCTGGCGGGGTCGCGACGAGCTACTGGACCGAGAGATCGCGATCAAGCAGATCGTGCTGACTCCGCTGGCATCGGAGACCGAAGCGCGGTCTAGCTACGAGCGCACTCTGCGCGAGGCCAGGACCGCCGCGCGGCTCAGCCATCCAGGCGTCGTGACCGTCTTCGATGTCGTCGAGGAAGACAGCTCGCCGTGGATCGTCATGGAACTGATCCGCGCCCGGCCGCTTGACCAGGTCATCGCCGAGGACGGGCCGTTGCCGCCGTCGCGGGCCGCGCAGCTAGGGCTCGGACTGCTCGACGCGCTGAGCTCGGCCCACAAGGCGGGCGTTCTGCACCGGGACGTCAAGCCGAGCAACGTCCTGATCAAGCCGAACGGCAAGGCCGTGCTGACCGACTTCGGGATCGCGACGATTCAGGGCGACCCTGGGCTCACTCAGGCTGGCATGGTCGTCGGGACGCCTGGGTTCTCGCCACCGGAGCGAGTGCGGGGAGCGGCGGCTACCCCGGCTTCTGATTTGTGGTCGCTCGGAGCCACCTTGTACGCGGCGGTGGAGGGTCGGGGACCCTTCGACCGGGCGGGCGGGTCGGCTGCGATCGTGGCGAGCATCGCGACCGAGCCGGCGCCGCGCGCACCTTCGGCTGGTTCTCTGGCGCCGGTGATCGACATGTTGCTGCGGGCCGACCCGGCTGAGCGGCCCGACGCGGCCGCGACCGGGCGGATGCTTACGCAGGCCTGGAAGGCGGCGCGGGTTGCTGAGCGGGTGACGCTTGGCGGCTTGATGGCGGCCAATGCGGCCGGCGTCGACGGGGCGGGTGACGCACTCGGTGCTGGACCGGCGGCGGGCCGAGGGCAGGGCGGCTCGGAGTTTACGACCGCTACTCAGGTCGTGACGGTGCCAGGGGATCCGGGGAGCCTGGGTGCCGCTGGATCGGGGTCCAGACCTGAATCGGGGCCGGGGTCGGTCTCGGTCTTGGGTACGACCGGGCTCTCTGAGGCCGATGATGAGCTGGCCGAATTGGATGCCGCCGCGGAGGCGACCGGGCCTGGATTCCCCGCGCGGGCTGAGGCGTCGGCCGCGACCGGCGTGGTGCCTGACCTGATGGCTACCCCCAATTTCGCTGACCTCAAGATGCCTGCACTAGGTTCGGCGACCGAGTTGGGGCCGAACCAGGCTGATCTGGTGATCGGCGGGACGGCTGGGTCTAGCGACGCTGGCAACGGGGACGGGCAGAAGCCGACCACGCCGAGGAAGGCTGGCGGGTCGGGCAGCGGGTCCGATGACGGCTCAGGTGACGGCTCAGGTGACGGCTCAGGTGATGGCTCGGGTGGCCGGGGCGGGGACAAGACGGGCGCCTCCGGGCGGCCTTCGCCGGGCGGAATTCTGCGGTCTCGGCGCACGATGGTGATCCTGGCACCGCTGCTCGTGATCGCGATCGCCGGTGTCGTCATCTACTTCGCCTTCCCGAACGTCAGCGCCACGCTCGGGATCAGCGGCAGCATCACCGGCCAGAACCGGGTCGCCGAGCGGCTGAATCACGGCAGTGACAAGAGCGGCGCTAAGGGCGATCACGCACAGCATGGCGGCCGGTCGGCCGGCTCGCACGCCCCGTCGGGCAACGGACCGGCACCGGGCCACCCCAACCCGACGCCGAAGTCGTCGGGCGGAGGCAAGGGCAAGCCGACCGGCAAGCCATCGGCGTCGGGTAAGCCGAAGCCGTCGCCTTCTGGCAAGCACTCATCCTCAGGCAAGCCATCGTCGTCGCCGAAGCCCTCGCACTCCACTAGCCCGGCTCCGACACCGACGCCAACTCCGACGCCAAGCAAGAGCAAGAGCACCGGCGGCACGCCGCCGACCGGCTACGTCTGGGATCAGGTCAGCGCCAGTCAGGCGGGCACGCTGGCCGGGTTCAAGCTGGCTGGACCGCAGTCCTGGGTAGTGACGCCCGGCTTGAACACGATCATCAAGCCGACCTCGGGGCCGGGCAAGCTCGACGTCAACATGTCGTCGTGGCCGGTCAAGGGCCCGGTCCGGTGGGCGCGACGGCTGCAAGCGAAGGCGAAGGCCGCCGGGAAGTACCGGCAGTACCACCTGATCGCCATCGCCGGAACGAAGTTCCACGGCTGGCCGGCCGCACGCTGGACGTTCTGGTGGCAGCCAAAGGCGACCAGCGATGTGATCGATGTGACGATGCTGCTGTTCACCGCCCAGACCTGGGAAGGGCCGCAGCAGTACAACCTGTCGATCTCGGCCCCTGATCCGCGCTCGTCGCAGGCGCAGGCCATCTTCCAGGTCGCGAAGCAGACGTTCAAGCCGCTACCCGGCTAGGCCATCGGGGGCCCCTTGCTGCCGCTCTAAGCGCAGCTAGGGCCCCCGAATGTGGTTAACGCTCCGGTTCGGTCAGGCGTTTAGTACCAGCCATAGGAGGTTTCGTGGCTCCAGGCGGCGCACGGTGAACCGTAGGTTGCCTTGATGTAGCCCAGACCCCAGCGGATCTGGGTCGCCGGATTGGTCTCCCAGTCAACTCCGGCGCTGGCCATCTTCGCGCCTGGCAGCGCCTGCGGGATCCCGTAGGCACCCGAGTAGGGGTTGGTGGCAGAGGGGTTCCACCCGCTCTCCCGTATCCAGAGCTCGTTGAGACAGCCGAACTCACTGGATGACCAGCCGAAGCTGGCCAGCATCGCGGTCGCGATCTGCTGCGGCGAGCCGGACGGCGCAGCCGGCGGCGCTGTCTTCGGCTGAGCGTCAGCCGTCGGCGGCTTGGGTGCTGGTGGTGTTGGTTTTCCGGCCGCCCGCCGTTGCGCGGCGAGGAGCCTGGCGCGCCTGGCGGCCTCGGCCCGCTGAGCGGCCCGTGCCTCCTGCGCGGCCCGTGCCTCCTGCGCGGCCTGCACCTTGGACTCATAGCTACGGGCTTGTCGGCTCAGCTCGCTGGGTGAGTCCGGTTCACCGACCCTGTGGGCGTTCGCCCCCGCCGAGCCTGCACCGCTTGCCCTTGACATGTCGCCGGCCAGGCCGAAGGGGCCGGCAATTCTGTGCGCTGACGACGGTCTCGCCGCCGCGTCATTCGAGACGACCAGCGCGGTCGCCGTGATCGATGCCGCCAGCACCGTGCCCGCTGCAGCGGACATCGTGGCGCGCGACGGCTTGGGTCTTGATCGAAGGGGTTGAGCTCGGTGAGCACCTGGACGGGACTTCCGGGGCCGAGTCAAAATGTGCCTTTGTTCGGGCATCCTTAGATGCCGATCACCGCCCCATAACGGTGCCATCGCGCGAAGAGAGGATTGCGGGGCAGGCGTAGTGACGCATCGCGGGACAGGGCGACGTGGCCTAATGAAGGCAAGTCGTTCAAACTACGCAAGGGGCGCTGCCAGCCATCCACACTGCCGCACAATGCCGGTCGACTCCGGGCGTTCCGACCAGCCGCCCCTATGACTTAATTCACAAATCTCACGATTCGTAATCGGATCAGTACCAGCTGTGGGCTTGCCAGAAGCCCCAGGCGTCACAGGGGGTTCCGTAGACCGACTTGATGTAGCCGAGACCCCACTTGATCTGAGTCGCCGGGTTGGTCGCCCAGTCGGCACCAGCGCTGGCCATCTTC
The DNA here is from genome assembly GCA_035606435.1 of Streptosporangiaceae bacterium. Taxonomy (GTDB): domain Bacteria; phylum Actinomycetota; class Actinomycetes; order Streptosporangiales; family Streptosporangiaceae; genus Chersky-822. The sequence continues at coordinate 7,052 of DATNFM010000099.1, read as the reverse complement.
GAACCGGGCAGCGCCTGCGGGATGCCGAAGGCACCGCTGGCGTTCTCAGCGAGATAGTTCCAGCCGCTTTCCCTCGTCCAGATGTTGTTCAGGCAGCCGAACTGATCGGTGCTGAATCCGAATGAGGGGAGCATCTTGTAGGCGATCGACTGGGCCGTACCCGGGTCCGGCGGAGCCGCCGGTACGGTCGGCGCGGTGCCGCCGCTGGAATCCGACTGGACGGTGGGGGCAGGCGGAACCTTGGCCATCTTCGGGTGGCCGACGACCTTGAAGGACTTGGTCGCCGCCGTCATCAAGATGATGTGCTGGCGCTGCTGGACGAGCTGGGCGGCCTGGTGGGTCGACTGGAGGCCGCTGACCGACAGCGCAAGCCGGTCGGGCTGAGTGGAGAACTGGCTGATCATGACCTTGGCGCCAACAGCGATGACGACAGCGGCCGCGACAGTTGTGATCAAGAAGGCGCGGACGCTCCTGTGCGTCCGCCTCCTGCCCTGCAACCGTCTTCGATGCTGTGACAATGCCGTCCTTCCGTCAGCCAAGCCCGCTGGGCAAGCCGCCCGAGCAGACGTCGACCGCTGCGAAAACCAGCGATTCAGGTAAGGAGCTGGCTACCGTCCGTAGCGGGCGTTACTTACCGGGGCAGAACGACCGAAACGAGGAGCCAACTCCGCTGCCGCACCACGTTGCCAGAAGTGGCGGGATCGACAAAGCGTTTCCGCTGAAAAAGTTGTGCTGCGTCGCGCCAAATTTGTGTCTCAGAGGTCACGGATTGGCAGCCAGTATCGTAACGATTACGTGATGTAACGACTGGGTAGCTGTGATCACCGGTTACGCGGCGGCGGCCCCGCGACACGCCGGCACTATCCTTGATGGGGGAACCAAGTGAGCGGGTCAGGCAGCGTCTCGCCGGCATGATCGGACGAGAGTATGAGCAAGGAGGCCACCGTGGCAGGTACCGGCTCCTCGCCGCGCCGAATACCACGCGGGACGTGGACAATTAGCCCTGAAGAGGCCCAGACGCTGGTAAGAAACGCTCGCAGGGCTTTCTTTGTCATGGTGGGCGCGCTTGCCATCATCTGGGCAATCCAAATCGCCAACTTCGCCGACAGCTACCATCTCACGCAGTCGTACGGGATCCGCGCCCATGACGTCGGCAGTCTGCCCTATATTCTGACGGCCCCGTTCCTGCACGTCAGCTGGGAACACATCGAGGGAAACTCCGGACCGCTGTTCATCTTCGGCTTCCTGGCCGCCTATCGAGGGCTCGGCAAGTTCGCCGGCGTGACCGCCGTGGTGGCCGTGACGAGCGGCCTGGCCGCTTGGTTGTTCAGCTCGACGAATGTGGTCGTAGTCGGGGCCAGCGGCGTCGTCTTTGGCTACTTCGGCTACATCATCGTGCGTGGCTTGTTTGACCGACGCGCGATCGACGTGCTCATCGGCGCCGTGATGGCGCTCTGCTTCGCCTACCAGTTCTCGGTGCTGCTGCCGCATCAAGGCATCAGCTGGCAGGGACACGCCGGCGGCCTGGTGGGCGGCATCGCGGCCGGCTGGTTGTTCAGGGATTCCCGCGCGGCCCGGACCGCGCGCCAGAGCAAGCCCGCCTCGGCGTCTGCCGGTAACACGTCCACCAGCACCGTTGCCCTGCCAACTCAGAGCAGCCCGACGCTCCCAGCCGGGAAGAGCGGCAAGAAAATCGCCGTTGATCCTGCCAACCCGCGCGCTGACCTGTACAAGGAACTGGACGACCTGGGTCTGTAACGACAGTGACTGACTCACCCACCGCGGCGCTGCCGCCTGCCCGGACCCTGCCACGGCACACCCAGCGGCTCATACTCCGGCCCCTGCGCCATGGAGACGAAAAGGACGTGCTCGACTACCGGCACCGGGCCGACGTGTGCCGCTATCTCCCCACGGACCAGTTGACCGAGGCGACCGTTACCGACTTCATCACCGAGCGGATGGGGCTTACCCAGATCGCCGGTGACGGCGACCGGCTGATCCTCGCGGTCGAACTCGACGGGCAGGTCATCGGTGACCTGCTGGTACGAGGCGGCCAGGTCGCCGACAGGCAGGCCGAGATCGGCTGGGTCCTCCACCCGGACTTCCAGGGACACGGCTACGCGACCGAGGCTGCCCGCGAGCTGATCAACCTGTCGTTCACCGACCTGCGGATGCACCGGGTCTGGGCACAGCTCGACCCGAGGAACACCGCGTCAGCCAAGCTCTGCGAACGGCTCGGAATGGTCAGGGAGGCCCAGCTGCGGGAGTCGCGATGGGCCAAAGGCGAATGGACCGACTCCGCGGTCTACGCGATCCTGCGATCGGAGTGGAGCGGCTGACGGGCTCGCGGCTCAGCCGGGTTTAGCCGCGGAGCCGCCCTTAGTGAGCGCAAGCGGATCAACGACCTGGTCGAACAGCTCTTCGCTTACTCCCTTGGCCAGCGCGGCCTGCCTGAGCGTGACGTCGTGATCGATGGCGTACTGGGAGATCCCGGCCGCCTGGTGATAGCCGATGACCGGCGACAAAGCGGTCACCATCATCACCGAGTCCTCGATGTACTGCGTCAGCCTGGCCTCGTTGAGCACCGTTCCTTCGACCATGTATTTCCTGAAGTGCTCGCACATGTCCGCCAGCAATCCAGCCGAGTGCAGGTAGTTGCTGATCAGGATCGGCCGGAAGGCGTTCAGCTCGAAATTGCCCTCGGCGCCGCCCATGCTGACGGCCACGTCCGAGGCGATGACCTGGATCGCCACCATCAGCATGGCCTCGGCCTGCGTCGGGTTGACCTTGCCGGGCATGATCGAGGAACCCGGCTCATTCGACGGCAGGATGAGCTCGTGCAGGCCGGTGCGCGGGCCCGAGCCGAGCCAGCGAAGATCGTTCGCGATCTTGAACAGGGTTACCGCAGCGGCCTTGAGCCCGCCGTGGGCCCGAACCATCCGGTCCAGGGTGCCCTGGGCGGTGAACTTGTTCACCGCGCTCACGAACGCCGCGCCCGTCATCGCCGCGATCTCCACCGCCACGGCATCGCCGAACCCGGCCGGAGCGTTCAGGCCGGTCCCGACCGCCGTCCCGCCGATGGCCAGCTGGAGCAGGCCGGCGGTGGCGTGCTCGACCTCCGCGATCGCGTCGTCAAGCGCCGTGGCGTAACCCGACCACTCCTGACCGACGGTCAGCGGGGTCGCGTCCTGCAGGTGAGTGCGCCCGATCTTGACGACATCGGCCCACTGCGCCGACTTGCGCGCGCAAGCGTCCCGCAGGGCTCGAAGCGCAGGGATCGTCTGGTCGATCGCCATCGTGTAGGCGGCGATGTGCATGGCGGCCGGGAACGTGTCGTTGCTGGACTGGCCCATGTTCACGTCATCGTTGGGACGGATCGGCTCCTGAGATCCGATCACTCCGCCAACCAGCTGGATGCAGCGGTTCGAGATGACCTCGTTGACGTTCATGTTCGAGTGCGTGCCAGAGCCGGTCTGGAACACGTAAAGGGGAAACTCGGAGTCGAGTGCGCCGCTGATGATCTCATCGCAGACTTGCTCGATCAGCTTGCCCTTCCAGCCTGGCAAATGACCAGACCGGCCGTTGACGATGGCCGCCGCCTTCTTCACGTAGCCGTAGGCGCGGTACACCTCGACCGGCATCTTGTCGTTGCCGATGCTGAAATGCTCGAGACTGCGCTGGGTTTCCGCACCCCAGTAACGGTCGGCTGGCACATCGACCTCACCCAGACTGTCGAACTCACGTCTGGTTCCGGTCGCGTTCAGGCCAATCGGCAGGTCGAGGATCGGGGGCGCCTCGTGCGCTGGGTCAGTCATGAGTCGTGCCACCTCCTACAGCCGCCAGGGTAGACCGCCTCCCGAACGTCCGATCGCCCGCCTGGGCGGCGGCCTTTGTTTGCCCGCCGCACATGGGGGAAGCCGATTGCTTCAGCTTCAGTCACGTATATGGGAGGAGCGTCATGAAGATTGGCGCAGCACTGGTACTACTCGCGGTGGGCGCGATCCTCAGGTTCGCCCTTACCACCGTGGTCACCCATGGCGTCTACCTGCATACCGTCGGCGACATCCTGATGGTCGTCGGCGCGATTGGCCTCGTTATCTGGTTCTTCGTCTGGGGCCCGGTCTCGCGCAGCAGCCGCACCAGGACGACCAGGCAGACGGTCATCGATGATGACGGTTATGCCTACCGCGGCCAGCCCGGCACCTACGTCCGCGAAGAGCGCCGCTACGAGGACCAGTACCCCAGCTAGGATCGTGCGGACAGGCCACCGCGCCGCAGCAGCCGAAGCGAGCACCGCCTCGTGGTCGGAGCGGCCGTTAGACGGTCGGCGCGGACGCCATCGACTCCGTGTGGAAGCGATCCTGGGCGGCTGCTACTTCAGGAGCTGCCTTGCCATGACTACGCGCTGGATCTGGTTAGTGCCCTCGTAGATCTGGGTGATCTTGGCGTCGCGCATCATGCGTTCTACCGGGTAGTCGCTGACGTAGCCGTAGCCGCCGAGCAGCTGGACGGCGTCCGTCGTGACCTCCATCGCGACGTCGGAGGCGAAGCACTTGCAGGCCGAGGAGATGAACGTCAGGTCAGGGACGGCGGTGCCAGCCATCGCCAGTTCCGACTTGGCGGCGGCGGCGTAGGTGAGCTGACGCGCCGCCTCGACCTTCATCGCCATGTCAGCCAGCATGAACTGGAGTCCCTGGAACTCGGCGATCGCCTTGCCGAACTGCTTGCGCTCCTTGACGTAGCCGACGGCGTAGTCCAGCGCGCCCTGGGCGATGCCGAGGGCCTGCGCCGCGATCGTGATCCTGGTGTGGTCGAGCGTCGCGAGCGCGGTCTTGAAGCCGCTGCCTTCGGCACCGATCATGCGGTCGGCCGGGATCTTGCAGTTGTCGAAGTACAGTTCGCGGGTCGGCGAGCCCTTGATGCCGAGCTTGTGCTCGGGGGCACCGAGCGAGAACCCCTCATCGCCCTGTTCGACCACGAACGCCGAGATGCCGTTCGCGCCGACACCGGGCTCGGTGACGGCCATCACCGTGTAGAAGCGAGAGATGCCGGCATTGGTGATCCAGCGCTTGGTTCCGTTCAAGACATAACTATCGCCGTCACGCACTGCTCGGGTGCGCATAGCGGCGGCGTCCGATCCGGCTTCTGGCTCTGACAACGCGTAAGAAAACATTGCGGTGCCTTCGGCCACCGGGCGCAGGTAGCGCTCGTTCAGCTCGGTCGAACCAGACAGCAATAGCGGGACGGTGCCGAGCTTGTTGACCGCCGGAATCAGCGAACTCGACGCGCAAGCGCGTGCGACCTCCTCGATGACGATCACGGTCGACAAGGCGTCGGCGCCCGCGCCGCCGTAGGCCTCGGGGATGTGGATCGCGTGGAGCTCGGCCTTGACCAGGGCATCGTGTGCTTCCTGCGGGAACCTCGACTCCTGGTCGACGTCGGCCGCATGCGGCGCGATCTTGTCCTCGGCCAGTTCCCTGACCGCTTCCCTGAGCGCTACGTGCTCGTCGGATAGTACGTAGACCGTGCTGTCAAGACTCATAACCCGATGGTACTTGCGGGTAACCAGCCGCCCACGCCGCGCCTGCACCGCGACGCGCCGGGAGATTCGGGGCGGTGTTGACGGCGGGGCCCGGCAGGATTGACTTCATGATTGCGGCTACGGCTCTCTTGACTGGCCCCGGGCAGGAGTTGCTGGCGCGGCTGGCCGGGATGGATGTCGGTCCCGACCGGGTGTTCGCGGTCTCAGAGGCGTTGCGAGCCGAGTATCCGGCCGAACTGGTCGCGGCGGCACTGACGCAGCAGGCGCTGCGCGTCGCGGGGCGGGCGAAGTTCAGCGCGGCCGATCGGATGCTGTTCACCAGGGCCGGCCTTGAGCAGGCGTCGTCCGAACTGACGGCCGGGCACGCGGCGCAGCGGTTCGCCGGGGCGCGGGTCGTGGCTGACCTGTGCTGCGGGATCGGCGGGAACCTGGTCGCGCTGGCGAACGCCGACCTGCTCACCGTCGGGGTCGATCGCGATCCCGTCAGCCTTGAGTTCGCCCGGCACAACGTCGCTGTGACGGCGCCGTCCAGCCGGGCCGGGTTCGTCTGCGCTGACGTGCTGGAGTTGCCGCTGGCCGGGTTCGACGCCGTGTTCATCGACCCGGCCCGGCGGGATGAGCGGGGTCGACTGCCCGCTGGGCGTTACCGGCCGGAACTCGACTGGTGCCTGGGACTCGCCAAGACCGTGCCGTCGGTAGGAATCAAGGCGGCCCCAGGACTGGATCGAGTACTGGTGCCGGACGGTTGGGAGACGGAGTTCGTCGCCGTGGGGCGAGAGCTCAAGGAGGCGCTGCTCTGGTCACCGGGCCTGTCGACCGGCGTCGTCAGCCGGGCGACCGTGCTGCCGTCGGGTGACTCGCTGACAACCGCGCGGGTGGCGCCGGCTCCGCCGGCGCCACCCGCGCCCCCCGGGCAGTTCCTCTTCGATCCGAGTCCGGCCATTACCAGGGCGGGTCTGGTGACCGACCTCGGGCAACTGATCGGGGCGTGGCAGATCGACCCGATGATCGCGTTCTTGTCGTCGGACGAGCCGGTCAGGACGCCGTTCGCCCGGACGCTGCGGGTGCTCGAGTCGGCACCGTGGCACGAGAAGCGCTTTGCGGCCAGACTGCGCGAGCTTGGCATCGGCTCGGCCGACATCCGCCGGCGCGGCCTGGCCGGCGACGTGGCCCAGATCCACCGCCGACTCGGCCTGGGCAAGCAAACACAGGCGGCGCGGTCTCCGCACGGCCATCCGGAGACCGCGCCGCGGGGTCCGGGCGCAGCGACGATCGTGCTCACCCGGGTCTCCGACCGGCCCTGGGGCCTGATCTGCGCACCGGTTAGCGCGGCCGAGCCCGGGTGGCCGGACGACCGGACGGCTGGCTGATCGCGAAGCACGCACCGGCCTGCGTCAGGGAGGTGCAGGTCGACAGGGCCGGGTAATCGTACTGGGCGTTGAACACATTGAGGTCGGCCAGTGCGTTCGGGTCGGCGAACGCGTCGACTATCGCGATGATCTGGCTTGTA
>DATNFM010000098.1:0-25401 GCA_035606435.1 Streptosporangiaceae bacterium | reverse complement strand
ACGAGCTCGGTGTATCCGCCGACCTCGGTGTTGCCGGCCGACCAGCGAGTCTGGCTCCTGGTGATCCAGTCATCGTGCCGGGCTCCGATCGAGATGCCGAGCACCAGGCTGACCGGCACGACCCCGTCGTTGATCAGCTTGGCGAAATCCTGCCCGCTCAGGTCCGAGGTGAACGGCTCTCGCAGCGGCACCCCGCCCGGAGCGCGCACCGCCGTGCCGATGGCGTGAAATTCCAGCGCTCCGCTCGCCGGGAACCGGCCGATCTTCAGCCGCACCCCGACGACGCCGTGACCGCCGAGCGCCGCGCACTCCGCCTTCATCCGGTCGATGGCGGCCCGCCGGGAGGCATACATGGTCTGCACCATCGGTGCGTACATCGCGTTGCGACCCGAACTCGACAGCGAAGTGACGCCGGGCCGCCAGCCCGACGTCATCCGGTTGTAGCTGCCGAAATAGCCGCTCGGGCAGCCGTATCCGCCGGTCCAGCCCATGTTGTAGACAGCGGCCCCGAGTACCTGGCCCACCGGCTCGAATCCGACCGACTTGATCGCGGCGAACTCCTCGGTGGTGAGCGCCGAGGACCAGGTCCCGCTCGCCTTGATCTCGGCGAGCCTGGCCTGAGCGGTCTCCGGAAGGCCCTTGCCCGTCCACTGTGACGCCACGGCATCCGCTCCTTCGGCGACTTAGCTACCTTCGCAGACTATGCGCCGCCCCGTGGTGAAGACAGCAGCGCCAGCGGCCAGCAGAGCATCAGCGGCCATCCTGGCGGTCCCACTCCTGGTTGCGCTCACGTACGGTCTCCAGCGCGTGTGCTGCCGCTTCCTTGGTCGGATACGGCCCCAGCCTGTCCTTGGCCGGGCACACGGTATCCGACTCCACTGACTGATGTTTGACGCAGAACCACCAGTGCTGCTGAGTGTCCATGCCAACTAGACTCTCAGATCATGGTAACGACGCTAAGGCCCGGCCGGATTTCCCCCCTGCGGCAGGTTCCGGCCCGGATCGAGCGTCCCGAATATGTCGGCAAGAAGCGCCCCACGCTGGGCGAGCCCGACGTCAAGGACGCCGAGACGATCGAGCGGATGCGGGTGGCCGGCCGGATCGCGGCCCAGGCGCTCGCCGAGGTCGGCGCTCACGTGGAGCCTGGGGTCACCACCGACGAACTCGACGAGATCGGGCACGAGTTCCTCGTCGGTCACGGCGCGTACCCGAGCACGCTCGGCTATCGCGGCTACCCGAAGTCGCTTTGCTCCTCGCTCAATGAGGTCATCTGCCACGGCATTCCCGACGACACCGTGATCGAAGACGGCGACATCGTGAATATTGACATCACCGCCTACATCGACGGCGTGCATGGCGACACCAACGCCACCTTTCTGGCCGGTGACGTCGATGATGAGTCGCGCCTGCTGGTCGAACGCACCCGCGAGGCGACCATGCGTGGCGTCAAGGCGGTCGCCCCCGGCCGGGCACTGAACGTCATCGGGCGGGTAATCGAGTCCTACGCCCGCCGGTTCGGCTACGGCGTGGTCAGGGATTTCACCGGCCACGGCATCGGAACGACCTTCCACTCCGGGCTGATCGTCCCGCACTTCGACGACCCGGAAGCCACCCTGGAGATGGTGCCGGGCATGACGTTCACGATCGAGCCGATGCTGACGCTAGGCACGATCCACTACGACCTGTGGCCCGACGGCTGGACGGCCGTCACCAGAGACCGCAAGCGCACTGCCCAGTTCGAGCACACGGTCCTGGTAACCCAGGACGGCCACGAAATCCTGACCCTGCCCTAGCGGAGTCCCGCCTCCCGCTAGGCGACGTGGGCCTTAGGAAGCCACCGGAGCCATCGAGGCAGGTACCAGCTGCGCTCGCCAAGCAGGGCCAGGGCCGCCGGCACGCAAATCCCCCGGACGACCGTGGCATCGACGAACACGGCGAACGCCAGCCCGACCCCGATCATCTTCAGGTCAATCGTCGACAGCGACGCGAAGATCGAGAACACCGCGACCATGATCACCGCCGCGCTGGTGACCACTCCCGCGCCGGTCGAGATCCCCCCGACCACCGCCTGCTTCGTCGGCTCGCCCCGTCCGCGCAGTTCGGCGATGCGGCTCAGGATGAACACGTGGTAGTCCATGCTCAGCCCGAACAAGAACACGAACATGAACAGCGGCACCCAGTCCATGATCCCGCCGAATGAGGTAAAGCCCAGCAGCCCCTCCAGGTGACCCTGCTGGAAGATGATCGTGATCAGCCCGTACGCGGCCCCGACCGACAGCAGGTTCAGGCCGATCGAGACCAGCGGGATCGTGACCGACCGGAACGCGACCAGCAGCAAGATGAACGCCAGCGCGGCGACGAGCCCGAACACCAGCGGCACCGCCGATCCCAGCGTCGACACGTAGTCGTAGCTGTTCGCGGTGTCGCCGGTGACCGCGAAGCTGATCCCGTGCACCTGGCCGAGCGTGTGCGGCAAGATCTGATTCCGCAGGACGAGCAGCGCGTGGGTGGCGACGGTACCGCGGCTGTCGCCTGAACTGGCCCCGGCCAGCGGCACCGAGATCAGCTCGCCGTCTCCGGCCCCGACCGGCAAGGCGGTGACCGGGCCATGGATCGGTCCGCCGGACTCCGCCAGCCGCGTGAGCTTGGCGACCGCACTGGTCATCTCCGCGCTCTGCACGCCCGGTCCGGCCACGACCACCTGGGCCGGAGCCGGTCCGCCGGGAAAGTCGCGCTGGATCATCGACAGCGTGCGCACGATCGGCAGGCTGGTAGGCAAGTTGATGCTGGGGTTGCCGAGCCGCATCGACAGCGCCGGGAAGGCGAGGGCGACCAGGGCGAAGACCGCGATTCCGCCCCAGACCAGCGGCCGTCGCACGACTCGCGTCACCAGCGCGCTCCACAGCCTGGACCGGTCCGCGCGCGTCCTGGCCTTGCCCAGGAACGGGACCCGGCCCCGGTCGGCCCACGGGCCGAGCAGGGAGAGCAGCGCCGGCAACGCCGTCAGCGAGCCGACTACGGCCACTCCGACGACGATCATGGTGCCGATCGCGAATCCGGTGAACATCGTGATGCCCGTGAACAGCAACCCGGCAATCGAGATCATCACCGTCAGCCCGGAGATCACGATCGCCCGGCCCGAGGTAGCCGCGGCCGTCCGGAGCGCGTCGTGGAAGCTCGCGCCGGCGGCCCGCTCCTCCCGTTCTCGACGCAGGTAAAACAGCGTGTAGTCAATGCCGACGGCCATCCCGATGATCAGGACGACCTCGGAGGTGCCCTGCCCGATCGGCAGCCAGTGGCTCGGTACCGCCATCAGCGACACGGCTGTCATGACCGCCGTTCCGGCGAGGATCACCGGGATGCTGGCCGCGATCAGCGCGCCGAACACGATCAGCAGCAAGAGCAGTGTCAGCGGCACCGAGGTGCGCTCGGCCGAGTGGAAATCCTGGCCGAGCATGGCGGTCGCGGCCCGGTCAACGCTGGCGTCGCCCGCCTCGGCGATGATCAGCGACGGATGCTTGGCCTGCACTTCGGCGACGGCATGCAGCGCCTTCACGACCGTGTCGTCGGCGTTGTTGTTCGGCCCGGCGACGTGGAAGGTGATCAGCACGCCACCGCCGCCGGGCGCGATCAGTTCCTTGCCATCCCGGCCGAACGGCGACTCGATGTTCGCGGCCGCGCTGGGCAGGTCGCGCAGGGCCGTGACGACCTGCTCGGCCGCCAGCCGCATCGGCGGGTAGGCGGTGAACGTGCGCTCGGGGCCCGGCACCTTGGACTGGATCAGCACGCTCTCGGACGGCGGGGTGACCACGTGCAACTGGGTGAGCATCTGCTCGGCGACTCCGGACTGGCCGGGGTCGTACTCGGGCAGGCTGCTGGTGCCGACCAGATGGCCGGCGAGCAGGGCGCCGCCGACCATGACCAGCCAGGCGCACAGGGCCAGCACTCGGTGCCGGGCGCTCCAGCACGCGATCCGCTCGACTACCGGCCGGTGGCGTTTGGCTGATTCACCTGATGTTGCTGATCGGGCCTGCGGCGTAGACGGGCTGATCAGCTGCATCAAACGAACCTTCCGGGGGTCGGTTTTTCCGCTCGCGAACCCGCTTCAGGCATGGCTCCAGCCAGCAAGGTGCCAGCCAGCACGCCAGGCGGCGGATTGATCGCGTGTTGTTCGAGAGAGCCGCACTTCTTCGTGCGATCCGATGCAGGTCACGGCCGAACCGAGGTCGGCCCGGGGGCTGGGGGCCGGCCAGGCCGTACCTGGACTTCGAAGGAGACTACCTGCGTTAACGCACTCCGAAGGCGGATTGGCCCAACCCTGTCCGAATCGAGAGGCAGTCCTTACCTTGGGCAACGCGACTGGTTAGCGACTCGGCGGTCCCTGGCGCGCCGCCGACGTGACGAAAATCACGGCCGTAGGAGAGGATGGCCCGATGGGCGAGCTGATCGTGATCAGGCACGGCGAGACGGTCTGGAGCCGTGAACTCAAGCACACTGGCCGCACCGACATCCCGCTGACGCCGGCCGGGGAGAAGGCGGCAGTCGCGCTCGCCGGCGACGTCGCCGCCATGAAGTTCACCGCCGTGTACTCCAGCCCGGCCCAGCGCGCGGTCCGCACCTCTGAACTGGCCGGCCTGCCCCTCACCGCGACCGACCCCGACTTGTGGGAGTGGGACTACGGCGGCTATGAGGGCCGGACCAGCGAGGAGATCCAGGTCGACCGCCCGGGCTGGTACCTGTGGCGGGACGGAGTGATCCCCGGCGACGCCGAGCATCCGGGCGAGACCATCGATCAGGTCGGTGTCCGGGTCGACCGGGTGCTAGACCGGGTCAGGCCAGCGCTCGCTGACGGCAACGTCGCGCTGGTCGCGCACGGTCACCTGCTCCGCATTCTCACCGCCCGCTGGCTTGAGCTGGCGCCCGCCGATGGCCGGCTGTTCCGGCTCGGCACCGGCACCTTGTCCGCCCTCGGCACCGAGCACGACGAGCCGGTGATCAGCACCTGGAACGTGCCGCCCCGCACGGCTAGCTAGCGGCCGGGTTGGCGACCCAGGCGAGCATCAGCGGCTCGCCGGTCAGCGTGTCGTCGATCACCAGCAGGTAGGGCCGGTCGAACTTGAGCGTCGGGCGCGGCGCCGGGAGCGCGGTCGGCGCGATGCCCACGGCCGTGGCCGCACTGGCGACCGTGCCCTTCTCGGCGACGGTGAGCGTCGCCGCGTGCTGCACCAGGCCGATGCAGCAGGCCTTGGGTGAGATCCCGGTGAAGTTCGCCGCCGAGGTGAACGCCTGACCCATGCCGAGCTGCGAGAGCTCGCTCATCAGCGAGCCGCTCCAGCTCAGCTTGACCTTGGGCAGGGCGATCGACATCTTGTCGTGGCCGTGTGCCAGCTCCGAGCTGAGCGAGACGAACTCGGTCGGGTCGGGCAGCCGGCAGCTGCCGGCATCCGGCCCTTGCCCGGCCGGAGGCAGCAGCGCGAACATCGCCAGCCGGTGCCCCTTGTACGGAAGCGAGGCGGCGGTCCAGCCGTCGACGCTGGCCGTCTTGAAGCCTGCGCCGTTGAGGTAGTTCGCCGTCACCTGACCGGTGTCGGTCTTGAACGGCCCGGGAGCGGTGGACTCGTGGCCGAATGGCTGCGCCCAGGCGGCCTTCAGGTACAAGGCGTTGGTCAGCAGCCAGCCGATCCCGCGCAGCGAACCCGGCGGCAACAGGTCAGGGATGTGCCCGTGGGTATCCCCGTCGATCGCCGAGTTGACGACCCGCCGGGCGGCCTCCGGGTCGGAGACCAGCGGTACCTGGCGCAGGCTGGCCCGGTAGGCGGACCTGAGCGCGGCGACGTAGGAAGGCTGCGGCGGCAGGGATTTGTCCGCCCAGATCCGGTTGCTCTGCGAGAACACGACTCCTGGCCGGGCCAGCGAGGCCAGCAAGTCCAGCCGATCGCGCAGTCCGGTCGTCAGCGCCGGGCCTGAGGTAGCCGGCAGGCGCAGGACGTTGGCGATCGCCGAGGCGGTCTCGCCGCGCGCGCCGAGGTAAGCCAGGCCGAGCGCGCTCGACACGCTCACCGGGGACAGCGCGATGTTGCCGCCCGTCTTCGCCGCGCAGACTGCCCTGAGCAAGCTGAACCCGAACGCCGTGTCGGCCTGTCCGTAGACCCGCAGCGTCGTGACCTGCCGGGCGGTCAGCACAACGGGCTTACTCGGCCGATGCTGACTGGTCGCGGCCGCACAACCGCTCAGGGCGCAGGTGCTCGCGACGGTGGCGGCAACAGCGGCAAGAGCGGCAATCCGGTGAGCTTTCCTCATGCTGATTGGACGTCCCAATGGCCGGCCAGGTTCCTTCCGGACGATCACGGTCACACATCCCGTTCCCGGTCGGTGAGCCGCGCGAGGGCGCCTTGCCCGGGCCGGGCGGCAGCCCTGGGGGCCGGCTCCTGGCCGCCGTCGACGATGACCACCACGGCGACGGGCCATTTGCGCCGGACGATCAGCGGCACCGCCGCCATGGCGCCGAACGCGGCCACAAGCCCCGCTGTCCGGGCCGGCCCGGACCCGAGCAGAACTGGCAGGGTAAAGATGGCGAAGCACCCCGCCGCGATCACCCAGTCGATGACGTCGGGCACGGCCCGGTCCGCGAGCCGGTCAGCCAGCAGCGGCCACAGCCGGGTAATCCATGCTGGGGGTTCAAGGGGGCCGTCTCCCTTCGGCCGCCGCCGTGGCTCAGGCGTCGTGGCAAGGTCGGTCAGCGCCATACGGCGACGATAGCCTCGGGCGGCTCACCCGCCGATCCGCCGCCAGGAGGACCTGGTCATCGTTCGGAGGACTGAGCCCGGGACCGGACCGCACCCACCGATAGCGGCCAGCTACCGCCGCCCAGACCGACGGCGGCCACCGGGTCTGCCCGGCAGCCTGGCCGCAGCACCTGGCGGTAGCCGCCGTGGCTTGCACGCTCTACGGCCTGGCCCGATGGAAACGCGGCCACCAGCCAGACCTGGGCGCCATGGCCTGCCACTACCTCGACGGCGTGGTCATCATCGCCGCCTGCGCCATGCTGCTGGACAAGATCCTTCCAGCTGCGGCCTAGGCGACGAGTGGCTCTGGCGGCAGGCCGAGGAACTGCCTCGGGATCCTGGTCATGGCCTGATGCATGGTCGCGAGCGTGACCGTGGTGGTCAGGTCGGTGACCGGCAGGCCCGGCGCCCCGTATAGCCGCCTGGCCCACCGGGGCAGGCTCGCGAAGCCGAGCGCGTTCATCGGAGGGACCACCAGCCGCAGACCGGTGAACGGCCACGGTATGTCCGGCACGAACGACCTGACCATCGCCTGCCGCGCCTCCGCGCAGACGTAGAGCGAGGGCCGCATTCGCGCGTAGTATTCCTCGAGCTCGGCCATGGAGCCTGGCACGACAGCGGGGTCCAGTCCGACCACCTCGGCGCTGCGCCGCTGCTCGTCCACGAACTGATCCAGGTCGGAGCCGGACAGCCGCAGGCCGCAGCGCTGCGCGATGTTGACGTAGGAGGCGATCTCGCCGCAGTGCACCCATGCCAGCAGATCAGGCTCATTGAGCCTGATCACCGATCCGTCGGCATCGGTACCGGTCACGGTCGCGTGAATGTGCCGCACCCGGCGCCCGGCCCGCTCGACCTCGGCCCGGGTCCCGTAGGTCCTGACCCGCACGAACTCGACCGTCCTGGCGAATCTTCCCCAGGCCTCTCCAGGCCGGGCGAAGGCAGTGTTCTGCCAGGTGGCCCGCATGGTACGAGGATGCAATGCCTGCAGGTACATGGCGCGCAGGCCCGCCACCCACATGATCGGCTCGCCCATCACCCGCCAGGTCACCGACCCGGGACCGAACAGGCCGCCGTCATGAGAGGCCAGCCGGATCGAGGAGGCGGACATTCTTACCGCAGGCGAGGTCACGGACATACTGCCAGCGTAACGCCGTCTCCTCAGAACTCCAGGGTGCGGAACTCCAGGTCACAGCGATTAGCGCGGCCCAGTCTCCTCGGCGATCCAGTCCAGGTACGAAGGGGAACCGGCCACGATCGGCGTGGCGATGATCTCGGGCTCGTCGTAACTGTGCCGCTCGGTCAGGAATTCAGCCAGTTCGCGATATCGGTCGGCGGGCAGCTTGAGCATGACTATCCATTCCTCGGCCCGCTCGATACCGTCTTCCCACCAGAACGTGCTGGCCACTGGACCCGCGACCTGAGCGCAGGCCGCGAGCCTGGCCTCGACCGCGTCCTGGGCCAGTTCCATCGCCTCGGCACGGGAGTCGGTCGTGGTCTGTACGTGCACAAACTGCGCCTCGCCGGAAGCGATCACGGCTGCGCTATGCTCGCCCGCCATACCAGAAGATAGTACGCCTGGGCATAGGTGCCCTTTGCGTTCCCGGCCCCTAGGAGGCTTGGGTGGATCGTCGGTTGTGCCTAATCGTGAATCCGCAAGCCGGCCGCGGCCGGGCGCGGACCCTCCTGCCCGCTGCGACCGCCGCGCTGACCGCGGCCGGAACCGAGCACCGGGTGGTCGAGTCAAGCAGCCTTGAGCACGCCGCCGAACTCGCGACGGAGGCCGCCGCGCGCGGCGAGGTGGTGGTAGCGGTCGGCGGTGACGGGATGGCCGGGGCGCTGGCCGGAGCCGCATCCACGGCCGGGGCCAGCTACGGGCTGATCCCGGCGGGCCGGGGCAACGATCTGGCCGGAGTGCTCAAGGTCCCGACGGACCCGGCCGCCGCCGCCCGAGCTCTGGCGCAGGGCCAGCCCAGGCAGGTCGACCTGATCGCGGCGAGCACGCCGGACCAGCCCGAGCAGATCGTGGCAAGCAGCATCTACGCCGGACTGCCCGCGGTCGCCGGGGAGATAGCCAACGCCACCAGGCTGCTGGGCGGCGGGCTCGTCTACCCGATCGCCGCTCTTCGCGCACTAGCCCGCTGGCGGCCGGTGACGTTCACCGTGCAGATCACCGGCGAGCCGCAGGCTCGTGAGTTCACTGGTTACGCGGTGGTCGTAGCCAACTCGGCGTTCTTCGGAGCCGGGATGAAGGTGGCGCCGCCGGCTCAGATCGACGACGGCGTGCTCGACATCGTGCTCATGCGGCATGCGCCCAAGCTCACGTTCGTGAAGGCGCTGACGAAGATCAAGGACGGCTCGCACATCGATCTGCCCCAGGTGAGCCTGGAGCGCGGCACGGAGATCACGCTCACGGTGAGCCGCGACCTCCCGGCCGCCGCCGACGGCGAGCCGCTTCGCTGCGCGTCCCCGCTGGCCGCGGGGACGCCGTTGCGAATGAAGGTGCTGCCGGCCGCGCTGTCGGTTATCGGCTCGGCAACTGTCCAGGGGTCCGGCTAGTCGGCCATCTGCTGGCACAACCAGGCAAGGGCGAGCGGGTACCGGTGGTCAATGGCGGCGTGGGTGCCGTCGAAGATCTCGAACCTGATTACCTCGTCCGGCACGCCGATCTCAGCAAGAGCGGCCTTGAACGCCTCGGCGCCCACGTCGAGATAGAAGTCGTCGGCGTTGCCCGCATCGATCCAGATCGCGCGCAGTGACCTCAGCGCATCCGCGTACTTGGCGACCATCCTGACCGGATCCCAGTCGAGCCACCGCTGCCACACGTCTTCGCGCAGCACTCCGGTGCGGGTGTCGAACGGAAGCTCCGGCTGGCCGTCGGCACCGGCCGAGAAGCACGCGGCCACGCCCAGCGTGCCCAGCAGCGCCTCGTCGGCCTTCTTGCTGAAGGCGGTTCTGGTAGTGAAGTCGTCCCACCACTGCCAGATGTCGCCGTCGTACTCGCGCAGCATCCGCACGCAGTCGCCGAACTCGGGCACGTAGCACATCTCGTAGAGAGCGTCGCCCGCGTGGCTGGCCAGCGAGCCGAACAGGTCGGGGCGCAGCATCGGGGTGATCATGGCACCGAACCCGCCGCTCGACTTGCCGGAGATAGCCCGGTGATCGCGGTCCGCGCGCGTGCGGTAGGTACTGTCCACCCACGGCACGATCTCGTCGCACAGGTACGAGTGATACTTGCCGGTCCCCGGCGAGTCGACGTACTGGCTGCCGCCGTACCTGGTCCAGGCATCGACGTAGACCACCAGCGCGGGGGGCGCCGTCTTGGTGGCGAACACCAGGTCAGCGGTCTCGAGGAACGGCTGGCGGAACGCGCTGCGGTTTCGCCACATATTGACATAACCGCCATATCCCATGATGACGTAAACGACGGGATAGCGCCGCTCGCCGTTCTCCTCATCGTCGTAGCCGGGCGGCAGGTAGACGAGGATCGGTCGCTCATACGGATCCCCCAGCGGATTGTCCCGTAGCAACTCGCTCTCTATTACTTGCTCGTCGATCCGTCCGGCGAGCTCCCCCGACCACGGCAGCATGCTTTCTCCGTTCATGAATCAGTCAATCTCACCTTACGCAGCTACACCGCGTCGGCGTGTAACCGGCGACGCGCCGTGTGATTCCGATATCCCGAAATGACGCGCACAGACGTTAAGAACCGGCATAGTTTGCTCTGTTCCCAGCAGGACGCCATTTCAGGCGTTCTCGCCCCCTCTCCGCTGACATCAACCCGTTCCAGGAGGCTCGGCATGGCCGAAGATCGTTTTGGCGTCAGCGGGCGGATCACCGAGCGCCGGAAACGGCTGGCCGCCAGGCTGAACCGGCGCAACCGGCGCCTGCTGGCCGCCGGCTTGCCCCTGATGGCGATCGCGGCCGCGGCCATCCCGACGGTCATCTCGCATGTCACGGCCAAGGACGCGGCCTCGGCGCGGCCGTCGCGCACGCTGTGCACCGGCTGGGCTCGCTGCACCAGGCACGGTTACCCGAGCTACCACTATCAGGCCCGCGGCTTCCGGTCCTACTGGCGGATGTCGGCCGGCGACCAGTGCACCAATTACACGGCCTACGTCGAGTCGACGGTCTATCACGTGCGCGAGCCGAGCTTCCTGCTCGGTAACGGCGGCGAGTGGGCGGCCACCTCGGCCGCGCACGGGATCAAGGTCAATCACACCCCCTCGGTCGGCGCCGTGGCCGAATGGGATGGGGGCGCGGTCGGGATGAGCTCAGCCGGCCACGTCGCCGTGGTCGAGGCGGTTGGACCGCACCACCGCTACATCGTCGTCTCCCAGCAGCACATCGGCGGTCAGCGCAACGACTACGACTGGACCCGGATCTTTGCCCACCGGTCTACGACGCGGTGGCAGACGTGGCCGAGCCACTTCATTCACTTCCGCATTCCGCGCCGCGCCGACGTGGGCTACTACAACCGCTGGACCGGCAAGGTCAGCGAGCGCTACTCCCAGACCTCTGGCCCGGTCAACGCCAAGCCGAGGATCGGCCGGGGCAAGATCCCGCTGGTCGGCGACTGGCGCGGCAACGGCCGGGACCGGCTCGGCTACTACAACCCCAGGTACGGCACGTTCCGGCTGTTCGGCGCCGGCCGGGGACGGCACCCGGCCAAGACGTTCAAGTTCGGGCCCAGGCACATGATCCCGCTGGTGGGTGACTGGACCGGCTCTGGCCACGACGGCATCGGTTACTACAACCCCAAGACCGGCACCTTCTACCTGCGCGAGAAGCTCTCGCGCGGCAAGGCGCTGAAGAAGTTCAGGTTCGGGCCCAGGCACATGATGCCGCTGGCCGGGCACTGGACCGGCGGCCGTCGCAGCGGCGTGGGCTACTACAACCCGAAGAAGGGCCTGTTCGCGCTGCGCAACAAGCTGTCGGCCGGACCCCCGTTCCGCAAGTTCAGGTTCGGGCCCAAGCACATGGTCCCGCTGGCCGGAAGCTGGAACGGCAAGCGCTGGGATGGCGTGGGCTACTACAACCGCTGGAAGGGCGCCTTCCACCTGCGCAAGAGCCTGGGCAAGCGCCGGGCGTCGGTCACCATCAGGTTCGGCCCGCGCAAGATGGTCCCGCTGACCGGAGAGTGGTACGGAGTCTAGGTAACGTTGGCCCCATGATCGGGTGCCTGACTTGACCGCGACTGATTTCGATGCCAGCCAGGCTGACCAGCATCTGGTCGATGCGATCCGTCGGGTCGGCGATGAGTCAAGCCCGCCGGCCGATCTGCGGGGGGCTCCGGGGGGTCGTCCCCCCGGGTCAGCCCCCGGGTCAGCTCTGCGGGGGGCTCCGGCACTCGGCGATCTCGTGCGGCCGGGCAGCGCGCTCACGTTCGGCGGCCTGCTGGACATCTTCGACGCCCAGCTGGCCAGCCGTCATCTCGATGCCGCGGCCCGGTGGATGCGATCGCGCAACAGCGGGTTCTATACGATCGGCTCCTCCGGTCACGAGTCCAACGCGGCCGTCGCCGCGGCGCTGCGCCTGACCGATCCGGCCCTGCTGCACTACCGCTCTGGCGGCTTCTACCTGGCCAGGGCGGCACAGGCGCAACGAGCCACAGACGGCATCTACGACGTGCTGCTCGGGCTGGCCGCCTCGACCCGCGAGCCGATCGCCGGCGGCCGGCACAAGGTATTCGGCCACGCCGACCTGAACATCATCCCGCAGACCTCGACGATCGCCTCGCACCTGCCCAGGGCTGTGGGCCTCGCCTTCGCGCTCCCGCGCGCCGCCCGGCTCGGCCCGGGTAAGCAAACACCGCCGTGGCCAGACGACTCGATCGTGGTGACCAGCTTCGGCGACGCGTCCGCCAATCACTCGACGGCGCAGGGAGCGATCAACACCGCCGCCTACTGCACCTATCAGGGTCTGCCGATGCCGCTGCTTCTGGTGTGCGAGGACAATGGCTTCGGTATCAGCGTCCGCACCCCGACGGGCTGGACGCAGGCCACGCTGTCCGGCCGCCCGGGGCTGCGCTACCTGTTCGCCGACGGCACCGATCCGGCCGCGGTCTTCGACGCCACCGCAGAAGCTGCCAGCTACATCAGGGACCAGCGCAAGCCGGCCATCTTGCACCTGTCCACCGTCCGGTTCGGCGGTCACGCCGGCTCCGACGCCGAGGCGGGTTATCGCGCGGCCGCCGAGATCGCCGAAGACTACAGCCGTGACCCGCTGCTCGGCACCGCCCGCACGCTGATCACCTCCGGCCTGCTCACCGCCGACGAGGTGCTGGACCGGCACGGGCAATCCCTTCGACTGGTCGGCTCGCTGGCCGAGCAGGCCGAAGCCGAGCCGCGGCTGACCACCGCCCAGCAGGTGATGGCGCCGCTCGCGCCACGGCACCCCACGCTGGTAGCGGGCTCGCTCCAGCCAGCCAGCATGCGCCGCCGGCTGCGCGCCTTCGGCGGGAAACTGCCGGAGGAAGAGGGCCTGCTGACGCTAGCGCAGGCGATCAACCGCACGCTCACCGACGAAATGGCCGCCCACGGCGACGTGATCGTGTTCGGCGAGGACGTGGCGCGCAAGGGCGGGGTCTACGGGGTCACCAAAGGACTAAAGGACGCGTTCGGCGCGGCCCGTGTATTCGACTCGCTGCTGGACGAGCAGTCCATACTCGGCTTGGCCCTCGGCGCCGGCCTGGCCGGCCTGCTGCCGGTGCCGGAGATCCAGTACCTGGCCTATCTGCACAACGCCGCCGACCAGCTCCGAGGAGAGGCAGCCACGCTGTCGTTCTTCTCCCAGGGCCAGTACCGCAACCCGGTGGTGCTGCGGATCGCCGGGCTGGCCTACCAGAAGGGGTTCGGCGGCCACTTTCACAACGACAACGCGGTCGGCGCGCTGCTCGATATCCCCGGCCTGATCATCGCCTGCCCGGCCAGGCCCGACGACGCGGCGGCGCTGCTGCGGACCGCTCTGGCCAGCGCCCGCGAAGACGGCAGCGTCTGCGTGTTCCTCGAGCCGATCGCGCTCTACCACGAACGAGACCTGCATCAGCCGGGCGACAGCGGCTGGATGGCTGGCTACGACCCGCCCTGGCTCTGGACCCTCGGCCATGCCCCGGTCGGTCAGGGGCGGGTCTACGGCGATGGCCAGGACCTGCTGATCGCGACGTTCGGGAACGGCGTGCGGATGAGTCTGCGGGTGGCGGACAGGCTAGCCGCCCAGGGCATCGCCTGCCGCGTGCTCGACCTGCGCTGGCTCGCCCCGCTTCCGCTCGATGACCTGTTCCGCGAGGCCGGGGTCACCGGGGCGGTGCTCGTGGCCGATGAAACCAGGCACTCCGGCGGAGCCGGCGAAGGCATCATCACCGCGCTGGTGCAGGCCGGCTTTTCCGGCCGACTAGGCCGGGTAGCCAGTTATGACAGCTTCGTGCCGCTCGGTGAGGCCGCGAACACCGTGCTGCTGGGCGAGGCCGCCATCGAGGCGGCGGCACGCGATCTCATCCGCTGACCGCGTGCCGCCCGAAACCTAAGATCTGTGACCGGCGGGTCAGCAGCCAGCCGCGGTCGCGCTTGCTAGCCGCGGCCGGTCGAGCAGTGCCATCCGCATGGGTGGCCGCTCGATCATGAGCTCGGCGTACTCCTCAAGCTGCACGCCCTGAGCCGCGGCGACAGCGTGCAGGTAAGACCCTGCCTCCGAGTCCGTCCAGGAATCGGGGGTCAGGTCGGTGCCGATCAGCCGGCGCTGGGTTGCCCGGGTCAGCACGGCGCGAAGCACCGCGTAACCCATCCGGCTGAGGTTCGACAGGTCCTGGTGCCGGTTCTTCCGCATTCCGGCGTCGACCTGTGCCATCGCCGAGAGCCCGCACGCATCGAGCACATCGATGAGCATGCCGACCTCGACCGCATAACCACTGAAGAACGGTACTGAGTAGAGCAGGTCCCTGGTGCCGCCGAATTCGCCGGCCAGCGGCTGGACGAATCCGGCTAGTTCAGGGAAGAGCAGGTTGAGCGCGGGCTTGGCGGTCAGCTCGGTCACCCGGCCGCCGCCGTCGGGAACCGATACCGTCGCCTGCGTGTAGGGACGACGGTAGGCGGCCTTGACGAATTGGATGTCCGGCCTGGCCACCAGGCACCCGAGCACGCCGGTGATGAGCTGCGTGCAGAAGTTGCCGGTATCGGTATCGGCAAAGGCGACTATGTCGCCGGTTGCCACTGATAGGCCGCGCCACATGGCGTCACCCTTGCCATGGGCGGGGCCGTGCTCGGGCATCAGGGCGTTCTCCGAGTACACCTCGGCGTCATAGCCGTGTGCGATCTCGGCGGTTCCGTCGGTGGAGTCCGCGTCGACGACGATGACCTGATCGATTAGCCCTATGTCTGGATGTCGGAGATTGTTAACCTCGTCGAGAACCGAGGTTATGGTTTCGGCCACATTTCGGGTAGGCAGGATAAGCGAAACGGACACGTTCCTGTCCCGCTTGATCTTGCCTAGCTCGGTGGCGGGGCCGAAGTCAGAGTAGTGAAAACTATGTGACCGAAACCAGTCATGTGTTCGCATGAGGTCCTCCTCGACATCCGGGGCGGGCCATTCCTGCACCACATACCAAATTTTTGGCGATACAAACAGCTATGCCAACCCAGCTCCCCGTAAGCCCTCGGTGCGACGATATATCCGATTGTGCCCCGGTACGCTGGATCCATCCAGATACTACAGACTCGGCGGCATCATAGGACCCTCATGCGTATACCTGTCAACGTCGCCCCATCCAGGGCGCCTTTGACCGTTCATTCAGTTCCTGTGACGCCTGGTTAGTAGTTGTTGACTGTCCGCAACTCGCTGCACGTGAACGCATGTGATACCCGCATGGTTCCCCGTTAAGCCAACGTGACGGCCGGCCCTACATCGCCGTCAGTGTCCGGTCTATCCTCGGCCTATGAACCTGCACTCTACCGTCGGCGGTCCCGCTCTAGCGCAGCAGCGGCACCTGGTGACCGAGATCCCTGGCCCGGCCTCCCGCGAGTTGCTTGAGCGCAGGCAGCGCAGCGTCGCCCGCGGCTTGTCCCACGTACTGCCGGTCTTCGTGACCGCGGCCGGCGGCGGCGTGCTGATCGACGCCGACGGGAACTCGCTGATCGACTTCAGCTCGGGCATCGCGGTGACCTCCGTGGGCAACAGCGCCGAACTGGTCGTCAGCCGGATCACCGACCAGGTCGCGCACTTCACCCACACCTGCTTCATGGTGGCGCCCTACGAAGGCTACGTGGAGGTCTGCGAGGAGCTGAACCGGATTACGCCCGGCAGCTACGACAAGCGCTCGGCGCTGTTCAACTCCGGCGCCGAGGCGGTAGAGAACGCGGTGAAGATCGCCAGGCACGCGACCGGCAGGCAGGCGGTGGTGGTCTTCGACCACGCCTACCACGGCCGCACGAACCTGACGATGGCGATGACCGCCAAGAACATGCCCTACAAGGATGGTTTCGGTCCGTTCGCGGGCGAGGTCTACCGCGCGCCGATGGCCTACCCGTTCCGCTGGCCGGGCGGGCCGGCCAGGTGCGCCGAAGAGGCCCTGGACGTGATCAAGGGCCTGATCCACGCCCAGGTCGGCGAGGAGCGGACCGCGGCCGTGGTGATCGAGCCGATCCAGGGCGAAGGCGGGTTCATCGTGCCGCCCGACGGCTTCCTGACCGGACTCGCCGAATTCTGCCGCGAGCACGGCATCGTGTTCATCGCCGACGAGATCCAGTCCGGATTCTGCCGCACCGGCGACTGGTTCGCCTGCGACCACGAGGGCGTCGTGCCCGACCTGGTCACCACCGCCAAGGGCATCGCCGGCGGGCTGCCACTGGCCGGCGTCACCGGCCGCGCCGAGATCATGGACTCGGTCCACGCCGGCGGGCTCGGCGGCACCTACGGAGGCAATCCGGTGGCCTGTGCCGCCGCGCTCGGATCGATCGAGACGATGACCAAGGAAGACCTGCCGACCGCGGCTCGCCGGGTCGGCGAGATCATGCTGCCGAGGCTGCGCAAGCTGGCCGAGCAGCACCCGGTCATCGGGGACGTGCGCGGTCGAGGCGCGATGATCGCGATCGAGCTGACCAGGCCGGGCACGCTCGAGCCCGATCCGGCGACCACGGCGAAGGTGGCCAAGGCCTGTCACGCGGCCGGCCTGATCGTGCTGACCTGCGGGACCTACGGCAACGTACTGCGATTCCTGCCGCCGTTGGTGATCGGCGCTGACCTGCTCAACGAGGGACTCGACGTGCTTGAGGAGGCATTCGGCCAGCTCTGAGTTGGCCGAAGGCGCGGGGACGGCACGATGACGATGCCGTTCAGGTGCAGGTCGAGGGTGGTCTGAGAGCTCAGTTCGAGCAGCGCTGAGCGCCACGGGATCGTCGGGCAGCGCGGCGAGGACAGCAGCACTCCAGCGTCGCCTGCCGGCGACCACGCGGCCAAGCTCTTTAAGCCCTGCCGGAAAAGCGACGGAAATGGATCATTGACCGCCTAGTTCGCAGATGTTACTAACAAGTAGTAAGTGCCTCTGCCTGTTTGACTCCAGCCCCGGGAGCTGCCCTGTGTTAGATCGATCTCGCCTGGCTGCGCTAGCGGTCACCATCGGCGCGGTGGCCTTCGCCGCCTTCACCACCGGCGGTACCGCCGGAGCCGCGAGTTCTGTGCACTATGTCGCCCTCGGCGACTCCTACTCCTCCGGTGACGGAGCAGGCAACTACTCGGACGGCTCGTGCCGCGAGAGCAGTAACGCCTACCCCGTGCTCTGGGCGAACGCCCACGCCCCGGCCACCTTTACCAACGAGACCTGCTCGGGCGCGACCACCAGTTCGGTGATCAGCACCGAGCTGGGCGCGCTGAGCAGCGCGACCACGCTGGTCTCGATCTCGATCGGCGGCAACGACGTCGGCTTCGCCAGCGTGATGGAGACGTGCGTGCTCGGATCGACCTCCAGCTGCGTGAACGCGGTGAATTCGGCCGAGGCGCAGGCTCAGTCGACGCTGCCGGCCGCGCTGAACACCGTGCTCTCCGACATCAAGGCCGATGCCCCGAACGCCAAGATCGTCGTGCTCGACTACCCGCAGTTCTATGACCTGTCCAAGTCCTCGACTTGCATCGGCCTGTCCACCACCGACCGCACCGCGCTCAATGGCGGCGCCGCGCTGCTGGACAGCGAGATCTCGGCCGCCGCGAGCCGCAACGGCGACACGTTCGTCGATGTGGTCCCCCATTTCGCCGGGCACCAGATCTGTGACTCCGGCAGCTACCTGAACTCGGTCAACATCTTCGACATCGAGTCCTCCTACCACCCGAACGCCTCCGGGCAGGCTAACGGCTACCTGCCGGCGTTCGCTTCCGCTGCCGGGTAATACCGGCCCCACAGGTAAGGCCGGCCGGAGCAGCGCTTACCCGGGGACGACCCCCGGGCCCCGCAGGGACCCAGCCGGCCTTATCCGTACCTGGGGTCCAGCTCCCGGTGCAGGCTGCTGGCCAGCAACTCGGCGCCGAGCGGGGTCAGCGTGTGGAGCACGGCCCGGCCGTGCCGGCTGGTGATGATCAGGCCGGCCTCGCGCAGCACGGCGGCGTGCTGGCTGGCGGCGGCCAGCGACGTGCCGATCGCGGCCGCCAGCTCGGTCGTGGTGCAACCATCGCCAATCGCGCACAGCGCGGTCGCCCTGGTCCGGCCGATCAGCGGCGCGAGCGCCGCCTGCGCCTGGTCGCCGCCGGCCGGCGGCTTGGCGGCCACGACCTCCCGGATGCTCGAAGCCGCGAAGACCAGCCTCGGAATGGCGTCCGCCTCGGCCAGGCTCAGGTGCATCGACGGGAAATCACCGGTGAACAGGGACGGGACGAGCACGATGCCGCGACCATGCAGGAACACCCGGCCCGGGTGCAGTCCGCGCAGGGTCGGCGTGTCGACGTACAGCACCGGCGGCCGCCAGCGGATCCACTGCGACTGCAAGGACTCGAGTAGCCCGGCGCCGCCCCGCTGGGCCAGGATCCGCTTCCGCACTGCCTGCTCGGCCCGCAGCTGAGCCTGGATGCTCCGCCAGTACGGCGCGATCAGCGCTCCGTAGGCGGCGACCGTGGCGTCCACCAGGGCGATCCGGCCCGGACCGCGCGCGTCGGCCGCCGCCCAGGCTGTGGCCGGCAGCCGCTGCCAGTTCCGGTCGAAGTAGTCGATCTCGGTGCCGAGAACGTCGTCGGGAACCGTCATCAACGTCGTGATGCCCTGGTCGATCGTCCGGGCGTCGCCGACCACCGTGACCAGGTCCACGCCCCGGCCGCCCGGCGGCAGCAGCGGCGCGAGCGGCTTGATCCTGGGCGTCAGCCGGGGAGCGACCCACTCGGGCCATTCGCTGAGCATCCCCCGCGGCCTGGCGTCGGGCCAGCGCAGCAACGACAGCGCCAGAAACGTCTCCGCCAGCGGCCCGAGCGTATCGACGATCTCGATCCGTTCGAGGTCATCGGCGTTGAAATGGACACGCCAGGGCATGTTGCCACGTTAGCCCTCGTAGTAGCGATCCACCAGCGTGAATACCTCGTCCAGGATCGCGAGCCCCTCCTTGGCCTGCTCGGTCGTGATGATGCACGGCGGCACCACGTGCACCCGGTTGTAGTTCGTGAACACGAGCAAACCGTGGGCGCGGCACTGGGTCATCAGCTCACCGAGTGCAGCCGACGTGCCGCCGTACGGGGCCAGCATCGCCCGGGTCGCCCGGTCGCAGACCAGGTCCAGAGCCCAGAACACGCCCAGACCACGCACTTCACCGATCACCGGATGACGATCAGCCAGGTCGGCCAGGCCTGGACCCAGGCAAAGTTTTCCAACCTCAGACGCATTTTCTACGATGCGCTCGTCCCGCATCGCATCGATGGTCGCGACTATCGAAGCGCAACCCAAAGGATGTCCCGAGTACGTCAGCCCGCCCGGGAAGACCCGGTCGTCGAAGGTCGCGGCGATCTCGTCGGAGATGATCACCCCGCCCACCGGCACGTAGCCGGAGTTCGAACCCTTGGCGAACGTAATCAGGTCAGGGACGGCGCCAGAATCCTCGAACGCGAACCACTTGCCGGCCCGGCCGAAGCCGCACATCACCTCGTCGGCGATCCAGACGATGCCGTACTTGTCGGCGAGGGCGCGCACGCCGGCCAGGTAGCCGGGCGGCGGGACGAGGACCCCGGCGGTGCCGACGATGGTCTCGATGAGGATGGCGGCGATGGTGTTCGGGCCCTCGAACTGAATCACCTGCTCGAGATGCTCGAGCGCGCGCTGGCTCTCCTCCTGCGGCGAGGTGGCCCAGAACGCGGTGCGGTACAGGTAGGGCCCGAAGAAATGGACGTGGCCGGTCGAGTACTCGTTCGGCCACCGGCGCGGGTCCCCGGTCGAGCTGATCGCCGAGCCCGTGTTGCCGTGATAGGACCGGTAGAAGGTCAGGACCTTGTCCCGGCCGGTATGCAGGCGGGCCATCCGGATGGCGTTCTCGTTCGCGTCGGCGCCGCCGTTGGTGAAGAACACCTTGTTGAAGCCATCGGGCGCGAGGGCGGTCAGCCGCTCGGCGGCCTGCCCCCGCGCCTCGTTGGCGTGCTGCGGCGCGATCGTGGCCAGCTTCCCGGCCTGCTCGGCGATCGCCGCGATGACCTTCGGATGCTGGTGCCCGATGTTGGTGTTCACCAGCTGGCTGGAGAAGTCCAGGTACCGGTTGCCCTCGTAGTCCCAGACGTAGCATCCCTGCGCGCCCGCGATCACGAGCGGCCTGAGCGACCTCTGGGCCGCCCAGGAATGGAACACGTGCGCTCGGTCGGCGGCGTAGACCTCGGCGCCGCGAGCGGGATCTGCGGTGGGACCTGTCATGATTCCTACCCTTCGGCTTTCAGAGCGTCCAGCGCGATCGTCTTACCCTGGGTGCCCAGTCCGGACAACCTTTTCCATACAGAAAGATGTGCGCCGCTCCCGCTGCGCGGGCGCCGTCGCCTTAGCTAGCTGTTGACGGGGAAGCCCAGGTTGACGCCGCCATGGCTGGGGTCTAGCCAGCGCGAGGTGACCGCCTTGCCCCTGGTGTAGAAGTGGACGCCCTCGGTGCCGTGCACATGCGTGTCGCCGAACAGCGAGGACTTCCAGCCGCCGAAGCTGTAGAACGCCATCGGGACCGGGATCGGAACGTTGATGCCGACCATGCCGACCTCGACCTCGTGGGTGAACCGGCGCGCCGCTCCCCCGTCGTTGGTGAAGATCGCGGTGCCGTTGCCGTATGGGTTGCCGTTGATGACGTCCAGGGCATCCGCGTAGGACGGGGCCCGGACGATGTTGAGTACCGGGCCGAAGATCTCGTCGGCGTAGCAGCTCATCTTGGGCGTCACAT
The DNA here is from genome assembly GCA_035606435.1 of Streptosporangiaceae bacterium. GTDB lineage: Bacteria > Actinomycetota > Actinomycetes > Streptosporangiales > Streptosporangiaceae > Chersky-822. The sequence goes on along the minus strand of DATNFM010000098.1, from coordinate 4,253 downwards.
GGTCGAGCACGCTCGGGCCGAGCCAGAAACCCTCGGCGGGACCGCTGACCGGGTGGTTGCGGCCGTCGATGGCCAGCGTCGCGCCATCGGCCACGCCGGTGTCCAGGTAGGAGGCGACCTTGTCCCGGTGCGCGCCGGTGACCAACGGCCCCATCTCCGACTCCGGCTGGTCGCCCGGTCCGACCTTGAGCCTGGCCACTCGCTCGCCGATCTTGGCGACCAGTTCGTCACCGACCGGGTCGACCGCCACCAGCACCGAGATCGCCATGCAGCGTTCGCCCGCCGAGCCGAACCCGGCCGACACGGCCGCATCCGCGGCCAGGTCGAGGTCGGCGTCCGGCAGGACGACCATGTGGTTCTTCGCGCCGCCGAGAGCCTGGACCCGCTTGCCCGCCGCCGTGCCGGTCTCGTAGATATACCGGGCGATCGGGGTCGAGCCGACGAAGCTGACCGCCCTTATGCCGGGATGGACCAGCAGCGAGTCGACCGCTTCCTTGTCGCCGTGCACGACGTTGAAGACGCCATCGGGCAATCCGGCCTCGGCGAGCAGCTCGGCCAGCCGGATCGACGCCGAGGGGTCTTTCTCCGAGGGCTTGAGAATGAAGGTGTTGCCCGCGGCGATCGCGATCGGGAACATCCACATCGGCACCATGGCCGGGAAGTTGAATGGCGTAATGCCGGCGACCACGCCGAGCGGCTGGCGGATCGAGTAGGCGTCCACTCTGGTCGAGACGTTCTCCGAGTAGGCGCCCTTGAGCAGGTGCGGCATCCCGCAGGCGAATTCGACCACCTCGAGGCCGCGGGCCACCTCGCCGGCCGCGTCCGAGGCGACCTTGCCGTGTTCTGAGCTGATCAGCTCGGCCAGTTCGGCGGTGCGGGCCCGGACCAGCTCGCGGAAGGCGAACATCACCGATGCGCGCTTGACCAGCGACGTTTCTCGCCAGGCGGGGAACGCGGCGGCCGCCGCCGACACGGCGGCATCGACCTCGGCGGCGCTGGCGTAGTCGACCGTGCCGGAGATCTGGCCGGTCGCGGGGTTGTAGATGTCGCCGGCCCGCGCGGCCGATCCGGTCCACGGCTTGCCGCCGATCCAGTGCGTGCAGTGCTTGTCGGTGCCCTGCTTGTTCGCGCTCGTCATAGCTCGCCTCGCCTCGCGGTCTGGTCTCCCCGGTACTTGAAAAAGTCTGCTCCGCTCCACCATCCTCGCCAAGTTACGAATCGTAAGCTTGCATGGGTAGATCTTGACTAACTGTAAAGAGGATCCATGCTGCCGACCGTTGCCGACGTGCTCGAACTTGACGTGGTCCGGCGCGGGCTGCCGAAGGTGCTGACCGCCTCCGAGCGGCTCGACGCACCGGTCCGCTGGGTGCACGTGATCGAGCTGGCCGAGGCCCGGCACCTGCTGCGCGGCGGCGAGTTGGTGCTCACGACCGGCATCGCGCTCCCACCCGACGCGCCCGGGCTGACCAGGTACGTGGCCGGCCTGGCCGCGGCCGGGGTCAGCGCGGTAGCGGTCGAGCTCGGCTCCAGGTACGTGCGGGAACTGCCCGCCGCGCTGGTCGCGGCCGCGGCCGTGCACCGGCTGCCGCTGATCATGTTGCGGCGCGAGACCGAGTTCATCGCCGTGACGGAGGCGGTCCATGCCCAGATCCTGGACGCCAGGGTCGCCGAACTGCGCGCAGCCGAGCGACTGCACCAGGTCTTCACCGACCTGGCCGTGGCCGGCGCCGGCCCGGACGAGGTAGTGGCGCAGGCCAGCGCGCTGGCCGGGGTGCCGGTGATCCTGGCCGACCTCGCGCACCGGGTGCTGGCCTGCAGCCCGGCCGGGCAAGAAACCGAGCCGCTGCTGGCCGGCTTCGCGGGCCGGTCAAGAGCCGTGAACGTGCCTGGTCGCTGCGATTACGACAAGGCAGCGGGCTGGCTGGTGGCCAAGGTCGGCCAGAGCGCCAGCACCCGGCCGGGCACCGCCTGTTGGGCCCGTCTGATCTTCGTGTTCTCCGCCCCGCCCGGCCCGGCCGACTTCGTCCTGGCCGAACGCACGGCTACCGCCCTGGCGCTGTCGCGACTGGTGCGGGCCGGCCAGGCGGCCGCTGAGCAAGACGAGTCGCTGGCCGCGCAGGGCCGACTACTGGCCGAGCTGGCTGGCCCCGGCTACGCCGACCCGACCGATCTCGAAGCGCGGATCGCCGCGTTCGGGATCCCTCTGACCGGTCACCAGTTGCAGACGCTAGTCGTCGACGCCAGCACAGAGTCCAGCGTGGCGCCGGTAGCCAACGCACTGGTCGTCGCCGCGTCGAACATGGCGGTGCCGGCCCTGGTGGGCGTGCTTGACGAGCATCGCGTCGGCGGACTGCTAGTGCTCGCCGCCGACGCCGACCCTGACCGGCTGCTAGCAAAGCTCGCCAGCTCACTGCGGTCGATCTGCGGCGTCAGCGTCGTCATCGGGGCCGGCCCGGTAGTTTCCTCGGTCGCGCAAGCCCGGGCCGCGCTGGACGAGGCCATGGCCGCAGCGGGCGCGCAAGGCAGCGGCGGGGATGCGCCGTTCGCTCGCCTGGCCGATCTCCGCCTGGCCGGCCTGATCTATCAGCTGCGCGATGACCCGGCGCTGCTGGCCTTTGCCGAACGGGAACTAGGCCCGCTGCTGTGCCACGATGCCACCGCCGGCACCGACCTCGTCGACGTGCTCACCTGCTTCCTGCGCAGCGGCGGCAAGAAGGCCGAGGCCGCCCATCTGGCCGGCCTCGCCCGGCCGACCCTGTACGAGCGGCTCCGCAAGATCGAGCAGGTGCTGGGCCGCAAGCTCGACACCCCGGAATCCCAGCTCTCCCTCCACTTTGCCCTGCTGGTCCATCCGATGCGGCGACTTCCCAGCCCCAGATTCAGATCCACTTAGCCCTGGTTGCGAGTTCATAGCCCTGATTAGCGACTCTGGAATCCCCTTAAAAGGGATAAAGATTGTCGCCAACCAGGGCTAAGTCGTCGTAACCAGGGCTAAGTGAGTGCTGGCGGGTCAAGGACGGTACGGCTTTGCCTCCGTAACTGCCCAAGCGCACCGACAGCCACGTCGATTGCCAGACGGCAGTGATCTGGCACGATGAAACGATGAGCTGTCCGGCCGGAATCGGCAGGTGAGGACGTGACGCTGCTGAGCGAGGCCGCGGCCGAGCTGTACGGCGCCGATCCCGACGCCTTCATCACCCGGCGCAAGGAGCTGGCCGCGGCGGCTCGCAAGGCGGGCGACGCGGCCGCCGCCAAGCAGATCGCGGCGCTGGCCAAGCCCACCAGGTCGGCCTGGCTGATCAACCGGCTGGTGCGGGCCGATCCGAGCGTGCCCGGCCGGCTGGCCGAGATGGCCGGCCAGCTGAGCGAGATGCCCGCGCTGGACGCGGCCGCGATCAGGCAGCTGACCGTGGCCCGGCGGCAACTGGTCGACGCCCTGGTCCGGCAGGCGGCGCAGGAATCCGACGGAGCCCCGCCCTCGGCCGCGTTGCGCGATGAGATCGCGGACACGTTCAACGCGGCGCTGGCTGATCCTGAGGTGGCCGGGCAGATCGAGGCGGGGGCGCTGGTGAAGGCGGCGCACTGGGCCGGATTCGGGTTTGGTTTCGGATCGGGTCCGGCGGGCGGACCGGCCGCCGCATCGGTCTTCGCGCCGGCCGCGCCGACCGGGCCGGCCGCGCGGTCCGGGCCGGCCGCCAAGCCGGGACGGGCCGCCGCGAAGAAGCCGGGCCGGAGCGCACCGGCCGGGCCCGACGACCGTGAGCGGGTGGCGCGGCAGAAGCTTGAGGAGGCTCGATCGGCGGCGGAGGCCGCGTCGGCCGCCGAGCGTGACCGGCGTGAGGCGGTCGGGATCGTGGAGGGACTGTTCGCCGACTCGAAGGAGAAGGTGGCGCAGGGCGAGCGCGCCGTGGTGGCGGCCCAGCAGGGACTGGCGGAGGCGCAGCGCGCGCTTGAGCTAGCCGAGCGTCAGCTCGGCCAGGCCAGTCATCGGCTGGCCGAAACCCGTCAGCGACTGTCCAAGGCTCGCCAGGATCTCAGGGACGCAGGGTCCAGCGCGCGGCAGGCCGCCGGCGCGCAGAACCGGGCCCAGCAGGCGCTAGATCGGGTGACCGGCCCGGCAGGCGAGTCCTAGCCGGGCCGGTGCCCGGCCAGGCTTGCCTGGCCGGGCACCGGCCTCACTGACCTATAAAGCTCATGACGTGCTTAATCCTCGTGTAGTCATCGAATCCGTAGAGCGACAGATCCTTGCCGTA
>DATNFM010000097.1:0-8384 GCA_035606435.1 Streptosporangiaceae bacterium | reverse complement strand
AGCAACCTGAACGCGGCCAGTGACGGCTGGCGGGTTCTCCGCACGATTCTCGTCGAGCGCTTCCACTACTCCAAGCAGCGCACCGAGCCCGCTCCCGCCGCAGCCCAGCCCGCCCGGCAGCCAGCACCCGAACTGGTGAGCTAAGCGGATCGGTGGCGCCGGGGAGCCGCAGCACGGACGAGCGGACGCCGCGGCCGGGCAAGGCGAGCGTCAACTCCGCGGTGTCCCGCCGGGTCTGCATGCCGACGTCCCTGGTGGCGCTGGTCGCCACCATCCGCGCCGCCTGCGCGCCCGAGTCGGCGACGACGCCCGCGTAATCACGCAGCAATGCTATGGTCCGGGCGAGCGCCTCGGGCGCGAGCCACCCGGTCTAGTCCACCCCCTGCCCGAGCCGGACGATCTCCATCCGCCGGACCACGTCGGCCAGCCTGGCACAGCCGGGATCGAGGTCCGCCAGCAGCAGCCGCAGCGAGTTCGTCCCGCAGTCCACGGCGGCCACCCGGCAGGTCATCTGCCGTGTCCGGGAACGCCGCGATCAGTTACGCGGGGCCCGGACAGCTACCGGTCGGGTCGCAGACCTCGGCCCGGTTCGCGTATACGAATCAAGCCCTTGCCGGCCATGCTCATCGACAAGAAGCGCGCCGGGCCGAACGGCGTGCTGGCCCGCTGGCGGTGGCTCCTGCTTGCGTCGGCGGCTGGCCCAGTCCCGAGCCGGGGGTTGTCGGGGACGCCCCTGCCGGCCATCCAAGCCCGGCTATGTCCAAGCCGGTTGATGTCAGCTGCGGGTTTCAGGTAGGTTACGTGTGATTCCGGATGATCACCTGCTATTAGGGCAGAAGATGATCACCTGTGATGACGGTCAAGCTATATGGTAAATGGCTGGTAAAGGCGTTGGATCGTCATCGATCGGGCTAGCGGCCCGTCATGATATGGCTGCAATGTTCTCGCATTAGAAGGGGGATCAGTGGTGACCGAGGTCGCTGCTCTCCGGAATGTGGTGAGTCCGGCGCCGCGCGGAATCTGGCAGGCGGTCTTCGACCGGGATGCCGAGGCGGTCCCGTACCAGTCGCCGCAGTGGACAGATGCGCTGTGCCGCAGTACTCATCGCCGGGACCGCAGCAGGCTGTACACCTTCGACGACGGCGTGCAGATCGTGCTGCCCCTGGTCGGGTACCGCTGGGTTCCCGGCGCCGTGGACCTGCCGGGGTCGATGCCATGGGGCTGGGGCATCGGCGGCCTGGTGAGTACGTCCCCGGTGAAAGCAGAGCACGTCCGTGCGGTCGTCGACGACCTGACCACCCACGCGCCGTACGTGCGGTTGAACATCCGCCCGAATCCCCGGGCTGCTGACGTCTGGAGGGCGGCGATGCCTGCCGGGGCCCACAGGGTCGCTCGGATGGCGCACGCCATCGACCTGGATGGCGGGTTCGATGCGGTTTGGCATGGCCGGTTCTCGGCCTCCACCCGTAAGTACGTGACCAAGGCGGAGCAGGCGGGCGTCGTCGTCGAGTGTGATGACCAGGGACGGCTGGTTCCTGTGTACTACGACCTGTTCCGCCGGGCGACCCAGCGGTGGGCCTCCCAGCAGCACGAGCCGCTGCTGCTGGCCCGGCTACGCGGACACCGACGGGACCCGGAACGGAAGTTCGTCGCCATCGCGCGAATCATGCGGGACGCCTGCCGGATCTACGTCGCCTACGTCGACAGGCAGCCAGCAGCGGCATGCCTCGTCCTCAGTTACCACAACGCGAACGCCGCTCGGGTCGTCCTGGACCGGGAGCGGGTCGGTCGCAGCGGTGCCCCCGACCTGATGATGAAGTGCGCGATCGAGGACGCCTGCAAGGCCGGATGCCGCTATTTTCACCAGGGCGAATCCGGGACGTCGAAGGGCATTGCCGACTTCAAGCGGCGAGTCGGCGGAACGGCGTATGACTACGAGGAGTACTGCCTGGAGCGTCTCCCGGTCACTGCCGTCGATCATGCGGTGCGCAGCGGGGTCAAGAAGCTCATCCGCTTCAAGGACTGACCTTCCTCGCCGGCCGTTCTCGTCCGGGAACGGCCAGCACACGCGGCGGTGATCGCAACCCGCTAGTCGGCCTGATCTTCCGCGCCGCTGGCCTGCCATCGTTGCTGCCAGCTGCCCCCGTCACCGGCAGGATGTTGCTGACGGTCCGATCCGCCCTCACCGAACAGGACCTGCAGGCTCTCCGCCCGGTACCCTGCCGCCGGCGGCCCGCTGGGTCGCGGTCGCGCTGCCGGGCGTGGAAGGCGAGTACTCCGGCGATCATGTCCTCGGTTACCGGCGCTTCCCCGCCTCAGCGATCTCCCGCCGTGGCGCCGCCGGGCCGCGTCGGCGGGGAGAGGTCATCGGTCAGGGCAGCTGCCCCGCCGCGCCAGTCGTAATCAGGGAAGTGCCAGGTGCGGCGTGCATAGATATCGGGCGCTTCCCAGTAGGACCACGAAGGATCTGGAATCTCCCAGGTACCGTACATCGACCGGAGCTCCAGCTCATGATCTTCATGTTTGAGCCAGGTACGGCCCAGGAAGGAGAACGGAACTTTCGCCTGCTCAGGCAGGGACGCTTCAAGCTCGATATTTTCGCCTGCCATGGAGTCAAACATGAAATAGCGGAGTCGGCCGCCTTCAGGGAACATCCGGAAGAACTCGAAGCGGGCACCGTGGCGCATGAAGCAAACCTCGGTGACACGTCCCTCATTGTTCACGAATCGTCGATCACACCGGAAGCCGGCCTTCGCGATTTCCGGCACTGCCGCTGCAAGGCGGTGAAAATCATCATCAGTTACTGCGAAATCGGCGTCGAGGCTGTCATGTGGCAAGATGGCGCCTTCGCGAGCCCAGCCCAGCAAGAGTCCGCTCCAGACCCAGTAATGACCTCTGAGGCCGGTGCGCTCCAAGACATCGTGCAGATCGCGTAGGTCCGCCGCAAAAAGCTCGACCAGTCGGGGCTTCAGGCCCGGGATGCGCCGGGCATAAAGGGCGAGACGCACTTCGATCAGTCGCATTACCGCAGATACTGAACTGGCCTTCACGGCCATCTCTCCCTTTTCGACGTACCGGCTGGTCTGGCAGGGCAGTCCACCGCTCGCGTTGTTCAGCCCTAGCCCCTTGCTTGGTCGCCCGGCTGCTCGTGTCCAAGTCCACAGGGCGAGCCAACGTCCCCTCCCATGGAGGATAGACGACGGGAACATGAGCTAAGCGGTGCTTGAAAATCGGCGTCCCGTCCTGCCCTTGCGGATCCGGCCTACGACGACCATTGGCCTACGACGCTGGCGGGCCACCACCTGCGATTAAAGCCGAGGTCTGGCGTGGCCATCGGGACGTCTGAGGATAACGCGGCGGGTGGACGACGCGTCCCAGCCGGATCCTCCCGCCTCTCCTCCCCCCCAGGCTGATCGCGCTGGCTCCGGTCCTGAGCCGGGGCGGCAGGGCGGGGGTAACCGTTCGGCGGCATCTTCCCGGGCGGGGCAGCACCACCCATCGCTCGCTGGTCACGTGCGTCTGCCGCGCTGACCTGGCGGGTCATCTCGCCATTACGCCGCTGCCCCGGTCCCGCAGGAGCGTCTTGCTTCTGCTCGGCCGGGCGCGCATCAGGGGGGAAGCCGGGCCGGGACTGAGGCTGATTCCGAACCCACTGATCCCTGGCAGGACCGTGCTGGCTCCGGTCCTGAGCCGGGGCGGCAGTCGGTCGCCTGCCCTGCCGGTGACGGCCGCTGCCAATGGCGCTGCGGGTAACAGCGGGGACGGTTACCAACGTCTCGGCGAAGGCCTCAACGAGGAGCGCCACCGACATCCCCAGTAGTCCGCCTGCCTTGGCGCCTACGATCGCAGCGATTATCTGCAGGGTTGAGAACGTCGTCAAGACGACGGCCGCTCGTGTTATCTTGCCGGTCGCTCGGCATACCGCGAGGTAAAGCGCCCTAGGAACATAAGGCAGGTAAGCGAGAGTAAGCAGGATCATGGGGAGGGTGGCTATAAGTGCGTAGCCACGCCCGTACAGGCTAAGCACCCAGTGGGCACACAGGCAGACGACAGCCACGGCTGGCAGGCCGATCGAGTATGACAGCCGCAAAGCGAAGCGCAGCTTCCGGGCGATCACCTGAGGATCGGCCGCCGCCACCGCGAAGAGAACGGTCGACAAGTGTTGTGGCACGACGAACAAGAAGGTGATCAGCATCTCGGCGACGTAGAACGCCGCGTTCGCAGACGGTGACACGATGACCGTCACCAGCACCGGGAGCAGCGAAGGTGGCACCGCGACGGCGAGGTTCAGCCAGTTGTGGGCCATCGCGGTCTTGCCAAGGCCGCGCAGGACTCTCCATTCGGGGCGGGGCAGTATCCGGGTCCGGTGGAGTCTCAGCCAGATCGCGACCGGCACGAACGACAGCGCCATCCCTACCGCCCAGGACACGGTGATGCCGGCGCCGAATTGATCGTGCAGCACCATCGCGGCAGCTACCAAGATCACCAGCTTGATGGCTCCGAAGGCTATGTTGCGCGACAGTTGCAGCCCACCGCGCAGAAGGCCGATGGTCGCCAGGTCGAACACCAGGGCCACGCCGGTCACGGCGACCCCCACCGCGAACAATGCTGCCCGCTCGGGTGACCCGAGCATGTCCGCGAAGCGGACGCTGAGATGCGGAGCCACGAGAGCGAAACCCACCCCGAGGGCCAGTGAGCCCAGGCCGCAAGCGGCAAGGGCAGCCGCGACAAGGCCGCCGCGCGACCGGCGCCGGGGAAGCTCGCCGATGAGCAAGGTGCCGAGGCCGAACATGCCGACCGTGCCAAGCAGTGTCATGGCCGACACTGCCGCCGACCCGTACCCGATCGCCTGCTGGGTGAACGTCCGGGCCGCCACTGTCCAGTAACCGAACCCCAGCAGCGACGTCACCCCGGTAGTCGCCGCTAGGCTGCCCGCGTTAGCGAGCAGGTCGCTGTGCCGCCGCCACGTATCAATGGCAACCGTCCGCGGGGACCGCGGCGGTGCTGCCGATCGTCGGCCCTGCCCGGTAGGCGCGTGAGCGCTACGGCCGGGCAATACGTCCGTCACAAGTCACCTCCCCCGCTCTCCCATCGAAGCAGGATAGTTCGTGATCGCGGTTATGGGCCGGGACAAAGGTCTGGCGCAGCCACATCGGTCTCTGGGCCCCTTGGAACGGGTGGCGTAACACTCTGACACTCAGACGACGCTGGGGCGACAGGTGCGGTTTACCCTTCTGCGTGAATTTCGTGTCCGTTACTGGCTTTTTTCGTGGGTTCGGTCACGTATGTCCAGGTTCTGGTGCACACACGCCGCTCTAGTTACGGGTGCATCAGCAGGCTTGATCGAACCCCGAGCTGGTCGCCGCGATGCCTATCATTTCGGGGCGGGAGGCTCGCCGATGAGCAAGATGCCGAGGCCGAACATGCCGACCGTGCCGAGCAGCGTCACGGCCGACACTGCACCCGACCCGTACCCGACCGCCTGCTAAGTGAACGTCCGGGTCGCCGCCATGCTTCGCTACATCGCCCCTGTCGGGCTGGAAGCCGCGAGCGTGGAGGTCGGCGCACACTCGCGCACTCACCGCCAGCTCGACCTGCGGTAGACAATATGGAGGATTCACGGGTTGCGATCATAGGATTCGAATATCTGACCTACGCTCTCCGGAAAGTTCGGCCGATGAAAGGGTAAGCATAAAGATTACAGACGTTCATCCGGAATAGGCCGCTCCAGCACGATAGCGGCTATGCTGTCCGTTTCTTTCGCATCCGGATAGCATCGTCCGTTTTCAGGGGAAGCGAGTAGCGTAGACCGGCCATAAGCCAGCAGGTTAGCAACTTCCTACATCTCGCCGACGCCTGTTCTCGCCAGAGACCGGACGATCACGGCTGGTAATGTCCCGCCGCGTAGTTACCGGTGACCGCTACCTCAATTCGCAACCTGCACCACGCATGTATCCGGTAACATGTACAACCTTGACACCAGCAACGCTTGATTTGCCCGTGTAGTGGGGCTAAGCACTGTCGGCGTTCCTGGATCAGCATGGACCAGAGGGGGTGTTATGGCACGCATGGCTGCGCCAAGCCCTCCACGGGGCCAGCATCAGCGGCGTAAGCACAGCAGCCGACGCTCACCCTCTGCCGCCGCTGCCATTACAGGCCTCTTTCTCGTCGGCGTCATGCTGCTCGGAACGGCAACAGCAATCGAGGTCTCCCACCTGGCGTCTGCCAGCGGGTCTGGACGGGCTGCCGTCCGTGTTAAGAGCCCGTCCCTAACGAGCCCGCCCCCGCCCTCGACGTACGGGCTTGCACGGTGGCCGATCATACCGGCCCCCACCCCGAAGCCAACGCCTACGCACCGACCACTCCCGCGGAAACAGACACCGCCGACACGGCAGACACTGATGCCGACCGGTGTCCGCGGCGACTGGAAGCTGACGTTCGACGATGAGTTCAACGGCACCAGCCTGGACACGGCCAAGTGGTCGACCGGCTGGTACGGCTCGGGCATCACCCCCCCGATCGATTCCGCGGAAAAGGACTGCTACGATCCCGCCCAGGTCAGCCAGGGCGGCGGGACGCTTGGCCTGACTTTGATCCAGAAGAGCGAGGACTGCGGCGTAAGCGATCAGGTCTATACCACCGGCGTGGTGACCACCCGGGGCAAGTTCAACTTCACGTACGGGTTCATCGAAGCGCGGGTGTGGCTGCCTGCGGTGCCCGGGAACCCGAGCGAGACCGCGAACTGGCCGGACGTGTGGGCCGACGGCCAGAGCTGGCCTGAGGATGGCGAAATCGACATCGCCGAAGGCCTCACCGGCGCGGTGTGTGCGCACTTCCATGGCCCGGATAATCCGGTCGGGGTAGGGGCCGGAGGCCCGAGTCAGACCGGCTGCCCCGACGGGACCTACGCGGGCGGCTGGCATGTCTTTGGCGCGGACTGGGAGCCGGGGATCGTGACCTATTACTACGACGGTGCCGACATCGGGAGCGTGACTTCGGGGATTACCTCCGCGCCGATGTTCCTGATCCTGAGCTATGCGTCCGGAGATCCTTACCAGGCTCCAGCCACCATGAGGGTGGACTATATGCGGGTCTGGCAGCACCCGTAAGCGGGCATGGTGGCTGGCGGACGGCATGAGGGTCAGGTGGTGCTAGGATCCTCTAGCAACCTGCCCAGCGTGTTCTGCCGCGGGCACTAGTCCTGGCGTGACGCCTACGATCCTGCCTCCGCACGCTGAGCAACCCTTCCGGAGAATCCATGCCATCGGCTACTCAGCCTCGTCCCGGCCGACCAACACAGGATGAAGACGCCGCGGCGGGTCCGGTCCCGATCCTGGTTTACCATTCCGTCTGCGAGAGTCCCCCCGACTGGATCGCCCCGTTCACGGTAAGCCCTGCCGTCTTCGCGACTCATCTGGACGCGATAAAGGCGAGCGGCCGCCATGCACTCACCGCGTCTGAATACGTTGATGCCGTGCGCGGGCGTGCCGTCCTTCCGCCGCGCCCTGTCCTGATTACCGTGGATGACGGATTCGCCGACTTCGCCGATTATGCGCTGCCGGCTTTGGCGGAGCGGGAGATGCCCAGCACGCTGTAGGTGGCCACGGGCGCGCTCGACGACCGGAAGAAGGAAACCGTCCTCCCGGCCGCCGCCATGCTTCGCTACGCCGACCTCGCCGGGCTGGAGGCCGCGGGCGTGGAGATCGGCGCGCACTCACACACGCACCGCCAGCTCGACCTGCTGCCCGAGCGGGCAGTGGCGGCTGAGCTGACACGCAGCAGCGCGATCCTGGCAGAGGCCTTGGGACATCGCATCCGCAGCTTCGCATATCCCCACGGCTACTGGAGGAGGACGGTCCGGCGGCTAGTGGGCGAGGCTGGCTTCGACTCGGCGTGCGCCGTCGGCGAGTCGCACAGCTCGGTACGGGATCATCCGCTGGCGCTTTCCCGTCTCATGGTCAAGTCCGGGACGGACGCCTCCACAGTGGCAGCGTGGATGACCGCCCCGGGGGCCCGGGTCATGACAGGCCGCCGCCGCGTGCTCGCATTCGGCTGGCGCCAGTACCGCCGTGTCCACCAGATGGGCCCCCGGCCCTAGCCGACCGATGCCCGGACGGCGGCTGGCCGATGAGCACCATCAGCATCACAGGTAGCTGGTCCCGGGTCGTCACGCATGGCGTCATGGAACCACGAAATACGGCGTGGGGCCGTTCTCGCTGAATCCCTTGGGGAATGTCTTCGGTGGCAGTTCGTATATTACGGCGCCAGGACTACGGGTGACCAGTTTCCAGTACTTGGAGCGGGCCAGCGAGTTCAGTAGAATCGTGAAATAGCTAGTAGGTGTCCCGTAATTCTGGCCGTAGGCAATCATAGACGACGTAACC
>DATNFM010000096.1:0-16483 GCA_035606435.1 Streptosporangiaceae bacterium | reverse complement strand
CCGCCTCCGGTATCGGCTGTCTCGCATTAGTGGCATCCCAGATCCCAGGCAATCCTGCTCTCGGCCGGGCCGTCCGCGCAGTCCTCGTCCAGCGAGATGCTGGGTCCGCTGTCGCCAGGGAAGAACCTGGTCCGCGTGCCGCCCGACCACTGATGTATTCGCTGGTTGTGGTCCCAGTGGTTGTTGGCGATGCACTCGATGGGCGTGGTCGCGAAGTGGGCGTCGCCGGACGCGGGGAAGATCGCCTCCGGGACGTTGCTGTGATTAACAAGGTTGTCGAGATCGGAGGCGCAGCTGGAACCGTAGACGGCGCCGTGCCTGCCATCGACGTTATGGACTTCGAACTGGAAGCCGTTGATGAACGAGGCCGCCGCGGTGACGCAGGTCGCGTTGTTGGTGTCGTAGCCCTCCAGGTCATAGACGATGTAAACGCTGCCGAATCCGGTGGCTGTCGCCGCGGCGACCGCAGCGTCAGCCTCGGCTTCGCCCTGGGACTGTGCCGTGCCCGGGTCGTTGCTGAAGTGGGCCAGGTGAGCCTGGTTCACGCAGGCGGACTGCGGTCCCACCCAGTACAACCACACCGCGTAACCCGTGGTCATGATGCTCGCGATGTAGTTGTGGCCCGGGTTTATCCCGCCGGAGTTCTCACCGCCCAGGTAGATGCCCAGGCCGCTGTAGGGGGTGGTGGTCCACCAGTCCGTCATGTCAGCGGTGGGCGGCGGTGATGCGGTATCGAATCCCTCGCCTTGGTACACGACCGGACCAGGCAGGGTCGCGGAGGCGGGCTGCATCGCCGCCAGCGGTGCCGTCAGGCCGGCCAGCACGGCCAGCGAAGCGAGTCCAGTCGCCCAGCGGCGTCTGGAGAATGGGGTGCTCAGGCCCCCTCGCGCCATTAACCCGAGTGCCGCGATTCCTGCCGCCGTCACTCGAATCGCGGCTTTCTTAACTCTAGCGCCAAGGCGCCGCCGACAATGAATTGCCAGACTTCTCACTATAGTTCCCTTCCCCGATCGGGGCTCATTGGCCTCTGCATTGACCGGCCGCTACCCGATAGCCTCCGGCAGCGTTCTTGACTGCTTCTTCCTTCCTCTTCCGCCGCTCGACGGGCACGGCGGCCAGGCGGACCATGGCCGCCGCCGTTGCACATGGCGGCCCTGCCCGCCCTTACGCGCCCCGCAGTTGCCAGGGCGGCCGACGGTCTAACGCGATGGCCGCAGGGGTAAGCGCGGCTATCCTTGCGAGCACGCGGACTACCTCCATGGAGATGCCTCCTGCTCGGTGAGCCCAGCGTCCGTTCAGCACCGCTCTTTGCTGCGGTAAGCGCATTTTGAGGCTAGCTAGGCCGGGAAGGGCAGACCAGGACACCTGACCCGACATTTCGCCGACATATTCCGGGCATTTTGCGGCCGCCTGCGGCGTTACGATGCGGGAGTGCACTGTTTTTGCGTGGGCCGGCAGGGATGACACGCAGCGAGGCCGGGCCGCAGTTCGGGGAGTTGTTGCGTAAGCTTCGGATCGGGGCGGGCCTGTCGCAAGAGGAACTCGCCAGGCGCTCGGGGCTGGCCGAGCGCACGATTGCCAGGCTCGAGCGGGGACGCAGCCAGCGTCCGCATCCGGAATCGGCGCGGCGCCTGGCCCGGGCACTGGAACTGCCTGACGCCGAGCGCGCGGACTTGATGGCCGCAGCGGTACCGCCGGGCAGGACAAGGGCGGCAGCGCAGGACAGGACAGGACGCGGCCCGCGCCACCTGCTATCCGACACAGCCCTGTTCACCGGCCGCGACCGGGAGATGGACGCGCTCTTGGCCCTGGCCGGGCAGGGTGGCTCAGGTGCGCCGCCGGGCGCGGTGGTGATCTCGGCGATCGACGGGATGGGCGGGGTCGGCAAGACTGCCCTGGCCCTGCACGCGGCGCACCGGCTGGCCGACCGGTTCCCTGACGGGCACCTGTTCATTGACCTGGCCGGGTTCACCGCGGGCGCGCAGCCCCTGGACCCGGCGCAGGCGCTGGCCGACCTGCTGCGCGACCTGGGCACCCCGCCGCAGCTGATCCCGGCGGACCCGGAGGCGCGGGCGGGGTTTTACCGGGACCGGCTGCACGGCACTCGGACCCTGATCGTGCTGGATAACGCGGTCGGCGAGGAGCAGGTGCGGCCGCTGCTGCCGGGCACCGGTTCGTGCCTGGTGCTGATCACCAGCCGCAGGCGGCTGGCCGCGCTGGATGACGCGCTGCCGCTGCCGCTGGACGTGCTGGCCCCCGCCGAGGCCATCACGCTGATGCGCCGCGCCGCCCGCCTGCCCGCCACCGCCACCGCCACCGGCGACGGCGACGGCGAGGGCGACGGCGAGGGCGACGAGGAGACCCGACTGCTGGAGCAGGTCGCCGGCCTGTGCGGCAACCTGCCGCTGGCGCTGCTGATCGCCGCGGCGCTGCTGCGCGCCCACGGGCGGGCCTGGACCCTGGACCACCTGATCACCCGGCTCGCCGCCGGGCCGCCGGGCCGGGAACTGGCCGCGTTCGACGACGGCACCCGGAACCTGACCGCCCTGTTCGACGTCTCCTACCACGCTATGACTGCCGGCCAGCAGGAGTTCTACCGGCGCCTGGGCGTGCTGCCCGGACCGGAGATCGACGGCTACGCCGCCGCCGCGCTGCTGGCCAGCGACGACCTAGAGGAAGCTGAGGCTCACCTGGAGCAACTGGCCGGGTGCAGCCTGCTGGAGGCCGCGTCCCCGGGCCGTTACCGGATGCACGACCTGCTGCGCGCCCACGCCCGGACCGTGGCCGCCACTGACCCCGGCGACCAGCGCCAGGCGGCACGCGCCCGCCTTTTTCATTACTACCAGCACACCGCCCGCCGCGCCGCCACCCTCACCACACTGACCCCGCGACCCGGACCCGGCGGTCCTGCGCCCGCTTATGCCCCGCCGCTGCCGGACGTCAAAACCGCGTGGGTCTGGCTGCGCGCCGAGCGCGCCAACCTGCTGGCGGCCATCGACCACGCCGGACGCCGTAACCTCGTCCCGGACCTGATCACATTGACCGCGGGGCTGGCCACCGTCCTGCATACCGACGGCCCCTGGCCCCAGGCAATGAGCCTGCATGAGACAGCAGTCGCCGTCGCCGGCCGCCTCGGTGACCATCGCGGCCAGGCCGGCGCCCTCACCGACCTGGCTTACGTGCGGACGCGGACGGGCGACTTCCCGGGCGCCACCGGTGCCTTCACCCAGGCCCTGCAGGCCTACCGCGACCTCGGTGACCGTCTCGGCCAGGCGTCCGCCCTCACCGGCCTGGGGGACGTGCGGATGCTGACGGGCGACTACCCCGGCGCCACCGACGTCCTCACCCAGGCCCTGCAGGCCTTCCGCGACCTTGGTGACCGCCGGGGCCAGGCAGACGCCCTCAGCGGCCTGGGGGAGGTGCGGCGGCTGACGGGCGATTACCCCGGCGCCACCGACGTCCTCACCCAGGCCCTGCAGGCCTACCGCGACCTTGATGACCGCCGCGGCCAGGCAATCGCCCTTACCGGCCTGGGGGAGGTGCGGCGGCTGACGGGCGACTACCCCGGCGCCACCGACGCCCTCACCCAGGCCCTGCAGGCCGCCCGCGACCTCGGCAACCGCCTCGGCCAGGCAATCGCCCTCGCCCGCCTGGGGGAGGTGCGGCGGCTGACGGGCGATTACCCCGGCGCCACCGACGCCCTCACCCAGGCTCTGCACACCTTCCGCGACCTTGGTGACCGCCTCGGCCTGGCAAACGCCCTCAGCGGCCTGGGGGAGGTGCGGCGGCTGACGGGCGACTACCCCGGCGCCACCGACGCTCTCACCCAGGCCCTGCAGATCTTCCGCGACCTTGAAAGCTGCGGCAGTGAGGCGTGGGCGCTGAGCTACTACGCCGCCGCGGTCAGGGCCGGCGGTGATGGGGTCCGGGCGCTGGAGCTGTACCGGCAGGCGCTGGCCATGAACCGGGAACTGGGCAAGCCCGACGACGAGGCCATCGCCCTGGAAGGCATAGGCGGCTGCCTGCTCGCCCAGGGCCGCATTGCCGATGGCACCGCCTGCCTGCGGCAAGCCCTGGACCTGTACCAGCGCCTGGGCATGCGCGCCGACGCCGAACGCCTCACCGTGCACCTGACCGCACACCAGTGCCCATAGCCGACGGTGATCCGATCATGAAGCGTGTCGGCCACTCTTGCCGGACTCCGGGCGCGGCTTGCATGTCTTGCGTGTGGGGTTCCAGAACTCAGCAGCTGCTCCTGACCTGGCATCTTACGCGGCGAAGGCCATCCGCGAGCCGAAGCAACTCGCCCAGCCACAGCAGTCGCCGCCCGCGACGCGGTCAGCGAGGCCGTGAGCCGGCCAGCGATTGGCGCAGCCTCACTAAAGACGTACTAAACCACTGCAATTCTTTCTAAATAAAGAAAGATTTGCGCGGGTTTCCTGCGCCTGTCCACAGGCCGCTGCGGCTCGCGGGCG
Organism: Streptosporangiaceae bacterium; assembly: GCA_035606435.1. GTDB lineage: Bacteria > Actinomycetota > Actinomycetes > Streptosporangiales > Streptosporangiaceae > Chersky-822. The sequence goes on along the minus strand of DATNFM010000096.1, from coordinate 12,008 downwards.
ACTGCCGACGCGGCTTGCTGATGCGGCCCACCTGTGAGCACCGACCGACCTGCACGGCCCGGCGGGACTGGCGCTGGCCTGGTGCGGGCCCGTTGACCTTTAGTGCCACCGTCTACACACTGCTCAAAGAGGTCCGCGCGGACCAGAACGAGGACTGATCATGGTTGCCTATCTCGACGCCCTAGAGGTCGCGCGACGATTGGACCGCACGGCGGTGCTGCCCGCGTTGCGAGTGGCGTTCGCCGGACTGGCCACGGGAACCAGCCGGCAGCCGGCCCAGACCGCGATGACCTATCCCGGCGACGGCGGCGACTGCATCTTCTACCCCGGCCTGATCTCCGACCTCGATGCCGTGGGGGTGAAGGCCTCCCCGTACACGGCGGGCCGGGCCGCGACCGGGGCCGAGCCGGTGACCGCCTACACGCTGCTGCTCTCGGCCAGCACGGGCGAGCCCCGGGTGATGTGCGACTCGCTGGCGCTGACCGCCATCCGCACCGCCGCGACCACCGCCCTGGCCGTTGACCTGCTGGCATCCGACGACGCCAGCTCGCTGGCCGTGATCGGGGCCGGCCCGGTCGCGCTGGAACATCTCCGGTTCGCCGCCCCGCTGCGCGACTGGTCGGACGTCACCGTGTTCTCGCCAGCCCTGGCCGACCCCCGATCCCCGCGCCACGCCGACCGCAGAGCCGCACTCGCCGAGGTGACCTCCGCCCTGAGTACATCTGTCAGCGCGGCCGGCTCCGTCGAGACGGCGGTCCGCGACCGGGACGTAGTGCTGCTGTGCACCAGTTCCGCCACGCCAGTGGTGGGACCCGAACTGCTGGAATCGGCCGGCGACATCCTGGTCAGCTCCATTGCCATCGATGCCGAGCTGGAACCCTCGGCGCTGCCGCGCTGGCAGGTGTTCTGCGACTACCGGGCTACCGCGCCGCTGACCGCCGGAGACTTCGTCGCGGCGATCGAGCGCGGCGACTGGAATGCCGACGACATCGTCGCCGACTTGCCGGAACTGGTGACCGGTGCCGCTGCCGCGGTACGCCGAGGCCGCCGGTATTTCCGCTCCACCGGCCTGGGCATCGAAGACCTCGCCATCGCCAGCCTGCTGGGCTGATTCATGATGCGGAAGCACGTTGACGTGGCAGTGGCCGGGCTGGGACTCGCCGGGTCCTCGGCCGCTCTGGCGGCGGCGCGGCGCGGACACGCGGTGGCGGCCTTCGAGGCGTTCGAGCCCGGCCACCGGCGCGGCAGCTCGCACGGGCACTCGCGGATCTTCCGCCGCGCCTATTCCGACCCGCTCTACGTGGAGCTGACCGGCCGGGCCGGCGAGCTGTGGGAACGCCTGGAGGCCGACGCCGGGTGCACGCTTCTCTCCCGGGTCGGCGGCGTCAACCACAGCGGCGGCGGCGGCGAGTCCGAGCGCATGACGGCGCTGCTCCAGGAGCACGGGGTCGCCGCCGAGTTGCTCGACCCGGCCGACGCCGCGCGCCGCTGGCCCGGTGTCCGGTTCGCCAGGCCCGTGATGCATGACCCGGAGGGCGGCGTCATCGATCCGGAGGCGGCGATGGCGGCCATGGTCCGGCTCGCGGTCGCGGCGGGCGCGTCGGTGACCTACGAGACTCCCGTGCGGGACCTGGAGCCCGACGAGGACGGCATACGGTTCAGCGCCGCAGACCAGAGCTGGCACGCGAACACCCTCGTCCTCGCGACTGGCGGCTGGACCGGGCCGCTGCTCGGCGGATTGGTGCCGCTGCCGCCGCTGACGGTGACCCAGCAGAGCATCTTCTTCTTCGCCCCGCGCGAACCGGGCCCGTGGCCGACCGTCGCGCACTCCCAGCCGCAGGATTCACTGGAGTTCTACGGCCTGCCAGAAGGTCCTGTGTTCAAGGTCGGCGAGCATATCGGGGGCACGGTCACCACGGCCGGCTCCCGCGATTTCAGCATCGCCGCCGACGTGCGCGAACAGGTTCTCGCCTACGTGGGTGAATGGCTGCCCGGCCTGGATCCGCACCCACGGTCGCAGACCACCTGCCTGTACACCAGGACGCCGGATGAGGACTTCATTCTCGACCGGCGCGGAGCCATCGTCGTGTGCTCGCCCTGCTCGGGCCACGGCGCGAAGTTCGCGCCCCTGGTCGGCGAGCTCGCCGCCGACCTGGTCGAGGGCGGCGATCCGATCCCGAGGTTCACCCTTCCTTAACGGCACCTGGCCCAAGGTCGGCATGGCCCACATGACGAGCCAGACCGCTCGCCACGCGGGCCATGCCGGCATCTTCAGGGAGCAACTCGACGGCACCGCCGGCCGCTGACCTGAACTCAGCCGCCGGTCTTGGTCAGGCTCGCCGAGATGTCCAGGTGCTCTTGACCGGCCCGTACGGTGACCAGCGTGGCGGTCTTCGCGCTGCCCGCGCCGCGCCACCACTGGGTCCTGTAGCCGGTCGCTCCGCAGCCGGACTCGAACTCGACCCGGTACTTGCCCGGCGCCAGCGGGCCGGTCTGGTATCGGCCCTTGGCGGCGGTGCTCTCGGCCAGGAACGGGGCCGATCCCTGAGCGACCGGCACGACTTGCACGCAGATTCCGGCCAGCGGCTCGCTGGCTGGCTTGGGTCCGGTCACGGTCCCCGAGATCGAGCCGTCGCGCTGAAGCGTCACGTTGATCGACCTGGTTGTCCGGCCGGCCGCGACGGTGACCGCAGTGGCTTTGGACTTCTGGGATGTGCCTCGGAACCACTGCGGCACAAGGCCGGCCGGGTCGGTAACGCAGAACGGGTCGCCTATGAGGATCTTGTACTTCCCTGGCAGCAGGCCGGTGAGCTGGTATCGGCCGCGAGCGCCGGTGGCGGCAAACCCGCCCTCGAACTCCGCGCCAGCGCCGCTAGATACCGGAACGGCGTCGACGCACGCGTCGGCGACGAGTGCGGGCGGCGATCCGGCGGCGCTGACACGGCCTGTGATGGCGCCTGCCTTAGCCGACAGCGGCAGCACGGCCACGTTCGGCCCGGCCGCCGTCCTGCCTGCGGTAACTCGCACCACGCCACTGCGCAGCGGCACTACACCGACCGAGCCGCAAGAAGTAAAGGTGAGCCGGTAAGTGCCGCTATTGAGGCCGGTGACAACGTACTTTCCAGCCGGGTCGGTGGCGCCGAAACCGCTCGTTGACGAGTTGAGGTCCCGTGCGATTACGCACACGCCGGTGAGTGGCTTGCCGGTGAGCTTGTTTACAACCCGTCCGGTGATCGTCCCGCCGACGGTCATCCAGGCATTGACCTTCTGGGTTGTGTGACCGGGATGTACCAGGATCGGCGTTGCCTTGCCTGGTCGCGTCGCGCGGTTGTACCACTGGTCGGCGAGGTTCTCCCCGCCGCACGAGGAGAACTCGACCAGGTAACGTCCGGGAGCGAACCCCCAGATGGTGTACCCCTCGCCGACCGCTGCCGGGAAGAAGTCAGAAACGATGGCACCGGTCCTGGCGTCGCTGATCGTGGGGCAGACGAACGCCCCCTGCTCCTTCTTCGGTCCGTAAATCCAGCCGCTGATCGACCCGCCCCGTTGCACGACGGCGTCGACGGATGCGACCACGCCGCCGGCCGGCACGTAGAGCTGGTCGGCACGGGATTCGTCGCTGGTCGAGCGACCAGGCGCGGCGAAGAACGAGTCGGCGATGTTCGGGCCGCCGCAGGAGTCGAATTCGATCTGGTACAGCCCGGCAGGCAGGTCCTGGATCACGTAGCGACCGTGATGGGTGCTCGCGCCGTTGCTGCCGATGTCGGTGACGGAGTCGGCCACGACGCAGACATTGCTCGGCGTGGCCCCCGTGGTCAAGGAGATTGCGCCGCTGATCGTCGCGCCTGGAGTCATGGCGGCGTCGATTCCCTTGACTACCTGACCGGGCCGGAGCTTGATCGAGGCCGCCTCCGCCGGGTTCACCTGACCGGGGTAGAACTGCGGAGCGAAATTACCTTTGTTCGCGCAATTGAAGAACTGGATCTGGGTCTGGCCGGGGGAAAGCTGGTCCAGGGCGTAGGTGCCGTCGGGGCCGGTCGCGGCGATCGAGAAGCCATCGGCGTCCGAGACGCAGATCCCGCGCAGTCTCGTGCCATCGGACTTGGCCGTGACCGTCCCGGTGATGATCGCTCCCGGCTGCAGGTAGGCGTTGATGCCGCCGGTGACCCGGGAAAGCCGGGCGGTCACGGCGTGCGGATAGTTCTGGCTCAGGTAGTTGCCGTTGTTGTTGCAGCCAGGACTGAAGTTCAGCGCGTAGCGACCCGCCGGAAGCCCGCCGATCGAGTACTTGCCGCGGGCGTTGCTGGCCGCGAAGAAGTCTTCGCCGTCTGGCCGGCCGGTGGGCGACGCGTCCACGCAGATGCCCTTGATCGGGTGTCCGTGACTGTTGCGGAACCTGACCACGCCGGAAATCGTCCCGCCGAGCACAAGCTTGGCGTCGACATGGGACCTGACCGTGCCGATGCCGGTCTTGATCAGCCCTTGCTTGGTCGGCTTGGCCGTGCCAGGAAACCATTGCGGCAGGTAGTCGCTCCGGCCGCGGGCGCAGTTCGGGAAGAATCCGAGGTTGTACTGGCCGGGGTCCAGTCCCTGGAATCGGTACCGGCCATCGCGCGGCGTCGTGATCTGCTGGACGAAGTCGCCGTGGGCGGTCGTCGCCACGACGCAGACTTGCGCCAGTGCGCGGCCGCCTTGTCCGGTGACGATGCCCGCGATCACTCCGCCCCGCATCATCACCCCGCCGATACCCCGGGTGATCTTGCCTGCTTTGATCACGACGGGATCGGCCGCCGAAGGACGCAGGTGGCTCTTGTACCACTCGGTTGCCCAGTTGGCCGACGCCGTCCGGGACGCGAAGCTACAGATCGCGCTGAAATCGACGGTGTAGGTGCCCGGCGGCAGTTCCTTCCCCGTGCTGTACCGGCCGTCGGCCCCGATCGGGCCGCCGATAGTTCCGCCGCGCGCACCGACGCTGAAACACAGCCCCTTGATGGGCCGGCCGCGGGGGCCGAGCACGCGGCCCGCGATACCGCCGAAGTGCCCTCCGCTGAGCCGGTGCCGCGACCGCGCCGCGGCGACGAATCTAACCGCCGGGGGCACTGGCATCCCGGCAGCACGATCGATGGCGTGGCCGGCGGATGTTCCGGAGCGCAGCGTGATTCGCCCGAGCGTCGTCACCTGGCCGTCGGTCACATAGCCGCGCGTCGCGGTGGCCGGCGCGGCCAGCGGACCCGGCCCGAGCGCGGCCGCCCGCGGGTTCACGACACCGTCAGGCCGCCCGAGGCAGTCCCGGTAGCGCAGGAAGTACGGGCCAGGGCGCAGTCCCGTGATCATGAACATGCCGCCGGAGGTGGTCACGGCAGTGCGGCCGTCCGCGGACGGCCCTGAGGCGCTAGTGCGCAAGGCCGTGACGCAGACCCCGGCCACGGCCGCACCGTGGCTGTCGACGACGGTGCCGGTCAGGGTACCCGGACGCACCGTCGTCATCGAGACCGAAGGGGCGGAGGTAACGGAAGTGCTAGTCGCTCGGGCCGCCGAGCCAGGAATGACGGCAGCGGCAGCCGAGACAATTATGAGGGCGGTGAGGATGCGAAAAGCCTGAATTCGAAGAATCACAGCCTGAGGGTAATGGCCCAGGAGCTAGCCCGGTATCGCGGAAAACCCTGATATTCAGCCGTCCGAACACTGACCTCGGGGAACCAGGACCAAAGCCGGCGCACTATTTAATCCTGATAGTGGTTTTTCCTGCCTGGTAGCCGTCCAGTGTGGCGGTGCAGGTGCGAGTGCCCGCCGACGATCCGGCGGCGAACTCTAGCTTGGCGTGTCCATGGGAATCGGTAGTCGCCTGCTTTCCGCCGATCCCGTCCCTCGATCAACCACGGGCGGGTGAATGTGCAGATTCACCTGGTTTTTCACGGGTGAATCTGCACATTCACCGGGTTTTCCGAGGGCACATTCCCGGGTATTTAGACTGATCACGGCCTGGAGTGGCGGGCGCGAGTGACCGGAGTGGTTGGCGTGACTGAAGTGATCAGTGTGATGCGGTCGGGGTTGGGGCTGGCTGGTTGGCCTGTGGGCTTGTTCGGCTGGGCCCGGGTCGGATTGGACCGGGGGATGTGACATGAACCACACGGCATGGCCCGGATCCCAGCTGCGCACGTCAAGCAGCACCTAACAGCCGTCGGGACGAGCGGAGGCTGTTAACTGTCACTTGACCGGTCCGGCGCCCGTCCGGTTCACTAAGCCCATGCGGCCAGGCACAGTGATCTGACGTGGCGATCCACACTTTCGGCCAGGCGGCCGTTGACTGGGAACGCCGGATAGACCTCAACCGACTTCGCGACGACCGGCTGGCACGGCTGAAGGCCGCGCTCGACGAATCCGAGATGGGTGCGCTGCTGGCGTTCGACTTCTCGAACATCCGGTACATGACGGCGACCCACATCGGCACGTGGGCGATGGACATGCTGATCCGGTTCGCCGTGCTGCCGCGCGGCGGTGAGCCCGTCATCTGGGATTTCGGCTCGGCGGCCCGCCACCACCAGATCTACAACCCGTGGCTTGATCACTCCGATGGCCCGCCCACCCCGGAGGGTGCGGCCAGGACCGGCGCCCGGGCCGGGATCTCGACCCTGCGCGGCGCGTTCAGCCCGGACGCCGGCATCGCGGCCGACGTCGCGAAGAAGGTGGCCGCCGTCCTGCGCGAACACGGGCTGGCCGACGCTCCGGTCGGCATCGACGTGGTCGAGATGCCGGTACTGGCCGCGCTCCGCGCCGAGGGCCTCGACACCGTGGACGGCCAGCAGGTCTTCCTGAAAGCGCGCGCGATCAAGACCAAGGACGAGATCGGGCTGCTGAGCCAGGCGTGCTCGATGGTCGATGCCGCCTACGACGAGCTTTACCAGTTCCTCAAGCCCGGCGTCCGCGAGAACGAGTGCGTCGGCCTGGTCTCCAAGACCCTCTATGACCTGGGCAGCGAGTACGTCGAGGGGGTGAATGCCATCTCGGGCGAACGCTGCTCGCCGCACCCGCACGTCTACAGCGACCGCCTGATCCGCCCCGGCGACCCGGCGTTCTTCGACATCTTGCACAGCCACCTGGGCTATCGAACCTGCTATTACCGCACGTTCGCCGTCTCGAGCGCGTCGGTCGCGCAACGGGACGCCTACACCCGGTGCCGCGAGTTCATCGATCACGCGATCTCGCTGGTCAAGCCCGGCGCGACCACGGCCGACATCGTGTCGGTGTGGCCCACGGCGACCGAGTTCGGGTTTCCTGACGAGATGGCGGCGTTCGCGCTCCAGTACGGCCACGGCGTCGGACTGTCGATCTGGGAGAAGCCGATCTTCAGCCGCCTGGTATCGCTTGATCACCCGGAGGTGCTCCAGGAAGGCATGGTGTTCGCGCTCGAGACCTACTGGCCCGCCAGTGACGGCTGGTCGGCCGCGCGGATCGAGGAAGAGGTCGTGGTCACCGCCGACGGCTGTGAGGTCATCACGAAGTTCCCGGCCGAGGAGTTGCTGGTCGCGGGCCGTAAGTACTGGACGGTTGGCGGCGAGCTGAGCACGCTGCGCGAATCCCAGTCGCACCTGAACACTCCTGCAGGCCAAGGCAAGTCAAGCTAGAACTCCGGTGTCACCCGATGCTTGAGTTTCATTAGCGAGAAAGATTTGCGCATGACTTTTCCTCGCCATCGAGTCATCCACGCCGCTGACGCTGACTATCAGGCCCCGTCCGGCTGGGCCGCCAGCGCGGAAGGCTACACGCGGTGGAGCGCGGTCGGCGAGGAGAACGGGGCGCCCCATACCTCGTTCGGTATCTGCGCGCTCGACCCGGGTGGTGAGGTGCCCGCGCACGTTCACTCGTTCGAGGAGTCGTTCTACATTCTCGACGGCACCGGTGCGATCACGATGCCGGACGGCGCGCACCAGGTCGGTCCGGGGGACTACGGCCTGATTCCGCTGGGCACGCCGCACGCCTGGCGGAACTTCAGCGATGCCCCGGTGCGCTGGGCCGAGATGGCCGGACCGGCGCCGAGGTCGCAGTACGCCGACGACACGTTCCTCGTTGCGCTGCCCTCGGCCGTGCCGGTCCCGGTCGACGTCCGCGACCCCCGCAACCGGCTGTTCGGCAACATCACCGCCGATCACATGGATCCGCGCAAGCAGGGCCAGAACCTGCTGGCGGTCTCGGCGAGCATGCGTACCGCGCTGCTGGTCTACAGCGGGATCGCGGTCAAGATGATGGTCGACTCCGACCTGGGTGCGAACCTGACGACAATGTTCATGGTGCAGTACGACCCGGACGGCAAGGCCGGGCCTCATGATCACCCGTTCGAGGAGACCTACCTGATCGTCGAGGGCGCGACCGACGCCGAGTTCGACGGCGAGCGGTACCGGCTCGAGGTCGGCGACATCGCCTGGGCCGGGGTCGGCTGCGTGCACGGCTTCACCAACGCGTCAGCGGACGGACCGGTGCGCTGGCTGGAGACCCAGTCGCCACAGCCTCCCAGTCGCCACTCCTATAGATTTGCCCGAGATTGGGAGTATCTGGGTGACATGCTCGCTCAGAAAGGACAGTCTTATGGCTGAACGCACCCCGGCTAACACGCTGCTCGTAATCGGCGGTACTTCAGGGATAGGCAGGGAGATCGCCGCGCGGGCGGTCGCTCGCGGTGACGAGGTCGTGATCTCGGGCCGGGAGCTTGAGCGGGCCGGCGCGGTGGCGAAGGAACTCGGTGCGGGAGTAACTCCGATCGCGCTCGACATCGGCAAGCCGCACGACATCGCCGGCAAGCTGGCCGGCCTCGCAAACGTGGACCACCTGGTGCTGGCCGCGATCGAGCGGGATGCGAACACGGTCGCCGACTATGACGTAGGCCGGGCGATCTACCTGAGCACGCTCAAGCTGGTCGGCTACATCGAGACGATTCACGCGCTGCTGCCGAAGCTGAGCAAGAACGCGGCGATCGTGCTGTTCGGCGGCCTGGCCAAGGACCGGCCTTACCCGGGATCGACGACCGTGTCCACGATCAACGGCGGCGTCAGCGGCATGCTGCGGACGCTGGCGGTCGAGCTTGCCCCGATCAGGGTCAACGCGATCCACCCGGGCATCGTCGGAGACAGCCCGTTCTGGGCGGCCAAGCCGGACCACGTGCTCGACGGCTACCGGGCCCGGACGCCCGGCGGCGAGCTCGCGACGATGGCCGACGTCGCCGACGCGGCTGAGTTTCTGCTGCGCAATAACTCGGTCAACGGAGTGGATCTGAACGTCGACGGCGGCTGGATCCATACCTAGGATGCGCCAATGAGCGATCTACTGGTTTTGGCCGAAGGCGCGGGGGTTGAAGGGGGTCGTCCCTCTTCGAGGCGCAGAGTCGCCGTCATCGGGACCGGACGAATGGGCGCGGCTATGGCCGTGAAGCTGCGTGAAGCCGGCGCCGAGGTCGTGTTGTTCAACCGGACCGCGGGCAAGGCGCATCGGCTGGCGGCCGAGACGGGCGCCCGGGTCGCGGCGAGTCCGGCGCAGGCGGCCTCTTCGGCGCCGGTCGTGCTGGTCTCGCTGGCCGATGACCGGGCCGTAGCGCAGACCTACCAGGGGCCGGACGGGATCGCGGCCGGGGTCAAGGCCGGCACGGTGGTCGCCGACACCAGCACGGTCGATCCGCGTACCGTCGCCGAGATGACCCGCCTGCTGGCTGACACCGGGGCCCGGCTGCTCGACGCGCCGGTGTCCGGCAGCGTGCCGAGCGTGGCATCCGGGACGCTGGTCGTGCTCGCGGGCGGCGACGCGGCCGATCTCGAGGTCGCCCGGCCGGTGTTCGACGTGTTCGCCAAGCAGGTCTTTCACGTCGGGCCTTCCGGCTCCGGCGCGGTCATGAAGCTGGCGGTGAACACGCTGGTCCACGCGCTCAACCAGGCCTTGTCCGAGTCGCTGGTGCTGGCCGAGAAGGCCGGAATCGACCGGTCGGTCGCCTACGACGTGATCAGTGCGAGCGCGGCCGGGGCGCCGTTCGTGCAGTACAAGCGGGCTGCGTTCGAGCGGCCGGAGGAGACGCCGGTCGCGTTCACGTTGCAGTTGGTGGCCAAGGATCTGGGACTGGCCCTGGACTTGGCCGAGCGAAGCGGAGTCGAGCTGCCGCAGGCTACGACCAACAGCCAGACCGCCAAGACCGCCATCGCGGCCGGTCTTGGCCACCGCGACATGTCGGCCCTGGCCGAACTATTCCGAAACGACTCCGTCTCGTAAATCGCTTGATCCCGACGACGTTAAGTGGCTGTGTACGATGACCGTGGAGGTGGGCGGTGGCGGGGCCCGGGAGGGAGGAGCAGTTGTCGACGCAGCCAGAGCCGCCCATCGGGCAGCGCATCAGAGAGGAACGGCTCCTGCGCGGCTACAACCTGCGAGCCCTGGCCGCCGCGGTCAACGTCTCCGCCAGCCACATCTCCCAGATCGAGAACGGCAAGTGCCGACCCTCAGTTAGCACGCTGTACGCGATCACCTCGGTCCTGGGCGTGTCGATCGATGACCTCTTCGAGGGCCCGACTACCCGCGTCGAGGCTGGCTCGACCGACCACGAGGCCGCAGCCGCTGACGAGCAGGAAACGAACCCCGAGGGTAGCTTTCTCCGTGAAAAGCCGGATGACCTGCCGGGTCAGACTGCTATTGAGCTGAGTGGACCAAGTCCAAGCCCGATACCCGCGGCGCTAATCGCGCTTGCCTCTGAGCATGCCCGGCGGATGGGGCCGATCGTGGGGCCGTCCGAGCGGGAGGTGCTTGAGCTCGACTCGGGTGTGAAGTGGGACCGGCTCGGGCACGTGCCCGGGCTGCACGTCGATTTTCTGCTGATCACGTACGCTCCGGGCGGGAGTTCGTCCAGCACCGCCCAGCTCATGCGCCACCCGGGGACCGAGTACGGCTACCTGATCTCGGGGGAGCTGACGGTGACCCTCGGGTTCAGCGAGCACAAGATCGTCGCCGGCGATGCGATCTGCTTCTCGTCGGCGACGCCGCACCGGTACCGCAACGACGGGACTGAACCGGCCGTCGGGGTCTGGTTCCAGACCGCACCGGAAAGTGGCACAGAACAGTAATTCAGTGTCCCTTTACGGGATCTGGCTGCCTGCCTAAACTGCTGAGCACACTCACCGCGCTCTGCTCCGCGTACTGGAGGTAGTCCGTTGACTGATGCCCAGCTGACCGCCGAGGAACTGACATCCGGACGCCCGATTGTGTTCCGCAACGGGACTGTCCTGACCATGGACGACTCGCATCGAGTTCTGACCGGGGCCGATGTCCTGGTTACCGGACAGCGCATCACCGCGGTCGGGCCCGGACTCGAAGTGCCCGAGGGGACGCTGGAGATCGACGCGACCGGTGGCATCGTGATGCCGGGCATGATCGACACGCACCGTCACATGTGGCAGACCGCGATGCGCGGCTACGGCGCGGACTGGACGCTCACGCAGTACTTCGTCTGGTACTACCTGCAGTCCGGCAAGCGGTTCCGGCCCCAGGACGTCTACGCGGGCAACCTGCTGGCCGCGCTGGAGGCTCTCGACGCCGGCGTGACGACGACCGTCGACTGGTCGCACGGGCTGCAGACGACCGAGCACGCCGACGCGGCGGTCGACGCGCTGACCGAGGTGCCCGGGCGGTTCGTGCTGGCCTACGGCAACATCCAGCAGGGGCCATGGGAATGGTCGGCCACGCCGGAATTCCGCGACTTCGTCAGCCGCAGGTTCACCGCCGGCGACGACATGCTCGGGCTCCAGCTGGCGTTCGACATTCCCGGCAACGAGGAGTTCCCCGAGAAGGCCGCGTTCGAGGTGGCGCGTGAGCTGGGAGTTCCGGTGACCACTCACGCTGGGGTCTACGGCGCGACCAACGACAACGGCATCAGGCTCATGCACGAGCACGGGTTCATGACCCCGCAGACGATCTACGTGCACGCGGCGACGCTGAGCGAGGACTCCTACCAGCGGATCGCCGCGACTGGCGGATCGGCC
>DATNFM010000095.1:0-15800 GCA_035606435.1 Streptosporangiaceae bacterium | reverse complement strand
GGCCTCCTCGGGCACCTGGCAGGCGGTGCTCGACGGGTCGTTCGGGCAGCGGTTCCGGTGCCTGGCGATTGACCTTCCCGGGCACGGTGACTCGCCGCCCGCCGCTGATCAGGCGATCTACTCGCTGCCGGGCTACGCGCGGGTGCTCGCCGAGTTCGCGGCCGAGCTTGGGGTTACCGATGCCGTGTTCGTCGGGTGGAGCCTGGGCGGGCACATCGTGCTGGAGGCGGCGCCGAACCTGCCGTCGGCGGCCGGGTTCGTGATCTTCGGCACGCCGCCGGTATCCTCGCCGGCCGACATGGCGAACGCGTTCCTGCCCAACCCGGTCATGGCCGTCGGCTTTACCGCCGAGGTCAGCCTGCAGGACGCGCGTGCTTACGCGGCGAGTTTCACCGCGCCTGGTTCGACGATCTCGCTCGACTCCTCGGTGGCCGACATCCAGCGCACCGACGGGGCGGCGCGGGCTTGCCTGTTCGCCAGCATCGGCGCTGGCCAGGCCGCCGACGAGGTCGCGATCGCGGGTTCGCTGCCTGTGCCGCTGGCGATCTTGCACGGTGACCAGGAGCAACTGGTCAGCCTGCCGTATATCCAGCAGCTGGCGATCCCGAGCCTGTGGCGGGGCGCGGTGCAGCTGATTCCCGGCTCCGGGCACGCGCCGCACCTGGAGGACCAGGCTGCGTTCGAGGCGTTGCTGACGCAGTTCGTCACCGAACTCGGCTAGCGGCCGGCTGCCAGCTCGCCGAAACCCCAGTTCAGTGCCTGGGCGGCGGCGGTGATCGCCGAGATCGGGTCTCGGCCCGGCGCTGCGTGCAGCACCACCCCGATCAGCACGCGGCCATGCCGGCGCGCCTCGAACAGCAGGCAGTTTCCGGCCGCGCTGGTGTCGCCGGTCTTGATCCCGACCACGCCCTTGTAGACGTACAGCAGGTGATCGGTGGTGAGCCACAGATAGGCGTGGTGGCCAGGGGTCTGCGGCACGACGAACTGGCGCTGGCCGACCATCTGGCGGAACACCGGGTAGCGCATTGCCTGTTCGCCGAGCTTGACAAGGTCGGCCGGGCTTGAGTAGGTCGAGTGCTCGGTGGGGAACGGCATGCCGTCGAAGCTCGTGAAATGACTCGACGTCATGCCGATCCGCGCCGCCGTCTGGTTCATCTTCCTGATGAAGGCCGCCCGCCCCGGGCCGTAGGCGGTGGCAAGCAGGTAGGCGGCGTCGCAGCCGGAGGGGAGCAGCATCGCTTCGAGCAGCTGCCGGGCGGTCAGCACGTCGCCCTTGATCAGCCCGGCGGTGCTGGCGCCGCGTCGGCTGACGTAGCGGAGCATCGCCTTGGTCACCTCGATGCGGCGGTTGAGATGGCCTTCCTCAAGAACAATCAGCGCGGTCATGACCTTGGCGATGCTGCCCATCGGCCGGGGTACGTCCGGGCTGACCGACCAGAGCGTCCTGCCGGTGCCCGCCAGGACCAGGTCGGCACCATTGACGTGGACCAGCGGGCCGGCGGCGGTGCCGACCGGAACGAAGGCTGGTCTTGTGATGCTGCGCGGCGGGACGGTCAGGCCGCCGGGTGACATCGTGGCCAACGCGATAATAGGCGCTAGCCCGATTAGCGAAAACCGCGAGGTTAGCACGATACGAAGTTAATCAGAACCGACGCCATTTATTCAGCACCAGCCGCCATCGCACCGCGTCGTTGAGATAGACGCGCAGGGTCGACGGTGCCGGTGCGCGCGCGCCGCCGCCCTGGATGCGACCACCACGGGGAAAGTTCGTTGTTGCCGCCGCCACCACGAACTTTCCCCGTGGTTAACGGCTCAGCCGTTCTGGTCGTTACGCCATTCGATCCAGGTGCGCAGCTCGGTCAGGTCGAACTCGGGCCCGCCATGCCCGATGGTGAACATGCTCACTCCCAGCTCCACCAGCCGAGCCCCGGTCTTCTCCGGATCGCCCCCAACCCCGCACGACCGCTCGATCTCGCCCGGATCGCGACCCACATCGGCGCAGTGCCGGGCCAGGATCTCCGACTTCCGCTCCATCGTCTCGGCGTTGCCGAAGGTGTGCCAGATGTCGGCGTGCTTGGCGACGAGCCTGAGCGTCTTCTTCTCGCCCCCGCCGCCGATCAGGATCGGGATGTCCCTGGTCGGAGCCGGGTTCAGCTTCCCGAACCGCGACTCGATCCTCGGCAGGGCCTCGGCCAGCGCGTCCAGCCGCCCGCCCGCGGTGCCGAACTCATAGCCGTACTCGGTGTAGTCGCGCTCGAACCAGCCCGAGCCGATCCCCAGGATCAGCCGTCCGTTGCTGATGTGATCGACGGTGCGGGCCATGTCGGCGAGCAGTTCCGGATTGCGGTAGCTGTTGCAGGTCACGAGCGCGCCGATCTGCGCCCGCTGGGTGGCTTGCGCCCAGGCGCCGAGCATCGTCCAGCACTCGAAGTGCTTGCCGTCCGGCTCGCCGTACAGCGGATAGAAGTGGTCCCAATTGAAGAGCACGTCCACCCCGAGATCCTCGGCCTCGGTGACGGTGCGGCGGATGGTGTCGTAGTCGGCGTGCTGTGGCTGTAGTTGCAGTGCTACCCGAATGGGGCGTTTCGCATTGGTCACGAACGCAGCCTATCTAGGACGGAGGGCTAGCCCGCCCGGCTATCGTTGATCTATCATTGTGATATCAGATTTCTACGAGGGGTATCGCAATGACGCAACCTGACCCGACCCGGGTCGCCGTCCCAGTCGCCGCCCAGCCCCCGAAGCCTTGCCGCCGCTCGTCTGGGTGATCGCCGCCGTCTTCGTCGCGGCCGAACTCGCCGTCAGCGCGCGCTACGGCTTCATGCAAGACGAGCTGTACTTCATCGCCGCCGGCCGCCATCTCGCGCTCGGCTACGTCGACCAGCCGCCGCTCATGCCGCTGCTGGACAAGACCACCAGCCTATTCGGCCTGCATCCGACCGCGATCCGCGTCATCCCGGCTCTCGCGGGCGGCGCCGTCATCATCACCGCGGCCAGATTCGCCGCGCTCCTGTATCGGCAAACACAGGCAGTGCGGTCTCCGGATGGCAGTCCGGAGACCGCACTGCGCGGGGGCCGGCGCGCGCAGATCCTGGCCGCCCTCGCCATGGCCTGCACCCCGATCCTGATCGGCGCCGACCACCTCGGCAACACCACGCCGATCGAACTGCTGGCCTGGGCGCTCGTGCTGCTCTGCGTGGCGACGGCGCTGCTCGAAGGCCGTCCCCGCTGGTGGCTCGGCGCGGGTGCCGCCGCCGGCGTCGGGCTCGAAGACAACTACCTGCTGGTCACGTTGCTGATCGCGCTGCTCATCGGCATCACGTTCTCGAACTACCGCCCGGCCCTGCGCTCCAGGTGGCCCTGGCTCGGCGTCGGCATCGCCGCGATCATCTGGCTGCCGAACCTGACCTGGCAGGCAACGCACGGCTGGCCGCAGCTAGCCATGTCAACTGCCCTTCATAGAGAAAATAGTTCGGCGGCCAGCTACGCGGGCGGAGTTCCAGCCCAGCTCATCTACCTCGGGCTGCTGGTAGCGCCTTTGGTGGTGGCCGGCTTCGTCACGCTCTGGCGTACCAGCGAGCTGAGGTTCCTGGCCATCACCGCCTCGCTCGTGTTCGCCTACGTGCTGGCCTGGGTGCCGGGCAAGCCTTACTACGCGGACGGCCTGGCTCCAGTCGTGCTGGCCGCAGGCTCACTCGCGGCCGAACGCTGGCTATCCCGCGCTCGCCGCCCCCGACCCCGGTGGGCTCTCCTGCTGGCTGCCCCGCTCGTCGGCACGGCGCTGGTCCTGCCGCTTGAGCTGCCGTTCCTGCCGGTCGCCGACATCGCATCGCTGCCGAAGTCCAGCCAGGCCAACTCGAACCTGGGCGACACCATCGGCTTCGACCAGCTCGCCCGGGTGATCGCCGCACAGGACGAAGCCCTAGCCCGGGCCGGTCAACCGCCAACCTCGATCTTCACCGGCTTCTACGCCGAGGCCGCCTCGGTCACCGTGTTCGACTCAGGAAAGTCGCTCGCGGCGGTGCTCTCCGGCCACAACGCCTACTGGATGTGGGGCCCTGGCCAGGCTTCGGACCGCACCGTTCTCGTCGTCGACGCGCTCGGCCAGCTGAGGCCTTACTTCGGCCGCTGCCGGCTGCTGACCACCTACCACGCCCCCTACCAGGTCAAGAACGACTGGACGAACATTCCCATCGACGTCTGCACGAGCCCGCGCGCCGACTGGAAGACGTTGTGGCCGCACCTGAAGCTCTACGGCTAGTCGACGCTGGTCAGTCGACGCTGGTCAGTCGACGCTGACGTGGCGAGCCACCGTTGCGTGAAGCTGACTCCGCGACGTGATGCCGAGCTTGGGGAAGATCCGGTGCAGGTGGTAGCCGACCGTCCGGTGCGAGATGTACAGCCGCTGGCCGATCTCCCGGTTCGACAGGCCTCCGGCGGCGAGCTTGGCGATCTCGAGTTCCTGCGGGGTCAGCCTGGTCCTGGTCTCCGGCGGGTTTCGCCGGTTCGTCACCCCCGAGGCGCGCAGCTCCTGCCGAGCGCAGTCCGCCAGGGCGGTGAACTTCAGCGTGCTGAACGTGTCCTGGGCAGCTCGGAGCGGCCCGCGCGAGTCGGCAATCCGCCGCTGACGGCGCAGCCAGCGGCCGTACCAGAGCTGCATCCGGCCGCGTAGGTGCGGCCACGCGACGAGATCATCGGCCAGGGCCGACTGACAGAGCTGTTCGGCCCGGTCATCGGGTGCCAGCATCGGCCGTGCGTACGCCAACTGCGCCCGCAGCAGCGGGGCCGAGGTCGCCGCTACCAGTGACTCAAGCCTGGCCAGGTGTTCCCTGGCCGCGTCCGGCTCGTCGGCGAGGATCTCCGCCTCGACCAGTTCGGCTAGGCACCACGCGCCGGCATAGGTGTGATAGGCCGGATCGGCCGGGTCAAGGATCCGGCGCAGTTGCTCGGCGCTGTGCTGATACCGCTGGCGGGCCAGTGCGGCCCGGCCGCGTGCGAACTGTGCCAGCGCCAGCATCGAGTTGGTGCCGACCGCCATCAGCTTGGCCTCGGCCTCCGCCGCCAGCGCCTCGGCCTCCTCGCCGTCACCCTCTTCGGCGACAGCCGACGCCAGCGCCAGCTGCGCGCCGATCGCCCAGCGCACCTGGCCGGATTCGCGAGCGAGCCGGTCGGCTTCGGCGGCGGCCGACTTGACGACCGGCCCGTCGGCCAGGTGCACGGCCGCCCAGGTCTGGGCTACCAGCGCCTGGGCCAGCAAGCCGCGCCTGCCTTGCCTGCGCAGCCCGTTGACCGCCGCTTCGAGGAACCCGGCCGACAGGTCGTAGGCCCAGATCGCGGTAGCGGCCGTGCCGATCAGATACGACCCGGCCGGGTCGTCGGGGTCGGGACTCAGCCGGGCGATCCGCTCGGCTACGGGCCGGGCATACTCAATCGGATCGGTCAAGGCGAGGATGGCCAGCTGAGCCGGATGATCCGGCGGCAGCCCGATCCGCTCGGCCGCCGCGATCACGGCGGCGCGGGTCTGCTGATCCGGGCTCTGCCACCAGCAGCGATACGCCGCCGTGTGCAGCGACTCGGCCGCGCGCTCTGGATGGCCCTCCGAGCGTAGCCGGTCGGCCATTGCGATGATCGAGCCCACCTTCGCCGCTCCCGACCAGCCCGCGCCGGAGAAGGACTGCCGCAGCCAGGACAGCCACGTCCGTTCCTCGGTCGGCAGGTCAAGCGGCTCGGCCGCCTTGAGTAGCTGCGGACCAAGCCCGGGGTGACCTGAGTCAAAGGCCAGTTCGGCGGCGCGCAGCAACCGGGTGCCCCGGCGGGCCTCATTGCTGCTGAGCTCGGCCGCGCGTTCGAGCGCGCTCGCCGCGATCGCTACAGCTCCTCGCCGTTCGGCCCGGATAGCGGCCTCGTCGAGCGCGCCGGCCAGTTCCTCGTCGGGCCCGAACGCGGCCGCCGCCTTGTGCCAGACCTGGCGATCGGGCTGATCGGCGAGCACCTCGGCGAGCGCGGCGTGCGCGGCCTGCCGGCCGGCCAGGCCCGCCGCCTGGTAGATCGCCGCGCCGACCAGCGGATTCCTGAACCGCAGGCTGGTCTGCCTGACCTCCACCAGCCTGGCCGTTATCGCCGGGTCAAGCGCCTGCGCCGTCACCTGCTCCCGCGCCAGGATCGAGGCCGCGCCGAGCAGCTCGCCCAGCCCGTCCCGGTCGTCGGTCGCCGCGAGCAGCAGGACCGACCTGGTGGGGTCAGGAAGCTCGCCGACCTGGTCGGCCAGAACCTGCTCCAGACGTTCTGACAGCTGCAGGCCGGCCGGAAGCGGCGCCTGCGAAGTGCCGCTCAGTGCTGGCGGCGGAAGCGACCGCGGCAATTCGGCCAGCGCGAGCGGATTTCCGGCCGCCTTCGCGACCAGCCGGTCGCGCGCCGGCAGTTCGAGGTCCGGCATCTGGCTGCTCAGCACGGCCAGAGCGCAGTCTTCGCTCAGCCCGGCCAGGTCAAGCCCGGGTAGTCCCGCGTCAGTGAGCGGAGTCCGCGGCCAGTACCTCGCGCAGACCACCATCGCGGCCGGTCGCCCGCCAAGACGCCGCGCCACGAGACCGAGCACGACCGAACTCGGCTGATCGAGCCACTGTGCGTTATCGATGACGAGCAGCACAGGTTCTCTCAAACCATCCGCCGACCCGGCGGTGATCAGCGTCAGCGTCGCGAGCGCGACCGGCAGCGGCTCCGGCGTGGCCTCGCCGGCCAGGCCGAACGCACTCTCCAGCACCTCCCGCTGCCCGCCCGGCAGCTCGTCGGCCCGGTGCAGCACCGGCTGCAGCAGATGGTGCAGTCCGGCGAACGGGATCGCGGCCTCCGACGGCACTCCCGCCGCCGCCAGCAATCTCACCCCGGCGGCTCGCGCCGCCTCACCGGCCGCTGCGAGCAACGCCGACTTGCCTAGGCCAGGCTCGCCGCGCACCAGCAGGACGGATTCCATGCCGTCGGTATCCAGCCCGCCAGTCCGGCTGGTCGTCTCGCCTGGGCTGCTGGTCAGATGACAGATAAGCGCGTCGAGTGCGCGGAGTTCACGGTCGCGCCCGTACAGCCCGTATCTGGCCGCGCTTGAGTCACTGGTAGCCGAATCCGCCAAAACCGGACCCAGCTCCCCCTTGTCACCGCCGCGATGCCCGCCGCCCCCCGTGTGCATCACCGCCAGTTTACCGGCTCATGCCGCTAGCCAAACAGTTTGCCCTGCTCAGAGGCACCGCGCACCCAGTCATCAGGCCGGTCATTTGCTAGAAGCGACACCAGCTCGCCAGTCCGTAACTTCTCCAGGGTCGTGCCTGTCAGACTCCTCAGACTCCGAAGGGGGCGTAAATGCCGTACGTCAGGGTTGGCCAGGAGAACTCAGCGCCCATCCAGCTCTACTACGAGGATCACGGGTCGGGTCCGCCGGTCATCATGATCCACGGCTACCCGCTCAGCGGCCGCGCCTGGGACAAGCAGCTGCCTGCGCTGCTAGGAACCGGATACAGGGTCATCACTTACGACCGGCGCGGCTTCGGTAAGTCGAGCCAGCCCACGTCCGGCTACGACTACGACACCTTCGCCTCCGACCTCAATTCGGTCATGGAAGTGCTCGACCTGCGCGGTGCGATGCTCGTCGGCCACTCGATGGGCACCGGAGAAGTCACCCGGTACCTGGGCACCTACGGTTCTGAGCGGGTCCTCAAGGCCGTGCTGGTCTCGCCGATCCCGCCGTTCCTGCTCAAGACCGATGACAATCCCGAGGGACTGCCCGGCAGCCTGTTCGACGGCTTCATCCACACCGCCGAGACGGATGGGCCGGCCTGGCTCAAGGGATTCCTGGACAATTTCTACAACATCGATATTCTGGCGGGGTCGCGCGTCAGCGATCAGGCTTTTCAGGCGAGCTGGAACATCGCCGTCGGCGCCTCGGCTACCGGGGTTGTCGCCTGCATCCCGACCTGGGAGACGGACTTCCGAGCCGATCTGCCCAGGATCGACATTCCAGTACTCATCATCCAGGGCGATGCCGACCGCATCTTGCCCTTCCCCAACACCGGCAAGCGGCTGCCGGCCCTGCTCGCCGATAGCGAGCTTGTCGTCATCAACGGCGGACCCCATGCCATCAGCTGGACTCACGCCGACCAGGTCAACCAGGCCCTGATCAGTTTCCTCAAGTAGACGTTCGACTTTAATCCGGGGGGCAGCCGGACTGGCGCCGCGTGGTAGGTGCGGGGGCGTGGCGCCAGTCCGGAGAAAGGAAGGTGAATCCAACCCCTTGAAACGCAGGTGCTTAGTGCGGCGCTACATCCTGACCGGAGCTCCGGGTGCAGGCAAAACCTCCATATTGCAGATCCTGGCCGCTCGCGGCTATCCGGTCGTCGCCGAAGCGGCGACCGATGTGATCGCGGCCGAGCAAGCTCGCGGGGTCGCCGAGCCATGGCAGGACCCCGTGTTCATCGACAAGATCATCCAGCTGCAGCGAATCAGGCAACTCGGCCAGCCCGACGGTGACCAACCAGGGTCGGTCGAGTTTTACGATCGTTCGCCGGTCTGCACGCTGGCCCTGGCCAGGTACGTCGGCTTCGAGCCGTCCGCTGTCCTGGCGGCGGAGCTGGAGCGGATCCTGGAGCAGGAGATCTACCAGCGGAAGGTGTTCTTCATCCGGCCGCTCGGCTTCATCGAACCGACGGCGGCTCGCCGCATCAGCTATGAGGAGTCGCTGCGCTTCGAGCAGATTCATGAGGCGATATATGCTTCGCAAAATTTTCGCCTAATTGATGTTAATCCTGGTCCGCCGGAAGCGAGAGCCGCCTTCATTCTCGATCAACTCGCTGAGTGGGCTGACTGAGCCGGTGCGCGACGGCCGGCCGGATGGCGTCGACCGGTCCGATGGCTGGCGATCGGTCCAGGCCGGGAACCAGCCGGCCGTGAGCGCATCTCCGGGCAGGCTCAGAACGTCCTGATGGCGATCTCGGCTGGCGCGCCCAGCAGCTCATCGATCTCCGGGTCAAGCCGGCTGAGCGTGATCGAGCAGCCGGCCATGTCGAGCGAGGTGCAGTACTCGCCGACATAGTTACGCCGGACGTTGATGCCGCGCTTGGCCAGCTCCTCGTGCGCGTGCCCGTACAGCAGGTAGAGCTCGCTGATCGGGGTGCCGCCGACTACCTCCGCCGTCCTGCCACCTGTCCCGCCTTCTTGTCACCCTCCGCCGTCCTGCGACCTGTGCCGCCTCCACCGTCCTGCGACGCGCCGGCCCGTCGCCCGTCCAGCAGGGACGACTTCCCACCGGTTAGGGTCCACTTCCCATTGGTTGCGCTGACATACCCTTGGTTCGGCGGTCATAAATCATCATAAACACGACAAAATTTGCGCGCAACCAGTGGGAAGTCAGCGCAACCAAGGGGAAGTCAGCGCAACTAAGGGGAAGCGGGTGGACTAACAGGATTGCCGGGAACCCGGCATAACGGTCAGATTAGGCGGGCTGATCGTGAGGGCGGCGGGCTGATCGTGAGGGCGGCGATCTATGACCGCACCGCAGCCGGTCGGGCTGAATTCTGCCCGATCCACCGCCACACTTTCTGCCGGTGCCAGCGACATCGGGGTGCTTTTGCTGTCGCTATGACAACAGCGGGGCCACCCCGATGTCGGGACGGGAGGCTTGGCGTCGTCATTCGCAGAACACCTGGACCTTGCTGTCGGGTTCATCGACGTCGACGGTGAGGTCGCCGAGTTGGTCGATGAGTTCTTCGAGTTGCTGCGGCTTGAGTTCGGTGAGGTCGAACGGCACGCCAGACTCGTCTAGTTTCTCGTTGATCTTGGTTACGGCCTGCGGAGGGATAAGGCTCGCAAGCCGGACCCCGGCGCGCAGCAACTGCAGCGGGATCCGGACGTTGACCCGGCTTGGTTCCTCGCCGGCGGAGTTGTCGATCACCACTACGCGCAGGTACTTGGGCCGGGATTTCGACCGGTCCGCGACTCCCGTAGACGGCTCGGGCTGATCTGCTTCGAGTGCGTAGATCAGTCGCTCGGCCTCATCGGCTGTGATCTTGCTTTCGGCCAGCATCTCCAGGACCTGGCGGCGCTGCTCGTTCATGTTCAACTCCTATGAGTTATCTGACGCTGAGATATCTGACGCTGAGTTATCTGACGGTTACCAGCACGGCCGTTCGGCCGTCGTCGATCTCGATTCGGGTGCCCGGCAGTGCCAGCAGCAGTTGCCCGGCGCCGCGCAGTGCTCCCGCCGCGCTCACCTCGAATACGAGGCATGCGACCAGTCCGGTCAGCGCGGCGAGCAGGAGCAGCGGTGAAAGCAGGAGCAGTACCGGCAGAACCGGGACCGGCAGCCGCAACGAGCGGCCGTCGGAACGGCGATAACGCACGGTCACCAGTTGCGGGATCATCGGGGTCTTCTCTCCAACTCGGCCAGCGCCTCTTGGGCGCTGATCTCCCCTCGCCTCAGGCGGTCGAGGACGTCGGCGCCGGTTGGCGCCGGATCGATGTCGACGAAATCGAGGTGCTCGGCGATCCGGTTCAGCCGGGACTTGATCGTCGGGTAGCTCACGCCGAAGATCCGCTCCATCTCCTTGATCGAACCGTGCGACCGCACGAACGCCGCAACGAACACCTGGTCGTCGATGCTGAGCTGGGCCAGTTGCGGAGGCTCGAACTGGCCCTCGACCGCGACGCCGTTGCCGGTCAGGCGGATCCGTTCGACCACGAACGGCTGCCCGCGAGTCAGATCCGTCAACTCCTGCCAGTCCACCCTGGACTCCTCCGCTCTCGATGCAGCCCTACAGCTCATATATAGGTTTGGTTTCCGAAGTTGTCAACGCATAGACCTTAGATTTTTTAAGTTGATCTTGAATAAAATTGATATTGTGAGTCGGCGATCCTTCGCCTAGGTCGACTTGACAGTGTTTCTGGCACGTGTAATCTTTCTCTTACAGGTGTAGGCAACAGCCGACCGGTGTAAACGGGAGCTAGCACTGTTCACGGAAGCCGAACTTCTCGCCGTGCTGACGGCGACGGCCAACCCACTCCGGCTGCGAGTGGTGGCCGAACTGTCGGACGGGCCGGTGCACGTCAGCGAGCTGGCCCGGCGACTCGGCATCTCGCGGCCGCTGCTGTACATGCACCTGGACCGGCTGGAGAAGGCAGGGCTCGTCGCTGGGCACCTCGAGCTCTCCGAGGACGGCAAGGCGATGAAGTACTTCGAGCTCGTGCCGTTCGAGTTGTACCTGACCGCCGAGAGGATCACCGAGGCCGTCCGGGCGGCCCCGGCGATCGAGAGCCAACAGGAGCAGGACATGCAGACCCCCGAGATGAATGCGAGCGACCTATGATCGCGCTGGCCACTACAAGCAGCACCCACACGCTCAACCCGACCGCGGTGATCATCAGCGTGGGCATCCCGTTCGTGATCTGCGCGGCGATCGCGGTCATCGTGTGGGCGTACTTCAACCTGCAGTCACATCGGGCCGACGCGGTCGCCATGGTCGAGTACCGCAAGCTCGCCCAGGACGCGGTCGCCAACCAGCAGGAGCTGCGGACCGAGATCGCCAAGCTGACCGCCAAGGTTGAAGCGGTCGAGCAGCTCATGCGAGATGTCGGATGAGCGCGCCGCCAGCCGGCCAGCTCGGCCGGTCGAGACTCACCATGAGGCTGGACCCGGTGCGTCTGCTGTTCTCGGCCAGACTCTGGCGCTCGATCGGCTACCTGCTCGGCTACCTGGCGTTCAGCGGACTGCTGTTCTCGATCACCTTGGCCGTGGTCACGACCGTAGGCGCCCTGTCGTTCACCTTGTTCGGCATCCCGCTGGCGATCGCCGCCGCCGCGGCGGTGCACTGGTGCGCCGGAGTTGAGCGCTGGCGCTTGGGTGCCGTTTTCGACGCACCGGTGACGGCCAGCTACCCGCCGCTTCCGCCGCGCGGTCTGCTCGCACGAGCCCGCGCCTGCTGGACAGACCGAGCGACCTGGCGAGAGTTCGCCTACCTGACCGGTCTCTTCGCCCCGCTCTTCGCGCTCGACACCGCCGTGTTCGCGATCTGGGCCTGGCTCGGATCCTGGATTACGCTCCCGCTCTGGTACTGGGCGCCCTGGACCGACTACCACGGCATCAGGTACCACGGCTATCAGATCGGCTTCTACTTCCCGCAAGGCCGCCCCGGCGGGCCGGGCACGATCGGCATCTTCGTCGACACCTTGCCCAAGGCGCTGATCGTCGCGGCGGTCGGCGTTGTCGGCTTCCTGAGCTTCAACTACGTCGTCGTGGCCACGGCGCGGATGCACGCCCGCGTGGCCCGGGCCATGCTCCGCCCGCCCGCCGATCCGCTGGCCGAGGCCAAGGCCGCGCTGACCACTCCAGGCCCGCTCGGCCCCCTGTACCCCAACCCTCAGTAAAGACCGATGCCCTTGCCCGGGAGCTGGCACTCGCGGGCAAGGGCCAGACGCAACAAAGTCGCACCATAAAACCCTGGAGAGCCCACGATGCGCCCGTCGCAGAGTTCAGTATTGCCCAAAACAACGCCACCTAGAACCGGGGAACCCGATCGCTCGCGGTCGCGGGGGCCAGCACGGCCGGTCGTCGAGCGGATCGCCGGCTGGAGCGTCCGCCATCGCAAAACCGCCGTGCTCGGCTGGTTCCTGCTCGTCGTGGCCGTCTTCCTGATCGGCCAGCACATCGGCACGAGCAACGTCAACTCCTACGACCCAGGCCAGTCCGGCCAGGCCGAGCGAACGCTGGATCACCTGAACGTCAAGGGTGCTCCGCCGGCCGAAAGCGTGCTCATCCAGGCGCGCAACCCAGCCGCCCGGTTCGCCACCGACCAGGCCATGCGCCGCGCGGCCGCCGAGGTCGTCACCGATCTGCGTCGACTGCCGCGCTCGACCGCCTCGGATATCACCTCACCCCTGGGACCTGGCGGCAAGTCGCTCATCTCCCCAGACGGAAGGTCAGCGCTCGTCACCTTCAAGGTCATTGGGAGTAACGCAACCCAGGCGGTGCTTCCCGCGATCAAGGCTGTCGCCTCGGTCCAGGCGACTAACCCCCAGTTGCGGATCCGTGAGTCGGGCGACGCGAGCACCAACCGGGTGGCGAACGCCACGATCAGCCGCGACTTCCACAAGGCGGAGACGACCTCGCTGCCGATCACGCTGATCTTGCTGTTGCTGGTCTTCGGCGCGCTGATTGCGGCCGGCATCCCGTTGCTTCTCGCGGCGACCGCGGTCATCAGCGCGATCTCGCTCGCGTCGGTCGTCGGTCAATGGCTGCCGGTCGGTCAGAGCACCTCGGAAGTCGTCTTGATCATCGGTATGGCCGTCGGCGTCGACTACTCGCTGTTCTACCTGCGCCGGGAGCGTGAGGAACGGGCCAGGGGCGCGAGCCTGGCCGAAGCGCTGCGGATCGCCGCCGCCACATCTGGCCGTGCGATCGTGGTCTCCGGACTCACCGTGATGGTCGCGCTGGCCGGATTGTTCATGACCGGCTACGACGTCTTCACGGGGATCGCGGTCGGCACGATCGCCGTCGTCGGCATCACCGTGCTCGGCTCGCTGACAGTCCTGCCTGCTCTGCTGTCATGGCTCGGTAAGTGGGCCGACCGAGGCAAGATCCCGTTCCTTGGCCGCAGGCGGACCGCATCGAAGCCTTCCGCGTTCTGGACGGCGCTGGTAACCCGGGTCATGCGCCGTCCGGCGGCCTGGGGCGGCGTGGCCGCGATCGCCATGATCGCCCTGGCCCTGCCCGCGTTCGGCCTGCGGCTAGCCAACCCGCCGTTCGGCGGGTTCTCCACCAATCTGCCCCTGGTCAAGACCCTGGCCGCGACCGAGCGTGCCTTCCCGCAGGCGCCTTCTCCCGCTCAGATCGTCGTCACCGGCTCTGACCTGGCCTCGCCGTCGGTCAGCGCCGCCCTTGCCGCACTTCGGCACGACACGTCGGCTACCGGCCTGCTCCGTCCGCCGGTCACGGCGCAGCTGGTCGCAGGCGGCCGCGCGCTGGTCGTCAATGTCCAGCTGGCCGGGAACGGCACCAACGCCACCTCAGACCGCGCGCTGCTCGCCCTGCGCAATCGGGTGCTGCCCGAGACGTTCGGCAAGGTCAGCGGCATCAGCTATGCGGTGAGCGGCGACACCGCGACCAACTACGACGACATCAGGTCCCTGGACACCAGGACACCGCTCGTGCTCGCCGCCGTCGCCGCGTTGGCGTTCATACTGCTGCTGTGCGCGTTCCGGTCGCTGCCGATCTCGCTGCTGTCGGTCGGACTGAACCTGCTATCGGTGGCCGCGTCCTACGGCCTGATCGTGCTGATCTTCCAGGACGGGCGGCTGCAGGGCCCGATTGGCTACACCGGCTACGGCGGGATCGTGCCGTGGGTCCCGCTGTTCATGTTCGTGTTCCTGTTCGGGCTGAGCATGGACTACCACGTGTTCATCTTGAGCCGGATCGCCGAACTTCGGGCCGGCGGCGCCTCGACCAGGCAGGCGGTGATCGGCGGCATCTCGTCCAGCGCCGGCGTCGTGACCAGCGCGGCCGTGATCATGGTGGCCGTGTTCTCGATCCTGGCCACGCTGTCGGTCATCCAGCTGCAGACGCTCGGGATCGGGCTGGCCGCCGCCGTGCTGATCGATGCCACCGTCGTCCGCGGCATCCTGCTGCCCGCCGCGCTGGCATTGCTGGGCGAGCGCAGCTGGTACCTGCCCAGGTGGTTGTCCTGGCTGCCAGGCCGCAAGACAGCCGTGCCGGAGCTGCCTGCTCAGTAGCGAACTCCAGCCCCGGGGGCGCCCCCGGTCCGTTGTCACGGGCCGGGGGCGTTTTTCGTCTCAGAGGCTGAATTCATGGAGCCGAACGGGCAGGAGTTAAGTCATGCGAGTATTCGTCGCCGGCGCCAGCGGAGCGATCGGCAAGCGGCTGGTACCGGCCCTGGTGGCAGCCGGACACGAGGTGACCGGGAGCACGCGCAAGCCGGCCAACGCCAAGGCGCTGACCGCGGCCGGGGCGATGCCGGTCGTGCTGGACGGGCTCGACGCGGTCGCCGTGGGGGAGGCGGTGGCCAAGGCTGAGCCCGACGTGATCGTGCACCAGATGACGGCGATCCCGACGTCGGCCGGGTTCCGCAACTTCGACAAGGTCTTCGCGACCACCAACGAGCTGCGCACCAAGGGCCTGGATCACCTGATGGCGGCGGCGCTCGCGTCAGGTACCGGTCGGGTGATCGCGCAGAGCTTCACCGGCTGGCCGAACATCAGGACCGGAGGCCCGGTGAAGACCGAGGAGGATCCGCTCGACCCGGACCCGCCGGCGAACCAGCGGATCTCGATGGCGGCGATCCAGCACGTGGAACGGACCGTGCAGGGCGCGCCCGGAGTCACGGGTCTCGCCTTGCGGTACGGCATGCTGTACGGGCCGGGTACCGCCAACGAGATCGCGGCGATGATCCGCAAGCGCCAGTTCCCTCTGGTCGGGGGCGGAGAGGGCGTATGGTCGTTTATCCACGTAGAAGATGCGGCCCAGGCAACAGCGGCCGCGGTCGAACGCGGACCGGCCGGCGTCTACAACATCGTGGACGACGAGCCCGCTCCAGTCTCAGTGTGGCTGCCGGCCGTGGCGAAGGCGATCGGCGCGAAGCCGCCGATGCGGGTTCCGACCTGGATCGGCCGGATCGGGGCCGGGGAGGTAGGAGTCTCGATGATGACGCGAGTGCGCGGCTCATCGAACGCCAAGGCCAAGCGCGAGCTCGGCTGGCAGCCGACCTGGCCCACCTGGCGCCAGGGCTTCGCCCGCGGACTCGGGGACTGAC
>DATNFM010000094.1:0-10144 GCA_035606435.1 Streptosporangiaceae bacterium | reverse complement strand
CCGGGCCTTGGAGAGCATCACCGACGCCCTGAACCGACCGCGGGTACTTGGCGGCCTGCCCGGCAGCTAGGCGCTGAAGAGGTGATCCTGAGGTGACCGAGATTGTGGTGCCGCTGACGTTTCGCGAGCTGATGGCGGAGGATCTTCCGGCTTGCTCCTGGTGGGGGCCGCCGCTGTTCCTGGCCGGTGTCGCCGAGGTGATGACCAGCGACCGGGATGTTGAGTATTTGGCTGCTTGCCCGCCGTCGGGTCTGCCAGTAGCCGGAGGTGGGATCGACTTTGACAAGCGCCACGGGGCGGGAGTGCTCTGGCAACTGGGTGTGCACGAAGCCTTGCAGTCGTGCGGGATCGGCACGCTCCTGATCAGCGCGGCCGAGGACCGTATCCGTGCCCGCGGGCTGAACCGGGCCCAGCTAAGCGTCGAGGAGTCCAACCCGCGCGCCCGCGCGCTGTACGAGCGTCTGGGGTACGTCGCCTACGGAAGCGAGCCCGCCTCCTGGGAACAGCAAGCACCGGATGGCACCGTCAGCCTGTACCGGACCACCTGCACCCTGATGAGAAAAGACCTGCGCTAAGTGCATACTGCCGGATGAGTACGGATCGACCGGCCTACGATCCTTCGCCGGAAGTGCGCCGAGGATCCGAACGACTGGAACCAGTCCAGGTTTGGCTGGGGCGGCAGCATTCGCGACGACATCAAGTACGCGGCCTTCGACCTCGAGCAGTTCGCCCGGGCGCCGCCCCGGCGACGTTAGCCCAGCCCGGCCCACGGCACCCGCAGAGCCTCGGCGAGGCGATCCTTAATCCCAGCGGCGTGCGGAAGCCGCACCACCGGCCCCCTCGTGTTCGTCTCAGGATCGAACGAGCTCACCCCGCGATCGGCCATGACGTACAGCGCCGCCAGCGTCCGCAGCGAGTTGGCGGCCCACGGCGGCACCGGCCCGGGCTCCCCGGCCGCGACGGCGTCGTGCAGTCGGCCAATCCACCCCACCGCCGCATCGGCGCTCACCTCGGGCCGTACCAGCACCGAGGCCAGCGCAGAAGCGATGCGATCATCCTCGTTGTTCCCGTACAGATACCCCTGGTCCGTCATCAGCCGGTCCACGGCCAGCTCAAGCAACCCCGCCAGCTCCGCCGCGCCCAGCTTCGGCGACCGGCCGAACGCCCGCAGCAGATCAGCGCCGTGCGCGGGTGCGTGCAGCCATCCCAGCTCCGGATCCCACGGGCGCAGATCGGTTTCGTTGCGCCACCACTGCGAGAAGGTTGCCAGCCAGCCCAGCACCGTCGCCGAGTTGAGCTCGGAAGTCTTGGCATCGCGCAGCAGGACCCAGGTCAGGCTGATCGTCGCGAAGGTGCGCTGGTAGATCGGTCCGTCGCTGATTCGCGCGATCAGTTCGCCGCCAACGACGGCCAGTTGCCCGTCGAACACCCCTCGGCTGACCCAGTAGGCAAGCACCGGGAACGCGGTATCGTCGCGAACCTTCGGATCCGGCGACCCGAGCATCGCGTACAACTCAGCAGCCAGCTCCGACGACGGCCGTCCAGGCGGGACGGCAAAGTCGTTTTCTAGTACCTCGCCCCAGTTCGTCACGAGGTCTTATTCTGCTGCAGGCTCGGCTTCTTCGCGCTTGATTTTCGCGGCGGTCCAGTCGGCGATGCGCGAGTCGGGCGCGAAGATCTCGCTCGGGTCCCGCACAGTTCCGGCCGGCAACGGCAGCAGCGCCAGCGCGCCTTCCAGGTCGGCCGACCGCCTCGTGGGCACGACCCAGACCGGCTGGTGATAGCCCGCCTCGGGATAGTTGATCCACATCGGACCCCGCGCCGGCCGGATGTCCGGCACCCGCGCCTGCGCTTCGTCGACCCAGACCACGAGCGCGGCCCGCATGAACGGCACGGCCAGGTTGCCGAGCGCGGTGAGCTTGCGGCCACGGTAGGCCCTTCGGTTCATCAGCTTCAGCAGTTCCCGGTCCGTCGTGATGCCGATGCTCAGCACCCCGCTCCACGGACAGGAAAACACCTGCGAGTACTGTCTCGGCACGGTCGCCAGCCGCGCCCGCGCCCGCCCGGGATGAGCCTCGGTCCAGCGCACTCCGCCGATCCTGACGCCGGTGCCGTCGAGCCGAATCCCGGCCGGCCACGCGTACCGTACCCAGTCACCGCTGCAGACGACCCAGGCCGCCAGCGTGATCATGAAAAAGACAAGAGCCATTAGGAAGAAAAATTGGCGCCCGCTGGTCAGGGCCGCCACGACGAGAGCGAACCCGGCCGCGGGTCCATAGACCCCGGCGGTCAGGAATCGCCAGTTAAGCGCGCAGCGATCCTCGGCGTAGAACGCAGTGCCCCGGCTGGCGTGGACGGCCAACTCCGGTGCCCTTGAGTGGGTCACGCGGCCGGCTCCAGCAGCAGGCTGATGACCAAACTGGCCAGCTCATCGGTATTCCGCTGCACCGGCGGCTCGGGCGCGCCGTCCACCCGCTGCCTGGTCAGCTCAAACGTTGAGCTGGTGGGGTCGATCACAAGCCGGTCCCTGGTGAGATCCTCACCTGTTCGGTGGTGATACACATCGATGACCCTATGACTCGGCTTGGGCTTTCGGCTCAGGAATCCCGTCTTCTCCCGGGCGGTCGCCCACGTCGCGAGGATCTTTCCGGCCCGCTGCGGTGAGACCAGCGAGAAATGGTGCATCGGGCCGAAGGCCTCCTCCTTGGGCGGAAAGACCACCTCGCTGACCACGGCCCGCGGCGACTGGCCCGACTGCGCCAGTCCGTACATCCTCGGCGCCTGGTCCGCTTGCCCGTCCGCATTGGAGCAGACCGCCACGACGGCCGGACTCTGCCGGGCCGCCACGATCATCGCCAGCCCGGCCGTCATCGGCAGGCTGGTCGAGCCGGGTTCGTCCGGCCGGCGGATCAGCTCCCGGTGGACGAGGAAGTCGACCATGGCCGTCGCGTACTTCTCGCGGTCGGCGTCGGGCATCGTGGTCCACCACCGCGACTCTGCCTCGTCGGCCAGGACCTGCTGGTCGCCGCACAGCACCCACAATTCGGCTGCGGACAGCGCGGGCAGCTTGGCGATGCCGTCGGTGGCGGCCTGCTCAATCAGCCGTTCGGCAACGGCGACATCGCCAGCCCGGGGATCAGTCAACCGGCCTCACAGCCCTAGGTCGTGGCCGAGGCTGGATAGCCCGTGCCCGACGTCGGCCAGGCCGTGGCCGATGGTCTTGACGGTGCTGACCGCCGCGTGGCCGATCGGGTTGGCGAAGTCATTCCGGAACCAGGCCCAGTGCTTATAGGCGTAGGCGCCAGCCAGGTACAAGCCGGTGCCGACCGCGAGCGCGACGCCCACCGGCGGCAGGCTGAACGAGATCGCGTCGATGCTGGCCAGCGTCCCGATCGCGCCGAGGGTGTCGGCGCCGACGAGCACCGCGTTGCCGCCGGCCACCACCCGGTCGATATTGCCCATGACGCCGGCCTGAGGCGGGTTGATCATCGTCAGGACATCGCCGGTGATGGCGATCGGCCCGCCGCCGATCCGGCCCCACTTGGAGACCATGCCGAGGAACTTGGTGTCGTTGACGAACTGCTCACCAAACGCCTCGGCCGCATCGGACTTGGTCCACCAGCTATGGACGGCGGCGGCCCATTCATCGTCTGAGGCGTTCTGGCCCCAGGGCAGCGCCTCGTGCAGCCACTCGCCCTCAAGCTTGGGCAGGTCGTCCATCCACTTCTCGGCCAGTTCGGCACCCTTGCCGAGCTGCCACAAGATGCCGTCGACGGCCAGGAACCCGAGCGCGGTGTGGCTCTTCTCGATGGTCTCCGTCAGGACTTCCCAAGGGCTGCCCTTGTCGCCTTCGGCGCCGCCCTTGGCGGGTTTCGGCTTGTTGTCGATCAGGCCGAGGGTGGCCCCGTCGAACGCGGTCGCGGCGTCCTTGGCCGCCGTGGTCGCCTGCTGCTTGGCGAGCGCGCACAGCTTCAGCGCCTGCGCCCGCTCGGTGTCGTACTTATTGGTCAGCGCCGTGACCTTGGCCGCGTCGCTGTTCGCGGTGTTCTCCGCGTCGGTGGCGGTCTGCTGGGCCGTATGCGCCGCCTGGGCGGCGGCCGGTGAATGCGGGTGGGCGGTGGCGTGCGACTGCGCGGTCTGCGACTGCTGGCTGGCCTCGTTCGCGGCCTGCGACGACGACCTAGCCGAGGCCTGCGCCGCCAGCAGCGCGGTTGCCGTCTGATTCGCCAGCGCGACCTCGGCGTTGGCCTTGTGAGCAGTGTCCTTCGCCGTCGCCAGCGCGGTCGAGTAGTTGCGAAGCGCCGTCGCGCCCTTGGCCAGGGCCGCCGACGTCAAGTCGTACGCCGCTACCAGCGCGGATGAAACCACGGCGAACGAAGACGCGCCTACGCCGACCCATTGCGCCTCACCGGCGCCGCTGGCCTCCTTGCTAAGCGCGGCGCGGTTCCGCTCGATCTCGCCGTGCGCCGCCGAGTAGGTTCCGGCGGCCGCGGCCAGCGCGCCCGGGTCGCCGGGTGGTATCGGAATCGTGGCGAGGAACAGTCCCCCGCCCCCGCCTCCTCCATCGTCGAGATACATGCCCGCTACCGATCTGACCTAGGGTTCCGGTGCCGGGCCTGACCCGGCGGCCATCTGGGTGACATCGGTCGTCACGTACGCGCCCGCGGCTCCCTTGACGGCCTTGGACAGCGCCGTCGAGCAAAGATCAAGCATTTCCATCGAGCCGTTGAGCAGCGTCTGCAGTCTGGTGAACGTAAAGGCGGCTGGTTCCTGGCAACCGGCAGCCGCGTTAGCGGCCTTAGCAAACCCGCCCCGGGCCGCGGACGTGCCAGTGGCTACGCCCGCGATCCGGCCGGACAGTGCATCAAGGGAGCCGGGTTCCACCAGGATGGAGCCGCCCCCAGCGGAGGCCTCCATCGTCGCCCCGGCTAACTGCCGAAGCTGGCGCCGACCTGGGTGTCGTTCGTCTCGTAGGCGACCGACGCCTGGCGCATCAGGACGCTGATGTCAGTCAGCGCTTGGTGGAGTTGCCGGGACGAGGTCTGCCACTGCTGCCACAGCGCCAGGAACCTGGCCTGGCCGGTGCCGGCCCAGTCCGAACCAAGCGGGGCGACCTGGGACGCCAACTGCGACAGGGTTGCTTCGATCGAGCCGGCGCCGCCGCTGAGCTGCCCGGATACACCAGAGAGCTGCTCGGGGGTGACTCTGATTAGGCCTGCCATTGCTCCTCCTCGTCGAAGGCGTTCGAGCACTGATGATGATGATCATTTAGCTGATTGCGATAGCAATGCGCGGCATTCGGATCGTAATTGTACGATGTGATTACGCTTTATTCAAATCTACGATCTGCGTACATTGGGATGATGTAAGGACGACGCGTTTCGATATACCAATAGCTGTATGGGCGTTACGTAGCGTTATCGGGCCTAATGCGAGGCTCGGTAGTGCGAATTGGCAGCTCAGCGGCCAGAGGGCGGAGCAGGTAGGTGGCCGGAGAACTGATCATCAAGGACCATGAGGTCGGCGTACCTTCTCGTCGGCCTCGCACCAGCCCAGCCGTCGGCGACGATGGCCGGGCCCGGCCGAGCCCTTCGGGGACCGAGCGCGAAGCGTTCCGGGTCCACCGGCCCGAGCGATCCTGGCCGCACGGGCCCGAGCCGGTGCCGATCGAACTGATCGCTCCTCCGTCGCCGCCCGATGGTGGCACCGGCCGGCTGACCTCGCTGATGCCCATGCTCGGCAGCCTGGCGATGGTCGGGCTGGCCTTCGTGATCCACTCGCTGGTCTACCTGCTCGTGATCAGCGGCATGGTGCTGGCCATGGTCGGCGGGGGGCTGCTGGCCAGCATGAGTCAGCGGCGTTCCCGGGCCAAGCGGTGGACAAGGACCAAGCAGCGCTATGCCGTGCACCTCACCGACGCGCGCACGATGGCGCTGGCCGCCGCCCAGGCTCAGCGCGATGCCGTGCAGGCCTGCTTCCCCGATCCGGAGGCACTGGTCGCGATCGCCGCTCGGGGCGAAGGCCTATGGGAACGCAGGCCAGGGGACGAGGACTTCGCGGCGGTCAGGCTCGGTCGCGGGCGAGTGCCCGCGAGCAGGCCGGTCCGGCTCGTCAGAGACGAGGGCCCGCTGGCCGAGGCCGACCCGGATCTGGCCGCGCACGCGGAGCGGGTGATCGAAGAAACGGCGACGTTGCCGGCTGCTCCCGTGGTCATCCCGCTCGTGGACACCGGCTGCATCGCTATTGTCGGCGACCCTGACCGGGCCCGGGCATTGGCCGGCTCCTGGCTGGCCAGCCTGTCCACGTTCCACGCCCCGGCCGAATTGCGGATCATGGGCCTGGTGCCGTTGTCGGCGGTACGCACCTGGGGCTGGCTCAAATGGCTGCCGCACACCAGGGACCCCGAGGCCGGCGAAGGGCTTGGCCGGGTCAGCCGGGCGGTGACCGCCGACCCGGTGGCTTTCGCCGCGCAGTTCGATGCGCTGGCGCAACGCCGGATGGACAGCCTGCGGCGCCGGATGGAAGCCGCCGGCGGACTGCTGGCCCGGCAGGATCTGACCGGGCCGCAGCAGCGCCGGCCGGACGCCGAGAGCGCGCACGTGGTGGTCGTCGTCGACGGCTACCAGCCGGGGGAGGGCGCGCCGTCCCTCGACGCGCTGCTGAGCGTCGCCGCCTCGGTCTCCATGACGGTTATCGTGCTGGTCCGCGATCACGCCGAGGTCCCGGCTAGCTGCGGCGCCCGGGTCGACTGGATGTCCCCCAGCACGGTCAGGTACGTCGCCAGGGGACCGAGCGGCCGGGTCGAAGCCGCGGTGGTGCCCGACAGCATCGACCTCGGCCTGGCGACTCAGCTCGCCAGGACGATGGCCCCGCTTGGCCTGCGAGCCGGCGAAACCGGCGCTGACCTGGCCGACCCGGTGCGCCTGGTCGAGTTGCTCGGCGTCGACGAGGCCGAACAGCTTGACCTGCGGGCCGGCTGGATGAGGCTCGACGCGCTCACGGGCGGCATTCCGCCCGAGTTCCTGGCGGTGCCGATCGGGCGCAAAGACAACGGTGCCCCGATGATCCTGGACTTCAAGGAGGCAGCAGCCGGGGGCATGGGCCCGCACGGCATGCTGGTCGGCGCCACGGGCTCGGGCAAAAGCGAGCTGCTGCGATCGCTCACCGCCGCTCTGGCCGCCCGGCACGACCCTTCGCTGCTGAACCTGCTGCTGATCGACTTCAAGGGTGGCGCGGCCTTCGCGGACCTCGCGCACCTGCCGCACGTCGCCGGGCTGGTCACCAACCTCGCCGACGACCTGAGCCTGGTCGACCGGATGCAACTCGCGCTGGCCGGCGAGTTGGCCCGGCGCCAGGAACAGCTGCGACTGGCCGGGAACCTCGGCTCGATCGCCGACTACCAGCAGGCCAGGGCCCGAGGCGCGCCGCTCGAGCCGCTGCCCTACCTCGTGGTCGTGGTCGATGAGTTCGGTGAGCTGCTGGTGGCCAAGCCGGACTTCAACGACACGTTCCTGACCCTGGCCAGGCTCGGCCGCTCGCTCGGCGTGCACCTGCTGCTGGCCACCCAGCGGCTGGACGAGGGCCGGATCCGCGGCCTGGAACCGCACCTGCGGTACCGGCTGTGCCTGCGGACGTTCACGGCCGAGGAGTCGCGGGCCGTGCTGTCGAACGCCTACGCGTTCGAGTTGCCGTCCCTCCCAGGACTCGGCTACCTGCGCGTCGACCGCGAGCAGGCCAAGTTCAAGGCCGCGATCTGCGGCTCGGCCCGGCCCGCGCTGCAGTTCGCGACTGTGTTGGCTGGCAGTGGTGGCGCGGCCGAGCGCGGCGAGGCCATGGCTAGCTCGGTCCTGCGCCCGCTCAGCCTCGGCGGTCCGGCCGCCGCGGACGGTCAGCCCCAGACGCTGCGATCTCGTTCCGACGACCTGCAGGTCCTGGTCCGGCTAGCCGACGAGGCGACGGCGAGCACCGGCGTTCGCGCCCGCCAGATCTGGACCGCCCCGCTCCCGGCCGCGGTCACGCTGCGCGAGCTCAGCAACCGGCTCGGTCCGGACTGGCCCGTCGGCGAGGTCCCGGTGGGACTGGCCGACTGGCCCGAGCGGCAGGCCAAGCAGCCGGTGATCTACCGGCTGGCCGGCTCCGGAGGCAACCTCGGCATCGCAGGGGCGCCCAGGACCGGCAAGTCCACGCTGCTGCAGACGGTCGTCCTGGCCCTGGCGGTCCAGGCCGAGCCGGACCAGCGCCAGTTCTACTGCCTTGACCTAGGCGGCGGCAGCCTGTTCGAGCTCGGCGGCCTGCCCCACGTCGGCGCGGTGATCGGCCGAGGCGAAACCGAGGCAACCGCGCGGCTGTTCCGCGAACTGCGCGCCCTACTCGACGAACGCGCGACCGCCAGGCAGGCCAGAGCCACCACCGCCGGATCACCAGCGGCGCCTCCAGACTGGCCGGAAG
This sequence comes from Streptosporangiaceae bacterium, assembly GCA_035606435.1. Classification (GTDB taxonomy): domain Bacteria; phylum Actinomycetota; class Actinomycetes; order Streptosporangiales; family Streptosporangiaceae; genus Chersky-822. Next base: position 1,696 of record DATNFM010000094.1, on the reverse strand, counting down.
TCTTCCTCGTCGTGGACAACGTCGGCCAGCTCAGGCAGTCGGCCCCCGACCTTGAGCCCGAGCTGACCGAACTGGCCACCGCCGGCCTGCCGTTCGGAGTGCACGTGCTGGTCGCGGCCAACCGCTGGCTCGACATCCGCCCGCAGTTGCTCGACTCGCTCGGCACCCGGTGGGAGCTCAAGCTCGCCGACCCGGCCGACTCGCTGGCCGGCCGGCAGGCCGCCTCCCGGGTGCCCGCCGACCTGCCTGGCCGGGGACTGACCAGGGACGGGCACATGTTCCAGGCCGTGCTTCCCTCGCTGTCGGTCGAGCCAGCCCCCGGCGACCTGGCCGAAGCCGTCGCCGTGCTGACCGACGCCGCCCGCGGTCGCCGCGCTCCCGCGATCGCGCCGCTGCCACTGCAGGTCCGCACCACCGACGTAGCCCGGCTGGCCGCCAACGCCGGCTCCGCGCCGCCCGCGCTCGACGGCCAGTTCCTGCTCGGCGTCAGCGAGTTCCGCAGCCGCCCGGTGGAACTCGATCTGGCCCGTCCCGGCCGCCACCTCATCGTCTACGGCGACAGCGGCTCCGGCCGCACCACCCTGCTGCGCCGCCTGATCGCCCACCTAAGGACTCACGACAACCTCGCGCTAGCGATCATCGACCCGGCCAGGGACTTGCTGGACGTGGCCGACGGACCAGGAATCGCTGGTTACGCGGCGACCACGAGCGGCGCGGAAAGCCTCGCCGTCCGGCTCGCCGCTGAGCTGACGCCGCGAGTCGCGCCCGAGGGTGCGGGCGTCAGCGAGCTGAGAAGCGGACGCTGGTGGTCGGGCCCGAACTACGTCCTGATCGTCGACGACTACGACCTGATGCTCTCGTCCATGGGCGGCCCGCTCACTGCCCTGACGGACCTCGTCGCCCAGGGCGCTGACATCGGATTCTCGGTCGTGCTCACCCGCCGCGTCGCCGGCAGTCAGCGTACGTCGTACGAGTCGTTCGGCCAGCGCCTACGCGAGGTCACCACTACGGCCCTGGTCCTGTCCGGCCTGCCCGACGAAGGCCCCCTAGTCGGCGGCGTCACGGCCAGGCCCTGGCCCCCAGGCCGGGGCATGCTCGTCACCGGCCGGACCAGACCCCAGCTAATCCAGTGCTGCGTCGACACCACAACCAGTGACCCGTCCACGGCGGCCCAGCCAGTAGTGCATGATGCCGACGAGACTAGTGAGACAAATGACGGCAACGAGACCGGGAGGCCAGAATGGCCAACCAGATGAATACGCAAATTCATCCGGTTCCCGAGCTCAACCCCAAGGGTGAATATGCAGATTCACCGGGTTTCCGCCGGGTGAATATGCAGATTCACCGGGTGCCCGACCAGATGAATATGCACATTCACACGAGTTACTTCTCTGCCGCCGACGCTGACGTGCCCAGTGAGGCTGGCGCGGTGCGTGGTGCTGGTGGAGTTAGTGGGGCCAAGGGAGCCGGTGCGGCTAACACGTTCGGTGGGGCTGACACGTTCGGTGGGGCCGATGCGTTTGGTGGGGTTGACGCGTTTGGTGGGGCTGACGCGTTTGGTGGGGCTAACGCGTTCCGTGGGGCTGACACGTTCGGTGGGGCTGACACGTTCGGTGGGGCCGACACGTTCGGTGGGGCCGATGTGTTTGGTGGGGCCGATGTGTTTGGTGGGGCTGACGCGTTTGGTGGGGCTAAC
>DATNFM010000093.1:0-23685 GCA_035606435.1 Streptosporangiaceae bacterium | reverse complement strand
CAGTTCTTGCTCTCAGCTTCGTCGAGAACGGCCTCCAGTTCCTTAACCGGATGCCTTGGTCTAGTCACTAGTTGGAACCTTGCCTGCTCAGCGTATGTGTGGCGGCCAGGCGACGCTAGTCGATAGAAGCGCATCTCCGCTCAGATTGAGCGGAGATGATGCTCCGCACGACTCGCGATCACGAGGCGAACCTAGTTCGATCGAGACTCACTCCGAGAAGCGCGAGCGATCAGGCAAGTGACCGCTCGCGCCAAAGCCATGGCTCGGCGCGACCCACATCCTTGATCACGGAGACCGCGATCCCCTGCTTCTCCGAGGGGCACTTGCCTGCCCACGGCCGGAACGGGAGGCTGTGGTTATCCCGCACTTGGGTGTTTCCGCTGCGAAATCAGGGTCAGATGATTCACCGGGCACCACCCCCTTCAGTAAGGGCGGTCCTGATACCGCACCATGAGGCTATGCGATCAGCCGCAATGGCGAGGGCCGATTTCAGCCTGACGCTCTTGCCTGACTGAAGAATGCTTGCCTGAGCACCGAAGCCGGGGACTGGCCGTCGTGATCTGCCGCCTTCCTGACGGCTGCGTACTCTTCGGCCGTAAGGCGCACGCTTACCTGTGACTGCGGCGCACTTTGTCTTTGCAGACACGCCAAGATAACTCGGGGCCGACCGAGCGCGATAGTGCCACGCCGCGCCGGTAGAACCCGTTCTAGGTTGTGCCGCTCTGACGTTCGTCCCGGCTCGATGGGTCGGGATGATCAACAGAGAGGAAAGTTACCGTCATGGCCCAAGCACCCAAGTTCGGGTACTTCGTCGATCACGCTGGCGACTGGCGCTGGCATCTCAAGGCACCCAACGGCCTGATCATCGCTGATTCTGGCCAGGGCTACACGACCCGGCAGGACTGCATCACTAGCGCGAAGCTGGTGCAGGCTTACGCGCCGTCTGCCGAGATAGTGCCAGACCGAGCGCCCTGACAAGGCCAACTCGTGATGCAGCCGCAAGGACGGCACACGTACATCACGGCCGGCACGATCCCGATCATGCCGGTCAGGGATTCCGAGTGCGGGTCACCGGGCTGACCCACTACTCCACCTTGACCGCCAATGACGCCGATTGCCGGAGTTCGGACTTGATCTTGTCCTAGTTCTCGGTCAGCATCGGGGCGATGTCAATCGCCGCTCGGGAGGCACTCATGGAGGTCGTGGTCGAAGGAGGCCTGGTCGAGCGGCCGGTCCGGCTCTACCGCGACGATTGGGGAATCCCGCATCTGCGCGCGCATTCGACCCGCGACGCGTTCGTCGGCCAGGGCTACGTCCACGCGATGGACCGCTTCTGGCAGATGGACGCGAGCCGGAAGCAGATGGAGGGCCGGTGGGCGGAATGGGTGGGCCCAGCCGGCGTTCCAGCCGACCGGCTGGCCCGGCGGCTGCGCGCCGCCGCGGCCTGCATCAGGGATTATGAGGCGCTCGGCGCGCAGGCCAGGGACATGGTCGACGCCTACGCGGCCGGCGTCAATGCCTGCCTGGGGACCCAGACGGCACCCGTCGAATACGACCTGCTGGGCGCCGAACCCGAGCCCTGGGAGCCCTGGCATTGCGTGGCCGCGATGCGCCAGCGCGGCTACCTGATGGGCTCGATCTGGTTCAAGCTCTGGCGAGCGGCGTCGCTGCCCGTCGTCGGTCAGGACAATGTCGTCAAGCTGCGCTACGACGACGGCGGCGCCGACCGCCTGTGCAGCCCTCCCGGAGCCGACGCCGACCGGTGGACGGCGAGCCTGGCCGACCTGCACGAGCCGATCCGCGCGCTCAGCCTGCTGTCGGCCAGCGCCGAAACCGGCGGCGGCAGCAACAACTGGGCGCTGGCACCGAGCCGCACCACGACTGGCAGGCCATTGCTCGCCGGCGACCCGCACCGCGTCTTCGAGTTGCCCGGCATGTACGCCCAGATGCACCTGGCCTGCGAAGAGTTCGACGCGATAGGCTTCACGATCCCCGGCGTGCCGGCGTTCCCCCACTTCGGGCACAACGCGAACGTGGCCTGGTGCGTGACGCACGCCTTCGCCGACATCCACGACCTGTACGTCGAGCAATTCGACCAGGCCGACCCATCCAGGTACCGGCACAAGGGCAGCTGGCTTCGGGCCGAAACGTCCACCGAGGCCATCGAGGTCCGCCGCGCCGAGCCAGCCTCGGTCGACATTGTCGAGACCATCCACGGCCCGGTCATTGCCGGAAACCCGGCCGGCGGGAGCGCACTGACCCTCAAGTCGGTCCAGTTCTTCGATCTGGACCGGTCGCTGGACTGCCTCCTGCCGATGCTGCGCGCCGACTCGGTCGACTCGCTGTTCGCGGCCGTACGCGACTGGGGCGTGATCGACCACAACCTGGTCGCCGCCGACACCGGCGGTCACATCGGCCACCTCGTGCGGGCGAAGGTCCCGCGCCGGCCGGCCGTCAACGGCTGGCTGCCCGTACCTGGGTGGACCGGTGAGTACGAGTGGGACGGCATGATTCCAGCCGAGCAGATGCCGCGCGCCGACGACCCGGCTCGCGGCTACCTCGTCACGGCGAACAACCGCGTGGTCACCACCGTTCCCGGCACCGGCGACTACTTCTGCACCGACGCCCATCCGCCGGGCCGCGCCAGGCGGATAGAAGAACTCATCGAAGATCTCGGCCCCGCCTCACCGCAGGACATGGCGGCGATCCATCAAGACGACCTCAGCGGCCCCGCCCAGCTCTTCCGCGCGGCTCTCGGCACCGTCACGCCCGCCAGCGCGAAGGCCAGTGCCGCCCGGGATCAGCTGCTCGCCTGGGACGGACGCATGTCGCCCGACTCGGTAGCCGCGGCGACCTACTCAAAGCTGCGGTGGACCCTGGCCCAGCTCGTGGCCGCCCGATCTGGCCTGGCCGGGACCGCGAACGACGAACTGATGCGATTGCCGGGCAGCGCCTCGCCGGCCAGCAAGCTCTGGTGGGTGCTGCCCGCCCTGCTGCGATCAGGAGATCTCGGGCTGACCGGCGGCAGCACCTGGGACGAACTGCTGGCCGAAGCGCTGGACGCCGCCGCCGCGACCGCCGACGCCGATGTGCCCTGGGGCCAGCTGCACACCGCCGCGCTGACCCATCCGCTGACGCGGGCGTTCCCCGATGCGCCGGTGACGTTGAGCCCAGCGGGCGCAGGTACCGGCGGCGACAACGACACCGTCTGGGCCACCGGTTGCTACTCGGAATCCGGCCTGGCCTCCGTCTACGGCGCCGTGGCCCGGTACGTCTTCGACGTCGGCAACTGGGACGACTCGACCTGGATCGTCGTCGGCGGCACGGCAGGAGACCCGTCCAGCCCGCACTACACCGACCAGCACCAAGCCTGGTCCCGCTGCGAACTCATCCCGATGCGCTACGACTGGAAGACCATCACAGCCAACGCCCCGCAACTGACGTTTCAGCAGTCACCCTGACCCAGCCCTCGCCCTGACCGAACGGCGGCGACCAGCCTCGGGTCACTACGAAACGAACGGCCGCAAATATTTCTCCCTATTTAATAGTCTTTTTCATTGAGAAAGATTTGCGCCGGTGCCTTCGGCCCTAGCCGCATCACCGGCGTGTGGTTCAGTAATCAGATGCTGTCGATCGTCGGCCGGGGCCGTGAGCAGGCCGAACTGGCTGCGGCGCTGGACGGCGCCCGGGCTGGGCACGGCCGGGTCGTGCTGGTGCTTGGCGAGGCCGGCCTGGGCAAGTCCATGCTCGCCGACTGGCTGGTCACCGAGGCCGAGCAGGCCGGGATGCTGGTCGCGCGCGGCGCGTGTTCGGCGGCGGGCATGCCGCCGCTGTGGCCGTGGCGTCGCGCGCTGGCTGCGATCAGTCCCGAGTTGCCGTGGCGGGATGACCACGCGACCACCGGGCCTTCTGGCCGCGAGTTGCTGGCCGCCGCGGTCGTCGACGCCGCCGCTGCCGCCGCCACGGACCGGCCGCTGCTCATCGTGCTCGAAGACCTGCACTGGTCGGACCCGGTGTCGGTGCTGGTCGCCCGGGCGATGGCGCAGGCTGCCGCCGCGCTGCCGCTGATGCTGCTGCTTACCTGCCGGGACGAGCGGGACGAGGCCACTGCGCAAGTCCGTGACCTGCTCGCCGAGCTGCCGGCCAGCGTGCAGCGGATGCTGCTTCCGCCGCTGGACGCCGGCGCGGTCGCCGTCCTGGCGCGCGGCGTCGCCGGACCCGGCCTGACCGACCAGGAGGCAACCGGCCTGCACAGCCGGACCGGCGGCAATCCGTTCTTCGCGCACGAGGTTGCCCGGCTGATCGCCGCGCGCGGCCCGGCGGCCGCGCTGATGGTGCCACCCGGCGTGCGCGAGGTGCTGCAGCGACGGCTGGCCAGGCTCAGCCAGCCGTGCGCGTCGCTGCTGACCGCGGCCGCGATCATCGCCGAGACCGCGCCATCCGGCGGACAGCCTGCGATCGAGGACGACCTGCTGGGCCAGGTGAGCGGCGTCAGCGACCAAGCCGCAGCCCGCCTGCTGGATGAGGGAGCGGACGGACGGCTGCTGGACGTCGACCCGGCTGGTGCAACGCGGTACCGGTTCCGCCACGCGCTGGTCCGCGAGGTCCTCGATCACGGGCTGTCCGCCGGACGGCGAGGTGAATTGCACGCGGCCACCGGCCGGGCCCTGGAGCTGCGGCTGGGATCGCCGGTCCAGGCGGCCCGACTCGCCTACCACTGGTCCCGCGCGACCGGCCCCGACGCCCGGAACAAGGCCGTCACCTGGTCACTGCGGGCGGCGCGGGACGCCGTCGCCGGGTTCGGCTTCGAGGCCGCGGCGGCGCACTATGCCCGGGCGCTGGCCGGCCAGCCAGAGGAGCCGATCGCCGTGGCCGTCGAGTACGGCGAGGCGCTGCAGATGTGCGGTGACCTCGCCGCCGCCAGGGAGGTGCTGCTGAAGGCGGCCGGTCAGGCTATGGCCGCCGGCCGGGCCGAGGATCTGGCCAGGGCCGCGCTGGCCATCGGCGGCGGCCTGGCCGGCTTTGAGGTTCCGCTGCAGGACGCCGAGCAGGCGGACCTGCTCCGGGCGGCCGACGCAGCGCTGTCGTCGCAGGCTCGTCCGGAGACTGGACTGGATTGGCAGACACCGGCAGCGCGAACTCAGGACGACAGTCCCGAGCTCGCGCTGCGGGCGGCGGTGCGGGGCCGGCTGTCGCTGGCGCTGGCCGGCTCGGTGCCCGAGGCGGACCGGGTGGAGCTGGCGCTGGACGCGGTCCGGCTGGCCAGGGCCGCCGGGGACCGGCACATCGAGGCGGTGGTGCTGGCCGCCTACTGCGACGCCATCGCCGGGCCGGACTACGTGGGCGAGCGCATCGACGCGGCGACCCGCATGCTCAGCCTGGCCACCGACGTGCCCGAACCCAGCCTGCAGCGACATGCCAGCGTGCTGCTCGCCCGGCGGCTGCTGCTCGTGGCGCTCCTTGAGCAGGGCGACCTGGCGGGGGCGCAGCAGCAGGCGGCCGGGTACGAACGGGTGGCGCGCCGCCTGCGCCTCCCCCGGTACGGCTGGCTTCCTGAGATCTGGCGGGCCATGCGCGCGCAACTGGACGGGTACCCGGACCGTGCGCTGGAGCACGCGGAGGCCGCGGACGCACTCGGCCGCCGTGCGGACAGCTTCAACGCGCAGCTCATGGCGTTCACCGTGCGCCTGCAGGCCCACCTGGATCGCGGCACGGCGGCCCAGTACGCCGGTGACGTGGAAGAGCTGCTGGCTTCGGCCGGGCCGGACTTGCCGGCCATGTACTACGCGGCGCCCGCCCGGTTGCTCCTCGCGGCCGGGCAGGACAGCCGGGCCCGGGCTGTGCTGCGTGCCCTTCTGACCGGGCCGGCCCAGGCCAGGCCCAAGGATGCCGAATGGCTCGAATGCCACTGGGCCATGGCCGACCTCGCGATCAGTCTCGGCGACCGCGCGGCCGCAGAGCGGCTCGCGGCCGAGCTGGAACCTTACGAGAACCTGTGGGCGGTGGACGGGATCGGCGGCGCGCTGTTCGGCACCGTCGCCGAGCAGCTTGGCCGGCTGGCCGCCTTCCTGAGCCTGCCGGACGAGGCGGCGCGGTACCTGGAGACGGCGCGGGAGCGGTACGAGCGGGCGGGAACGGCGGCGCTGCGGTCACGGCTGGACGACGTGCTGGTGGATGGCCCGGCCCGGCTGTCGGAGGCGGACGTTGACCGTGCGGCGGAGGCGTTCGGCCTGCTTCAGCGCGACGGCCGGTTCTGGGTCGTGGAGTGGCACGGCCGGCGCAGCACGCTGCCCGACAGCAAGGGACTCCGCGACTTGGCCGTCCTGCTCGCCCGTCCGGGCCGGCCGGTCCCCGCGCTGGAGCTGGTCGAGGTCGCGGGCGGCCCGCCGGTCGCGGCGGCCGGCGGCAATCTCGGCCCGGTTCTGGACGCCACCGCCCGCCGCGCCTACGAGCAGCGGCTCGCCGACCTGGCCGAGGACCTGGCCGAAGCGGAGGCGAACGCCGACCTCGGTCACCTCGAGCGGCTGCGAACCGAGCGTTCGATGCTGGCCGACGAGCTCACGGGAGCGCTCGGGCTGGGCGGCCGGGTCAGGTACGCCGGCGACCCGGCCGACCGGGCCCGCAAGGCGGTCACGATGCGCATCCGGGCCGCGATCAGCGCCGTCGCCGCCCAGGACGACTCGCTGGCCCGGCATCTGCGCAATGCCGTCCGGACCGGCCGGCTGTGTGTGTACGAGCCGGAAGAACCGGTCAGCTGGCGCACCTGACGACGTGCTGACCGCGAGACCTGACAATGCCAGTCCCGAACTGACGCCCCCAGGTCGTATCAGGCGACAACCGGAAAGGGTGATCAGCATGACAACAGCAGAAGTCCAGACGAACCCGGTCGAGGAACTGGCGGGACGGTTCTTCAGCGCCGGCGTGGGGACGACCGAGCTCTGCAACGTCTACCTCGGCGTTCACCTGGGGCTTTACCGGTCCCTGGCCGATGCGCCGGCGACGCCGGCCGTCCTGGCCCAGCGGACCGGCTGCAATGAGCGGTACCTGCGCGAATGGCTGACCGCCGGCGCGGTCGGCGGGCTGCTCACCGCCGCCGGGACTGACCCGGCGTCGGCCGAGTTCGCGCTGGCCGAAGGCACCCGCGAAGTGCTCGTGGACGAGACCTCGCCGGCCTACCTCGGAGGCCTGGCCGACCTGGTCGCGGCGGCCGGCCGCGTCCTGCCCATGCTGGTCGACGCCTACCGGACCGGGGAAGGCGTGCCCTACGCCGCCTACGGCCCGGACGGAGTCAGCGGGCAGGCCGCCCTCAACCGGCCGGGATTCGTGAACTCACTCGTCGCCGAGTGGCTGCCGCAGGTTCCCGACGTGCTGAACCGGCTTCAGGACAAGACCGATCCGGCCCGGGTGGCCGACCTGGCCTGCGGCGCGGGGTGGGCCGCGATCGAATTGGCCAAGGCCTTCGGTCACATCACGGTGGACGGCCTGGACAGCGACGAAGCGTCGATCGCGGTCGGCCGGCAGCACGCGGCCGACCACGGCGTCGCCGACCGGGTTGACCTGGAGGTGGTCGATCTGGCGGACGAGTCAGCCGACTGGTGCCCGCGCTATGACCTGGTGCTTCTCATCGAATGCGTGCACGACTTCCCGCGGCCGGTCGAAGTGCTGCGACACGCTCGCGCCGCCGTGCGCCCGGGCGGCACCGTCCTGGTCGTGGACGAGCGGGCCGCCGAGACCTTTACCGCGCCGGGCGAACTGACCGAGCGCTTCTTCGCTTCGGCCAGCGCGATCTGGTGCCTGCCGCAGGGCCTGGTCGGTGCCGACCCGGAGCCCGTCGGCGCTGTGATCCGCCCCTCGGCCATGCGTGATCTGGCCAGCCGGGCGGGCTACGCCGACACCGAGATCCTGCCGATCGAGCACCCGGTGTGGCGGTTCTACCGCCTGGTCCCATGAGGGCGGGGGATTCCGGGGGGTCGTCCCCCCGGGCAGATACCGCGCTCGAGGGCCGGGTCGCGATCGTGACCGGCACGTCGTCCGGGCTTGGCCGGCGCTTCGCCGAGGTACTGGACGGCGCTGGTGCCAGCGTCGTCCTGGCCTCCCGGCGGCACGAGGCCGACCTCGAACTGGCCGGCCGACTGAGGGACGCGCTCCCGGTGGCCTGCGACGTTCGAGAGCCCGCCGACCGCGAGGCGCTGCTGCAAGCCGCCGTCAGCCGCTTCGGCCGGGTCGACATCCTGGTCAACAACGCCGGAATCGCGGCTTCGGCCCCGGCCGAGGACGAAACCCTGGAGCAGCTCCAGGCTCTGATCGACACCAACCTGACCGCGGTGTTCGGGCTCACTCAGGTGGTCGGCCGGCACATGCTGGCCCAGCGCAGCGGGGTGATCGTAAACATCGCCTCGCCGGCCGCCGCGCTCAGCCTCGACCGGTACCCGCTGGCGGCTTACGGCGCGAGCAAGGCCGGCGTCGTGGCCCTGACCAGGGAAATCGCCTACCAGTGGGGCGGCCGCGGAGTGCGGGTGAATGCCCTCGCGCCCTGCTTCTTCCCCGCCGGGACCACCGGCTGGCTCCAGGATCCCGATCAGGTCGCCTGGATCTCGGCCAACGCGGCGCTTGGCCGGCCGCCCCGGCTCGAGGAGCTCGACGGGCCACTGCTCTTCCTGGCCTCCGACGCCTCCAGCTACGTCACGGGGCAGACCCTGTACGTGGACGGCGGCTGGAGCTGCCGCTAACCGAGCAAGCCAGAATCTGATCAGGGAAGAGAATCCTTTGCCGCCCGAGCCCGAATATGTGCCGAAGGTCAGGCCAGGTGACCCCTTGCCATGGCTATCGTTCGGCTCCGCGAATTGGTGAGGCTGGCCGTATTCACGGCGCCTACCACAAGCCCTTGTCGGAACTCGCACAAACGTTCGGAATACCGTGCGAGGTGGCTGCAAACCTGACAACTGCCAGGATTCGCCGAGAAATCAGTAATGGCCGGTATGCCATATTGTCCGTCGACCTAAAGGTGACCTGGTCCGAGCTGGAGAACATGAGCAACAGGAAGGGGCTCATCGCCGGTATATGACCAGACTTTAGCCGACACCGATATTGACATGAATGTAAGTCGCTTTTAGACTGCGCCGTGTAGTTCATTCCAGATTGGAGTTATATGCCGTATCTCGGGCACCGAATCGGCGGCCAGCACGGCAGGCCGGCCGACGTCTTACCGCGACGCCTTAGCGGCCGCTCATTCGCTATCAATGCCTATCCGCCGAAGGCGTGAACCGGTGACGGACACGAGCGCGGACCAGCGGACAGACGACATTCTGCTGGTCGTCGGCGGAGGTCAGCCTGAGTACCGCTGGTGGGATCTCGACCAGCTTCGCTCCCGATATCAGCTGAAGCTGATATCGGCCCGCGAGTCAACTTGGGAACGCTCTTATTTCACTCAGATCGAACTCGCCGATCCGCATGACGAGAAGGCTATGACCGCCGCCGCCGAGCGGATAATGCGGAACGGTCCGGTGAAAGGCGTGCTCAGTTACCACGAGCCCGCTATCGAGGCAGCAGCGGAACTGGCAGGACGGCTGGGCCGTAGCGCTCTGCCCGCAGCAGCAGCACGGCTGTGCCGCGACAAGCACGAGGCCCGTCGCGTGTTCGCCGAGCACCAAGTCCCGTCGGCCCAGTCACGGCTGGCACTCAGCGAGAACGAGGCACTCACCGCCGCGGCGGAAATCGGCCTTCCGGTCATCGTGAAGCCACGGGCAATGGCGGCGAGCTTCGGCGTTTCGCTGGCATCGGACCAGGAGCAGGTGCGTCACGCCTTCGGCGTAGCGAACGTTCAGCTGCTGAACGATCCATGGACCGCCAAGCCGCCGGGCGTGCTCATCGAGGAATACCTCGATGGCCCCGAGCTGAGCATCGACTCGCTCGTCGTCGCCGGGCGAGTCACGCCGCTTATCTTTGCCGCGAAGCTCCTGGGATTCCCGCCGTACTGCGAGGAAGTCGGACACATAGCTGGCCCCGCTCAGGACGTCTGCGGCGATCGCTTGGCCGAGGTCCTGGACGTCGTGGCCCAGGCTCACGCGGCCGTGGGCGTCCAGTTCGGTGCCACTCACACCGAACTGCGGCTCACCACCCGAGGGGTCCGGGTGATCGAGCTCAACGGCCGCTCCGGTGGTGACTGCATCGGTTACCTCGGCTACCTCGCCAGCGGAGTAAACCTTCCGCTCGGGACCGCCGCGGCGGCCTGCCAGCAGGACATCACGCCGGCGGCCGGGCTCGGACCCGAGACGGCTGCGGGCGCGGCCGGGATAGGGTTCTGCTACCCGCCGGGACCCGGGGTCGTCACGGCGATCGGCTTTGCTCCGGCGTCGCCGCTAGCCCATCACGTCGATCGGCTGGACCTGCTTGCCCAGCCCGGCCAGCGCATCGAATTCCGGGAAGGCAGAATGCACAACGCTCGCGCCGGCTACGCGATCGTTACCGGCCGGACCGTAGCTGAATGCGCGGACCGCCTGGCCCAGGCAACAGCCGCATTCTGCTGTGATATCGAGCCGGCCGGTGACTGATGCGGCCGGGCCCGGCGGCTCGGCGGCACTAACGACAAGCAGGGGTGCCTCGCTCGATGACCTGCCAGTCTCTTCCTGGCTCTCCTACCACCCCGAGGCTGACTTCCACCAGTCGCGTCCCTGGCTGGAGTTCGTCGAGCGATCAGCTGACCGGCCGGTGGCTTACACCTGGGTGACAACCAGTGATCAGATGCTAGGCCTGTTGCCCGTGTACCAGGAGCCGGTCGCGCCGGGCTCGGGGTACGCCCTGGCCGACCTCGGCGGCGCCAGTACCGCGCCCGGTCCGGCCGCGGTCTGCGGCAATCGCCGGGGGTACAGGAGCGAAATGCTGGTCGGATCGCTCCCGCCCGCCAGTGCCGCCGGCCGGGAGGCTCTGGGCAGGCTGACCGAAGCCGCTCAGATTATCGGTGCCGAAATGAACTGGCCTGGCCTGGTCTTTCCTTATCTGCGCCACGACTACGCGGCCGTGCTCCGCGAAATCATGCCGAATGCGATCCCCCTGCTCAGCGGGCTCTACGCGCACATCGACATCGGCGGGCGGTCGTTCGATGAGTTCATCAAGGCCTTGGGCAAGAAGAAGACCGACATGGTCAGGAACGAGATCCGGCGCTTCGAACGTGCTGGCTACGCTACTGCCATCGAACGCCTAGTCGACTGCTGGGAGGAGGTCGGGCCGCTGGTGGCGAGCGTTCAGCAACGCTACGGTCACGACGAAACGGCACAGGAGTGCCGCCGGGACCTGCGCGCCCAAGGCGAGCTCCTGGCTGGCCACGACCTCGTCTTCACGGCCAGGCGCGGCGGCAAGCTCATCGCCGCCGCGGTGTTCTATCACTGGAATGACACGCTCGTAGGCCGAGTCGTCGGATTCGACTACGCCAATCTTGCCGACGCGATGGAGTACTTCAACCTCTACTTCTACCAGCCGTTGAGCTACGCCTGCGAACACGGCGTAACGCGGATCCTGCTCGGCACCGGTTCCGAGCGCGCGAAACAGTTGCGAGGCGCCCAGCTGAACGGATTGTGGACAGTTGCCGTCTGGTCGGCCCGTCCCGCCTGGCCTGTTGACTGGCGGGCCAGGAATCAGGCTACGCGGGAGCGGCTAGCGAGGTCAGCGCGGATCGACGAAGCGGAACTCACTAACGAGTGGTGCGCCGATAACTGATCGATGACCGCATCGTCCACGCCCTCGAGCAGGGACTCGAAGACGATCCTTTGCACGTCAGCGAGCGGGAAATAGGACGCCTCGTTTTCAGGCAGGTAACAGCTAAGAGCGCAAAGCACCACGCCGCGCCCGTCTCGCCGAGCGACTCCGGCATCGTGCTGCCACCTGCGAGGGCCATTACTTCCCTTGACCTCCAGGGACCCGATCTTGTGATAGTAGGAATCAAAAATCTGGCCACCAATGGATAGCGAGCCGTCCACCCTGCTGTTCTCAAGTCGCCGGATCATCTCTTTGCTCACGAACGAGCCGAAGAGTTCTGCCTTCTCCAGCAACAGGAAGAATTCCGCGACATGCTGAGCACATGTGAGAGTCGGCGGTGCATCCCGATAAGACTCGGGCTCAAGGCCGCGCGGAAGGAATTTCCTCGTGACCTCGCTTCCTGACCACCCGAATCTGCGAATCACGTTGTCATTGATGGACTCCCTCGAAACCAGGTCGATCAGAACATTGGCGGCGGTATTACTGCTGTTGGACAGCATTGCGTCAGCCAGGCATTCGACCGTCACCCTGGTGTTTGCGACGAGATCGTCTATCCTGCTTCTGGAAATCAGCCCGTTAGGGTCGCCGACGCAGTTAACCGGGTCAATCCGGACCGAATCATCGAGGCGGAGTTCCTCGGCATCCACCATCCGCAGGACCTCAGCCGCAATGAATAGCTTGGACAGGCTAGCGGCCGAGAACATGAGGCCGGGATCCAGGCCGAGTATGCGGAACGGACGATGCAGCGATATCGCCGCAAGCCCGAAGATCGCTCCCGCCGGCAGGATCGAAGCGACCTGCGTGCCGATGTCAGATGGCAGCGACACGATGGTCCGACGGCCCAGGATCGTTTCACTACGATCATCGCTCACCGGTTCTTCCTCTCCCCGACAGGCATCCCACCCTACTATCCGCTGACCCAGGTCTCTGGTCCGTCAATAAGGGAACCGCAGATAGCGGAAATAGTCGTATCTGCGTTCCAGGAAAATTTGCGCCATGGCGTCTATGCGATGCTCGGGCATGTCGGTCCCCGGGAAGCTGGAGGTGCGGCGCGAGAAGTGTTCGGCGAACTCACTCATAACGAGGACATAAAAAAGATGATGGTCCATCTTATAGGTCCTGCGACGTTCTTGGCTCCAAGCGTCCCAAATATCATTCCGATATTTGCTGAGCAACTCGAAATGAGGCAGGAAGCAGTTCCAGAGCTTCCGGGAACTGGCGGTCCAGTCTTGGGCATAGTCCGAGCCAAAGTACCCATCCAGCAGATGAGGGATCGGATCATTTTCGAGTAGCGCGCGGACAGTATAATGCCCAAGGGCACGAGGAGTGGCGAACTTAGCGATGAGGTGGTAGACCGCAGAGGCGAAATCCCTCATGATTTGCAGCCGCTGAAACGAATGATCAAGTTCGGAGAGAAAGTCACAAGAATCGAGGTCGGTGAGGAGGACCTGTCCTCGGACGAAGTCAAAGTCAAAGTTCGGAAGCTCCGCCGAGTACCTGTAGAGACCGGCCCTGGAGAATTGCGCGATCCGCTCTCCGACCTGCCTCGCGATCTGACCCAACAACGTGAGTCTGGTGACCTCAGCGAACGGATCACCCTCGATCTCGAACGAACTGAGCAGACGCCGATAGTAGACCTCGCTCTGGTCACCTTCGGAATTTCCCAGTCCCGCGCCGAACTGGACCTCGGAGATTCGATAGGGCTGCGAATCAGGCACGCCGCAGATGACCGCACCCAGCTGCTTCCCCTGAAATACGAGCGCGGGATCGTCGTAGTTAAATACGAGCATCGGGGCGATACTCGGCACACCGGCGGCATACAGATGCTCAGCGGCTTCGTACTCGCGAAGGGCCTTGTCGACGGTGATACCCCCGACCGGGGCAACGTCTCCGTACGCGGCCATAAATGAGGTATCCGAGGCGAAGCCGAGATGGGGGTAGGTCACGAAGCTTGACAGCGGCTCGGTCGTAGGCGGCCTGGGCTCGGTCAAGGTTTCCTTGAACACTGGATCGCGTCCCCGTAACCCTTCCGGGGGGTTGTAGACGCCCACTCCCTTGATCTTTGCCGCCTGGTACTGAACGGACGGGTCATCACGCCGCTTTGGCGGATCCCCGAAGAGGTGCCACGCGAGACGACCTCGCCGGGGAAAGACTGGCACTCTCCGCCATGACACGAAATCCTCGAGGGTCCCGAGTTCCTTTTCGGATAAGTCGATTTTAGGAAATTTTCGAATTAGAGTAACCCTTAGCACGATACCTCCCGCTTCGACACGCCAGCGGCACGACACAGCCGAGAGGCGTGGATTACGCCTGGCATTAAGGAGTGTAGCACTTCTTACCTGTTTAGAAAGAGGAAAGAAATAACTAGGGCCTTGATTCAGATATGCCCTATTACCACAGCATCTCCGAAAGTCCAAAAGGCCGGGTAACGAGCCGGGGACCGATGGAAGGCGAGCGGCGCCTAATGGCAATCGCCGAGGTCACCGGCCCAGCAGAGATCTGCGAAACCACGCCGCGTGAGTCCCGGCCGAGTCAGCTTCCGGCCGCCGTTCCCGCCAGAGCGGGACGACGAGCCGCCGCCGTCGCCAGCGGACTTATGATTGCCGCCGTCACGGCGAAAGCGCCGGCCAACGCCAGCCAGCCTGCGGTTCCGTGATCAATGACACCGACCGTCACGATTGTCGGCCCGAGGGCCAGTTGGGCGCCTATGCCGAGATTGAAAGTGGAAAGATGCTCGGCTCGGCCTTCGGCCGGTGCCAGCGCATAGGACAGTCCCCAGCCGCCGGCCGCCTGCAGCACCTCCGCGATGGTCAGGATGATCACTCCAAGAATCATGAATGCGACTACCGCAGCGGTCACATGCCACGTACGGCTCAGCGCGAAGATGCAGCAGCACCCGACCAGCGCATACGCGCACCTCCTGAGCGCCGTGATGCTGCCGTCTATGGTGTCCGACCCTCGTGCCGCGCGAATCTGCATCAGCACCGCGAAGATCGTATTCACCACTAGCAGTGCCCCGACCAGGGCCCTGGGCGCGTCGGTATGCAAGGTCACCCACAGTGGAACGCCGACGGCTAGTAGCGACGAGTGCAAGCCAAGAATCCCGTTGACGGCAGCGACGCTTAAATACGGGAAGTCGCGCAGCGAACGGAGGCGGGTTTTCTTCGCGGAATTAGTCGCATCGCGGGTCTGCTGATCGCGAACTCCGAGCCGAGACAAGAACAGTGCGGCCAGAGCACAGCACAGTGCGTTTCCAAGGACGATCGAGGCGAACGCGAGCCTGGTGCCGTATCCGATCGCCACGGTGGCGAGTACACCCCCAAGCGAGAACCCGACGTTGTAGACGACCCGAGTGCGCGCCATGATCGCTACCCGTGCCTGTGATCCGGCGATGCGTTCAACTAGCGCTTGGTAGACCGGGGGAAGGGATTGCTGGCTGACGCCGATCATGGCGGCAACGACGGCAAACACCAGAAAACTGCCGGTAACGCTGAGCGCGGCCAGACTCAGGGCTCGCCATAGATAGAGTAAAATCAGTATTCGGCGCGGTCCATATTGGTCGGCTAGCGAGCCGAGGATGGGTTGGGCCACCATGCCCAGCAGGCCAGCGATGGACAAGCCGACGCCAACCTGAGTCGAGCTCAAACCAACGACCAGGACAAAGTAGATCGCCGATCCGGCGAGGTACAGACCCATGCCGATCGCGTCGATCAGGCCGACCCCAAGCAGTGCGACGCCGCCTTTGATGGTGGCCGCCGGTCCCAGAAACCCAACGCCCCAAGTGCGCGGGTATAACCAGATTCTCTTCACGGGCAGCCTATCCATTTGCAGGTTAGCCGGACTCGTCGACCCTGGAGCAAACTGTAGCCCAGCCGAGAACCCATTTCTAAATACCGCTCTCGGTAGCTGGACACTGACCCGATGACTGACCCGCATCAGGTCAGCAGGCAGCGGCATTTACGATGCTTTTTCTCTAAATAATGGTCTCTTTTATGTAGAAAGTTTTGCGGCGATGCCTTCGGCCGTAGCTGAGCGCGCGGACCGAGCGGGCGCGCGCAGGACCAGCGCAGCCGCGCGTTAAGCGGCCTAAAACACCTCTTGACCTAGTCGGCGAACTGCGCGACTCTAACTATGCGCGAACGTTCGCTCACCCGGTGAGGAGGTGCGGTGGCGCGACGGCGATACGTGTCGATCAAGGAAGTGGCCGCGCTGGCCGAGGTCAGCTTCCAGACGGCGAGCAAGGTGCTGAGCGGCGGGCAGGTGCGGGTATCCGCGCAGACCGCCGAGCGGATTCTCGCCGCCGCCGCCGAACTCGGGTATCAGCCGAACACCATCGCGCGCAGCCTTGTTCAGCAGGCCAGCACCACGATCGGGCTGGTCGCCAGCGACACCACCGACCTGGCCATCACGCTGGCCTGCGTCGCGGCCGAGCAGGAGGCGCGCAGGCACGGGCATAGCGTGCTGGTCGGGCATCTCGCCGCTGGCGGCTCGGATGCGCCGGATATCGTGCGGTCGCTGATCGAGCGCCGGGTCGACGGGATCATCGCGGCGGCACCGGAGGTCGAGGAAGATACCAAGGTTGCCGAGCTGCTCAGGTCCTACGTTCCGGCGGTCAGCCTGCAAGCGGTGCCTGGTGGAGGGGTACCGCTGGTGGGTTCGAACCACCGGGAGACTGGGCGGCTGGCGACCTCGCACCTGGCCGCGCTCGGTCACGTATCGATCGGCACGGTGACCGGGCTGTTCCGGCGCCGGGTGACGCGCAGCCGGCTGCACGGATACGAGGACGCGCTGCGGGCCGCCGGCCTGGAGCCGAGCGAGGACCTGGTCGCCGAAGGCGACTGGACGCCCAGGGGCGGCGCGATGGCCACCCGGCTGCTGCTCGAACGTTCGCCCGAGCTCACGGCGATCTTCGTGCACAGCGACACGATGGCGATCGGCGTGCTCGGCGCGCTGTGGCAGGCGGGTCGCCGGGTGCCTGCCGACGTCGCGGTCGTGAGCTGCGACGACATCCCGTTCGCCGAGTACCTTGTCCCCCCGCTGACGACGGTGCGCATCCCGCTGGCCGAGACCGGGACGAGAGCAGTCGAACTGCTGCTGCGGTCCATAGCCGGAGAACCGGTAAGAGAGGGGGTCGACCTGCTGCCCGTCGAGCTAGTCGTCAGGGAGTCGTGTGGTGGTGGAAGCGGCCCCGGCGGGGCCAGAGCACGGAAGGAGGGATCGTGACCAGGATCGCAATCGACCCGCTACGACCGATCGGCCGGCTCGACCGGAAGGTCTTCGGCGGATTTGTCGAGCATCTCGGCCGGTGCATCTACGGCGGGCTGTACGACGAGGGTTCGCCGCTGAGCGATGACCGCGGTTTCCGCAAGGACGTGCTTGGGCTGCTCCGCGAGCTGCGGATGGGCGTGCTGCGGTGGCCAGGCGGCAACTTCGTCAGCAACTATCACTGGACCGACGGAATCGGGCCGAAGGACGACCGGCCGGTCAGGCCAGAACTGGCCTGGGGCGGGACCGAGTCGAACCGGTTCGGCACCGACGAGTACCTGGCCTACTGCGCCGAGCTCGGCACCGAGCCCTACATCTGCCTGAACATGGGCACCGGAACGCTCGCCGAGGCCCTGGACTGGGTCGAGTACTGCAACAGCACGCGGGAAACCGACTGGGCCCAGCGCCGGCGGCGCAACGGCCACCCGGAGCCGTACCACGTGACGTACTGGGGCCTGGGCAACGAGATGTACGGCGACTGGCAGGTGGGCGCGCTGTCCGCCGAGGAATACGTACGAGAGGCGACCCGGTGGGCCCGGGCGCTGAAGATGCTCGACCCCGGCATCCAGCTGGTCAGCTGCGGCAAGACGGGCTGGAACGAGTGGGACCGCATCGTCATCGAGGGCACCGCGCACCTCGTCGACTATCACTCGATCCACATTTACACCGGCAGCGAGGACTACTGGACGAACGTTCTCCAGCCGCACCAGGCCGAACGCGGGATCCGCTGCGCCCAGTCGCTCATCAAGCGGGCCGCTTACCGGCTCAAGATCGCCGATCCGCCGAAGATCGCCTACGACGAGTGGAACGTCTGGTACCGGAACATGACGGTCGACCTGGCCGAGCGGTATACGTTCGGTGACGCGCTGGCGGTCGGAACCTACCTGAACATCCTGGTCAGGAACTCGGACTCGGTGAAGATGGCCAACCTCGCGCAGATGGTGAACGCGATCGCGCCGATCGTCACCACCGCCGACACCGCGACCGTGCAACCCATCTACTACCCGGTGCTGCTGCACGCCCAGGCGGCGCTGGACGAGGCGGTCGACACGCACGTGTACGGCCCCCACCTCGAGCCGGCGTGGCCAGAAAACCCTGGCCGCTGGCCGTACATCGTGAAGGATCTCGGGCCGTTCACCGCGATAGACGCGGCCGCGACCGTCGACGCGGCCAGAGGCCGGGTGGCGGTGACACTCGTCAACCGTGCCCCGGACGACCCGCAGACCACGGAGATCGTGCTCCGGAATCGAGCGTTCACCGGCCCGGTGGAGATCACTACCCTCACGGCCGGCGGCGACGACGAACCGCGCGTCCTGCCCGATGTCGCGACGGCCCGTCTTGAACACGGGACAGAAGACCCGAAGGGCGGCGCCGTCGTCCTTACCCTCCCACCGCAGTCTTTCACCCTCATCGAAGCGGCGATCAGCGGCTGACTCCACGTGCCAGCGGGGCCGGGGCCACAGGGCACTTCCAACTACAGCGGCTAAAGGAAACGAGAAGGAGTCCCCCGAAATGCTTTTCAACCAAAGAATTTTTTTCGGAAAAATATTGCGCGGGCCTTCCGCCAAGGCGACACTTGCCGGCGCCGTGGCCGTGACTCTGCTCGCCGCCTGCAGCAGCGGCAGTAGCAGCAGCAGCGCTCCGGTCGGCGGCAAGAGCACGTCGGCTAGTCCGTCCCCTTCGGTGCTGGCGGGCGCGAACTGCTCGTCCAGCGCCACGCACCTTACGTTCTGGGCGTGGGTGCCTGGCATGAGCCGGGCCGTCACCAAGTTCAACGCCACGCATCCGACCATCTGCGTCACGCTGGAAGACCCCGGCGCGGGCTCGGGTGAGTACGTGCCGCTGGACAACGCGCTCAAGGCCGGGACCGGCGCGCCCGACGTGGCCGAGGTCGAGTTCGACCTGCTTCCCTCCTATGAGATCCAGCACTACCTGGTCAACCTCGCTCCCTACGGCGCGAACAAGTACAAGAGCAACTTCTCGGAGTGGGCGTGGTCCCAGGTCAGCCGGGGCACCGCGGTGTACGCGATGCCGAGCGACTTCGGCCCGATGGGCTTCTACTACAACCAGAAGGTGCTGGCCAAGTACCACATCAGTCCGCCGACCACCTGGACGGAGCTAGCGGCCGACGCGAAGAAGGTGCACAGCGCGAACTCGAAGGCCTTCCTCATCGACTTCCCGGCCAACGACCCGCAGTGGCTGATGGACATGATGAGTCAGGCCGGAGCCTGGCCGTTCGACTACAGCGGTGGCGCCAACCTGAAGATCAACTGGACCGGGCCCGCCCAGATGAAGTTCGCCTCGTTCTGGCAGCCGCTGCTTGACAGCCACTCGGTCGGTACGGTCGCCGACCTCAGCACCCAGGAACTCACCCAGCTGGACAACGGCACGATCGCGGCGGCGATCTATTCGGCCTGGGCACCTTCGTACTTCGCGCCCGACGTCAAGCTGTCCTTGGGTCAGTGGCGGGCATCCGCGCTGCCGCAGTGGTCGGCCGGAACGAAGGTCGGCGCGGTCTGGGGCGGGTCCACCTACCCGGTGTTCTCCGAATCCCAGCACCCGGCCCAGGCGGCGGTGTTCTCCGAGTGGCTCACCGCGACCGACCAATCCTGGGACATCGTGAAGACCCCGCCGTCCTCGCTGTTCCCGACCTACCTCCCGACGCTGAACTCCTCGGCCTTCAAGGCGCAGACCTATCCGATCTCCGGAAGCTCGCAGCCTAACCAGGTGTTCTCCGCGGCCGCGGAGGGTGTACCGAACACCCCGTGGCCGCCCTTCATGACGCAGGTGCTCACCCAGGGCACGAGCACCTTCGGCCCCGTCCTGACCGGCAAGGTGACGCTGGCGCAGGCCTTCGCGACCTTCCAGAAGCAGGAAGTCACCTACGCCCAGTCCCAGGGATTCAAGGTTTCGACATGACCGGTGCCGCACTGCCGCTGGCGCGTAGGCGGTCCGCCTACGCGCGGCGGCGCGGCCGGAGCGGGCTGACGTTCGTGACTCCGTTCATGATCGTGTTCACGCTCTTCATGGTCGTGCCTCTTGCCTACGCCATTTACCAGAGCCTCTACACGACCAAGCTCATCGGCGGGACCACCTTCAGCGGCTTCGCCAACTACGCGACCGTTCTGCGGTCCGGGCCCTTCTGGGGCGGCGTCGCCAGGGTGATCATCTTCGGCGCGATCCAGATCCCGATCATGCTCGCGATCGCGTTCTTCTTCGCCACGATCTTCGACCTGGGCGTGGCCAGGTGGGGCCGGGTCTTCCGCGCGATCTTCTTCGTGCCGTTCGCGGTTCCGATCGTGGTCTCGTCGCTGATGTGGGGCTTCCTCTTCGATCCTTCCTACGGCCCGTTCAACCGCATCATGAACACCGCCGGCTTCCACAACTTCAACTGGCTGTCATCGGGCCTGATGATCCCCGCCATCATCATCATCGCCATCTGGGAGTGGACCGGTTACAACTCCATCATCTTGTACACGGCCCTGAAGTCGGTGCCCCGCGATGTCATCGAGGCCGCGATTCTCGACGACACTCCGCTGTGGAAGATCATCCTGCGGATCAAGCTGCCGCTGGTCAGGCCCGCCATCGTCATGCTGGTGTTCATCAACACGATCGGCGCCCTGCAACTCTTTGTCGAGCCGTACATCCTTAACAATTACCAGGCCGGAGTTGTCACCAATACCTGGACGCCCGTGATCGATATCTACAGCACGGCCATTTCCAACGGCGAATATCAGCTTGGCGCCGCGATGGCAGTGGTGCTTGCCTTTGTCATCATCGCGATCTCGGTCACCTCGCTGACCTTCCGTAACCGCAGGAGGGACTTCGGATGAGCGCTCCGACTATTTCGCCTCCGGCGGTGGGCTTGCCTGGAGGACCGCACTCCGAGACCCGCCGGGAACGCAAGCGGCGCGAGCGACTCGAGGAGCAGGACGCCAACATCCCGGTGGAGTTCTACGGACTCAAGCGCGGCACCGTCTCGGTGCTGACCGCGTGCTGCGTGCTGTTCGCCATCTTCACGCTGATCCCGATCGTCTGGATCATCATCAACTCCACCAAGACCCAGGCGAACATCTTCCAGTCGTTCGGCTTCTGGTTCGCGCGACCGTTTGAGTTCTTCCACACGTTCGGGAACCTGTTCAAGGACGTGGACGGCGACGGTACGTACGCGCACTGGTTCGGGAACACCGTGCTGTACTCGGCGGTGGCCGGCGTCGGTGCCACCGTGCTCGCGGCCTACGGCGGCTATGGATTCGCCCGCTTCGAGTTCCGTGGCGCCAGGCTGTTCTTCGCCGTCATCCTCGCCGGGCTCCTGGTCCCGATCACGCTGGTGGCCGTGCCGCTGTACCTGGTCTACGCCAAGGTGCACCTGATCAACTCGATCTGGGGCATGATCATGCCGTCCATGGTGTCGCCGGTCGGGCTTTACCTGATGCGCACCTATGTGGACCTGTCGATCCCCCGCGAGATCCTCGACGCGGCCCGCATCGACGGCGCGTCAGAAATGCGGATCTTCCACCGGATAGCGCTGCCGCTGATGGTGCCGGGGCTGCTGACGGTGCTGCTGCTATCGATCGCGACTACCTGGAACAACTACATCCTGCCGCTCATCATCTTCAGCACCAACGACCTGTTCCCGACCACGGTCGGAATGGGCCTGTGGCTGCAGCACGCCGGCAACTCGGGAGACACCAACCTCTTCCCGCTCCTGGTGATGGGCGGCCTGATGACGATCATCCCGATGATCGCGCTGTTTGCCGTACTGCAGCGCTACTGGCGGGGCGGGCTGCTGCTCGGCAGCGTCGCGAACTAAAGGAGCGCCGCCACCGATGTCCGCGATCTTGCTGGAAAAATTGACGAAGGTCTTCTCCACCGGCACTAAGGCGGTCGACGAACTCGACCTCGAGGTCGCCGACGGCGAATTCGTCGTGCTCGTCGGGCCGTCCGGGTGCGGGAAGACGACGACCCTGCGGATGGTCGCGGGGCTGGAAACGATCACCGGCGGCAGCATCAGCTTCGGCGACCAGGTGGTCAACGCGGTGTCGCCCCGGGAGCGCGACGTCGCCATGGTGTTCCAGAACTACGCGCTCTACCCGCACATGTCGGTGGCCGAGAACATCGGGTTCACCCTGACCAACAAGAAGGTGCCGAAGGCGGAGCGGGACCGGCGCGTGCGCTCCGTGGCCGAGGTCCTCGGCCTTTCCGACCTGCTCAATCGCAGGCCAGGTCAGCTGAGCGGGGGGCAGCGGCAGCGGGTCGCCATGGGCCGGGCCATCATCCGCGAGCCGTCGGTGTTCCTGCTGGACGAGCCGCTGTCCAACCTGGACGCGAAACTGCGGGAGCGGATGCGCTCCGAGGTTCTGCGGGTGCACCGGCAGATCGGATCGGCGACGCTGTACGTGACGCACGACCAGGTCGAGGCCGTGACGATGGGCGACCGGGTGGCGGTGCTGCACGACGGAGTGCTGCAGCAGTACGCCGCGCCGCGCGAGTTGTTCGACCACCCGGCCAACGTCTTCGTCGCCGGCTTCATCGGGTCGCCGGGCATGAACCTGTATGAGGCCTCGGTGTCGGCGGGCGAACTCATGCTGGGGTCCCAGCGGCTGGACCTCGGGCCGGCCGAGGCGGTCCTCGCCCCTTACCACGGGCGGAAGGTCATCGCCGGGGTTCGGCCGGAGGACCTGTTGCTCGACGCGGGCGGCCTGGTACCCGGCGGGAGCGGGGCGACACTGGTCGCGGACGTCCAGGCGATCGAACTGCTCGGCAGCGACGTGCAGGTGTACTTCTCCATCGACGCGCCGACGGCCAGCGCCACCACGCTCGCGACGGCGGCCGACGAGACCGAAACCCAGACGCTGGCGGGCGCAGCGCACAACGGCGTCGCCCGTCTCGACCCGCGATCGGGGGTCCGCCCCGGCGCGAGGGTCAAGTTCAGCATCGACCCCGCGCGCCTGCGCTTCTTCGACCCAGACACCGGCCAGGCGCTCCCCCAGTCCCCGGATATTTAAGATTTGCGCCGCTACCTTCGGCCCGCGCTGAAGGTCGCCCGTAGGTGGCCCGGCTCAGGCGGCTCGGCCGGCTCGGCCGGGCTCGGGCGGCTCGGCCGGGCTCGGGCGGCTCGGCCGGGCTCGGGCGGCCCGGGCCGCCCGGGCGGCCCGGCCGGGGACTACGACAGCAGAGGGCCAACGGTGCTGCCCCAGCGACACCAACAAGGCAACGGTGTCGTAGCTCCGACCCGTCTGCTGGCGTTGCCCCGCCGCATCTCACCCCCCGTTGCGCACCCCTCACCCCCCCGTGGCGCACCTCCCAGCCCCCGTGCGCACCTCTTAGCCCCGGTTACGACGTCTTAGCCCGGGTTAGCGCGAAATTATGCCGGATTGATCCCGGTTTCGCCGACCGTAACTAGGGCTAAGACGTCGTAACCAGGGCTAAGACCGCGTAACCAGGGCTAAGACGTCCGTAACCTGGGCCATGTCAGCGCCGCCAGGGCTATGCGGCATCAGCGGGAACAGGCACGGCCGTGGCTGTTCCCGCAAGGACGGGCTCATCTCCCGGCGTGCACATCTTCCTCACGCGAGCAGAAGCACGCAGGTCAGCGAGCCGCGATCGCGGACATTCCATGATCATGATCAAAGTCAGGACGACGACGGCTACTGGCGCAGCGTCGCC
>DATNFM010000092.1:0-31894 GCA_035606435.1 Streptosporangiaceae bacterium | reverse complement strand
GTCGGCGCGCAGCCGGTCGAGTTCCTTCAGCCAGAACGGCACCGACGCCGGCGAGCTCTCCACCAGCAGGCTGACCAGCCCGGCCGGCCTGGTCAGCGCGTAGGCCAGGCCGAGCATGCCGCCCCAGGAGTGGCCGAGGATGTGGACCTTGTCCAGGCCGAGCGCCTCGCGGACCGCGTCGACCTCGGAGACGTACAGCTCGGTCGTCCACATCGCGGGGTCGTGCTCCTGCGCCACCGCCGAGTTGCCGCAGCCGACCTGGTCGTAGCAGATGACCCGGCGGCCGGTCGCGAGCTGGCGGTACGGCGCCATGTGATTCCAGCTGGCGCCCGGGCCGCCGTGCAGGCAGAGCAGCGGGTACTTGCCCGGGTCCTCGGCCGTGCCGGTGATCTGGTACCAGGTCCGGTGGCCGGCGAACGGTATGTAGCCTTCGGTGATCTCCTGGCCTGACAAGTCGGCGCTCATGTTGCACTCCGTTCCGATCCACCCAGAAACCGGCTGATTGCCCAGGTAGAACATATCGGGCGACTTACAACCTGGGGTCGACCGGCTCCGACTCAAGCGCCAGCACCGCGAACACGCACTCGTGCACTCGCCACAACGGCTCGCCCCTGGCCACCCGGTCCAGCGCCTCAAGGCCGAGGGCGTACTCGCGTTCGGCCAGCGATCGCTTGTGGCCAAGACCGCGTTTGCGCAGCCGTTGCAGGTTGGCCGGTTCGGTGTAGTCAGGGCCATAGATGATCCGCAGGTACTCGCGCCCGCGCACCTTCAGCCCGGGCTGGACCAGGCCGCGCTTGCCGCGCACCATGCTGGCCGCCGGCTTGACCACCATGCCCTCGCCGCCCGACCCAGTGTGTGCTTCCCACCAGCTGACCGCCGCTGTGACGGTCGCCTGATCACCGAGATCCACCCAGGCCCGGCCGGTCGGGGCGATCAGTTCAGGATCGGCGCGCACCAGCCGGTCGGCGAGGTCCAGGTGCCAGTCGTGCGGCCGGCCAGCCTGGGCCGAGCCTTCGCTGGCCAGCAGCTGGAACGGGGCGAACCGGACTCCGGCCAGACCCGAGGTTGGCCAGCAGTACCGGCGGTAGGCCGAACGGAACGCCTCGGCGTTGGCGGCCCGGGACCTGGTCCGGTCGAGCAGCTCGCCGACGTCCAGGCCGGAAGCCGCCGCCTGCTCAAGCGCACCGACGGCCGCGGGCAGCACGTGCCCGGCCGAGGCGCCGACAGCCGCGTACTGGGACCGGAGGAGTTCCTCGGCCTTCGCGCTCCACGGCAGCAGTTCGGCGTCGAACAGCAGCCAGCCGGTGTCCAGCTCCTCGAACAATCCGGCCGCCTCAGCGGCGGTCCGCAGCCGGGCAAGCAGCTCCTCGGTGAGCGCGCCGTCGAAGAACGACCGCCCGGTTCTCGTCCAGACCGCGCCGGTCGCCCCGCCCGGGGCTCCGAACCTCGCCTCCGCCGCCTCCAGGTCCCGGCAGACCAGCGCGACCGCACGCGAGCCCATGTGCTTCTCCTCGCACACCAGGTGCGTGACACCTTCGGCATCGAACGCCTCGAACGCCTGCTCCGGGCGCTCAAGCACGCCATCGGCGAGCGATGTCGCCACGGGGCTCATCGTCGGCGGCAGGTAGATCAGCCAGCGCGGGTCGAGCGCGAACCGGCTCATCACCTCGAGCGCGGCCGCCGCGTTCTCCGCGTGGACGGTGATGCGGCCGTGGTAGGAGGTCTCGATCCCCCGGCGGCCGGTGACGTCGGTGAGGTCGAGCACGTCCGGGTCGCGCCGGCGGGCAAAGTCGCCATTCCACTTGGCCTCGGCGACCGTCCCGTCCTTCGCACCGGGGTCAGCGGCGCCGACGCCGGTCCAGGGAACCGGCACATCCTGATTCCCGGTCCCGGCCCCGCCCAGGCTCACGGCCTCGGCATTCGCCGGAAACGGCCTCGCCGGCTCGTAGTAGACCCGGGCCGCGGGAACCGAGACCAGCTCCCGCTCCGGATACCGAAGCGCGGTCAGCCGCCCGCCGAACACGCAGCCGGTGTCCAGGCACAACGTTCCGTTCACCCACTCGGGCACCGGCACCGGAGTGTGCCCGTACAGCACCATCGCCTGGCCGCGATAGTCGTTGGCCCACGGATACCGGACCGGCAGCCCGAACTCATCGGTCTCCCCGGTCGTCTCGCCGTACAGGCAGAACGACCGCACCCGGGCCGAGGCCCGGCCCTGCAGCCGCTCGGTCAGGCCGGCGTGGCTCACCACGAGCTTGCCGCCGTCCAGAACGTAGTGCGAGATCAGCCCGTCGAGGAACGACTCAACCTCGGCCCTGAACTCATCCGGCTCCCGGCCCAGCTGCTCCAGCGACTCCGCGAGTCCGTGACTCACCTTGACCTTGCGGCCGCGCAGCGCGCGCAGCAGCTTGTCGTCGTGATTGCCGGGCACGCACAGCGCGTCCCCGTCGCGCACCATGCCGAGCACCAGCCGGAGCACCCCGGGCGTGTCCGGCCCCCGGTCGACCAGGTCTCCGACGAACACGGCGGTTCGGCCGGCCGGGTGCCGCCCGCCAATTACCCGGCCCCGGTCGTCGCGGCGCAGCTCATAGCCGAGCTTGGCCAGCAGCAGCGCGAGTTCGGTGGCGCAGCCGTGCACGTCACCGAACACGTCAAACGGCCCGGTCAGTTCGCGCCGGTCGTTGAAGAGCTTCGTCCGCACCAGACCGACCGCGTCGACCTCGTCCTCCGACCGCAGTAGGTGGACCCGGCGGAAACCTTCCTTCTCCAGGCCGCGCAGGCCGCGCCGCAACTGGTCCCGCTGCCGGTTGATCACGTGCGGCCCGAAGGTGCGATCGGCGCGGGCCTGGTTCCGGTCCAGGCACACCCGCGCGGGCAGGTCGAGGACGATCGCGACCGGCAGCACGTCGTGCTCCTTCGCGAGCGCTATCAGTTGCTTGCGCGCCTCCGGCTGGACGTTCGTAGCGTCGATCACCGTGAGCCGTCCCGCCGCGAGTCGCTTGCCCGCGATGTAGTGCAGCACGTCGAAGGCGTCCCGGCTCGCCGACTGGTCGTTCTCGTCGTCGGCCACCAGGCCCCGGCAGAAGTCGCTGGAGATCACCTCGGTGCGCGCGAAGTGCCGGGCGGCGAACGTCGACTTGCCAGATCCGCTGGCGCCGATCAGCACGACCAGGCTCAGCGCGGGCACATCGACCGTCCTGGTGCTCTCGCTCGTCATGCGACCACCGCCCGCGCGTAATCCAGGCTGGCGTCGTGCCCGCCGGCCTCCGGCCTGGAGCCGTCCCGGCTCACCTTGCTGAAGGTGGCCAGCTGGGACGGCGGCCCGACCTCGGCGTCTTCTGGCCCGACTCCGCTGATCCGAACCTGGTAGCCGCGCTCGGCCGCCACCCGCTCGGCCCACGCGGCGAACTCGGCCCTGGTCCATTCGAACCGGTGGTCGCGATGGCGCAATTCCCCGTCCGCGAGGAACTCGTACCTCACGTTGTGCTCGGCGTTGGGAGTCGTCACGATCACCATCGCCGGCGCGGCGTCGGTGAACACGGTCCGCTCGACGGCGCCAAGACGCGGCGGGTCGATGTGCTCGATGACCTCGACCAGCACGAGCGCGTCGAGCCCGGCCAGCCGGTCGTCTCGGTAGGTCAGCGAGGACTGGATCAGCCGCAGCCGCTCCCGCTGCCTCGGCGCCATCCGGTCGAGCCGAAGCCGCCGCTGCGCCACCTCAAGCGCGCGCGACGACACGTCCGCCGCCACCACCTCGGTGAACAGCGGATCCGCCAGCAGCGCGCCGGTGAGCGCGCCCTCGCCGCAGCCGAGGTCGGCGACCCGGCACGCCCGCGCATCCCGTAGCACCGTGAGCACTGCCTCACGCCGCTGCGCGGCCAATGACGCCGGCGCCGCGGTCTCAGTCACCGGCTCGGGCGCGGTCTCGGTTTCGGTCTCGGCGACGGGGATCGCATTGTCGAACGACTCAGGCTCGGCGTCATCGACCTCGGCCAGCCGGGCCAGGGCCGACCGGTACAGTCCCGACCGGTGCGCCAGGTACCGGCGGGTGATCAGCGTCTTGTGCGGATGCCCGGCCAGCCACCCGCCAGCGGCCCGGATGAGCTTGTCGACCTCCTCCGGGCTGACCCAGTAGTGCTTGCTGTCATCCAGCACCGGCAGCAGCACGTAGAGGTGGCTGAGCGCTTCGGCCAGCCTGAGCTCACCCGCCAGCCGCAGGTCCAGATAGCGCGAATCGCCCCATCCCGCGAACGTCTCATCCAGCGCGATCGGCGTCGCCTCCGCCGTCCAGCCCAGCGGCTCGAACAGTTCCCCCGCCAGCTCGGGGCCGCCGCGGCAAGGCAGCACGGGAACGTTGATCTCCAGCGGTACCGCCCGGGCCGCCAGTTCGGGCCGGGCATCGCACCGCCCGGTCATCGCGGTCCTGAACACCCGCGCCATCGCGACTGCGAGCATGCTCGACGCCGCGTACGGCCGGTCATTCACGTACTGGCCAAGGCTGAAGCCCGCACCAGCGGACCCCTGCTTACCGCGCACGAGGCCGACCGGGTCAACCTCGAGCAGCAAGGCAGCCGTGCATCGGCTCGCCGTGATTTCGGGGTAGAAAACATGCGCCAACCCGGTCGAAACCGAAAACGATTGCACTCGCGACGGATTTTTGTGCAGCAGGAACCCAAGGTCCGTCGCCGGCGCCCCCTCGGTAGCGCCGTCAGCGACGCCAGGAGCGGTCATCGTGATGGTCAGCAACATGATCGTCTATGATGTCCCATCTCCCTGGGAACGGTCGCCCCATTTTTCGCATTTCACCCGTTGACCAGCTTCAATCAGAGTGCCTTCACCTGCGGCCATTGCAACGACCACCTGCGTGAAATCACCGGAAACGTCGTCCTAACCGGCGGGCCGCGACGCCGGCCGACCGCTACGATGCGCTCGCCGATAGAGCCATTCGAGATTGGACCAGCCAATGGGAGCCTGGGGAACGGGCGTGTTCGACAACGACGGTGCGGGAGATTTCCTGGCTCTCCTCCAGGGCGCCGAGCCGGGCCAGCGCGAAGTGGTGATCCGCGAAGCTTTTGAGGCCGTCACCGACCCCGATGACTACCTTGAAGTAGATGCCGGCCAGGAAGCGATCGCGGCGGCCGCCGTCATAGCGGCAGTTCACAACAACCGCCCGGTCACCGATCAGGACAGCGTCTTTACCTTCGCCGCCGCCGACCTGCCGCCCGCGACCCCAGAACTCCGCACCCTTGCCGTCGACGCTCTCAACCGGGTAACCGGCCCCGAGTCAGAGTGGCGCGAATTGTGGGAGGAAACGGACGACTTCGACACCGCCCTGGCAGCCGTAAACGCAGTCCGCTCCGCCCTCGCCTAGACGGCCGCCGGCGGACGCAATACGTACCACGCAGTACGCACATTCGCCCTTACCGAAAACCCGGTGAGTCTGCATATTCACCCGGAAAAAACCAGGTGAATCTGCAAATTCACCGGTTCGCCAAGATGATCTTGGCAGTACCCCTGCGGCTGGAGGTACTAGTGGGCGCGATGTGACTCAGGTGAAGTCACACGGGGCCGAGGGCCAGACGTGGGATGCGGCGCCGAAGCCCAGAGCCGAGTCGAATCGTGAGCACCGCAGCCCGGCTTCCGCCCGAAATATTCGTTTGAGACGACTATGCGGCAATAGTGCAACCTAAGGAGACCCGAAGCAAACTCTAAGCTTCCTCGAAGCTAAGAAATGCCCCATTTCGGTCGACCGTCAGGTCAGTGCAGCTCCAGCACTTAGATAATTAGGCAATGCAATGAAACTGAGGTTAGAACATCCTCCGAATGGAGCGCTTTGTCCGCCCGCGCGCCGACGACACCCTAAATTCGGGTAGCGTCAACCGCCGCGCTGCCACGGTCGCGACGCACGACCAGGATTGATCATCGATGACCTGCGGGAATAACCGCTGCCATCGGTTGAGACGGGGTACACGGATCTATCGAAGGAGCGTCATGCCATCAGCGGATCGACACGGCGATGCCCAGGACGGACCGGGAACGAGCGCGGCCGACCGCCGTGGCGAGCCTGGCCGCTCGCCACTTGACGATCTGGACGCCGCACTGTGGGACTCGGAGATGCGCCCCACGCTGCCGGTGCTGTGCAAGCCCGCGGTAGCCGTTCCCGAACACGTCATCACACAAGCTGAAACGCTCGAGCTCGCGAGAAAGTTGCACGCCGATCATCCCCAGAACAAGCTGGTTCTCCGGCTGATCGAGAACACCGGGGTAAACAAGCGTCACCTGATCCGGCCGATCGAGGAGACGCTGGTCCACACCGGCTTCGGGCACCGCAATCTGGTATTCGAGGCCGAGGCGAAGAAGCGCGTCCCGGCGGTCGTCGATGACGCGCTGGCCAACGCCGGGCTCAAGCACGAGGACATCGGCGCGATCGTGCTGGTCTCGTGCACCGGCTTCATGATGCCGTCGCTGACCGCGTGGATGATCAACGAGCTCGGGTTCCGGCCGGACACCGTCCAGCTGCCGATCGCCCAGCTCGGCTGCGCGGCGGGTACCGCGGCGATGAACCGCGCCTCTGACTTCTGCAAGGCGAGGCCGGGCTCCCACGCGCTGATCGTGGCGTGCGAGTTCTGCTCGCTGTGCTACCAGCCCACCGATCTGGATGTCGGCAGCCTGCTGTCCAACGGCCTGTTCGGCGATGCGGTCGCTGCTGCGGTCGTGCGCGGCGACGGGCGCGGGACCGGCGTGCGGCTGAAGGCCCAGACCTCCTACGTGATGCCGGGCACCGCGGACTGGATCTCCTTTGAGGTCAAGGAGACCGGCTTCCACTTCCGGCTGAACAAGGGCGTGCCCGGCACGATGAAGGAAGTCATGCCTCAGCTGTCCCAGTTCATCTGGGACCAGGGCGAAGACCTGGGCAAGCTGGACTTCCACGTCATCCACACCGGCGGTCCGCGGGTGCTCGACGCGCTGCGCGATCCGGGCGGCGTGCCCCAGGAGAAGCTCACCGACAGCTGGGACACCCTCGCCAGCTACGGCAACATCGCCTCGGCGGCCGTGTTCGACGTTCTGCGTCGGGTCGCCGAGCGGCCGGTCGAAGAGGGTGCCACCGGTATCATCGCCGGATTCGGCCCGGGGATCACGATGGAACTGGCCCTGGGAACCTGGCAGTACGACGGTGCCGATGCGCTGGCAGCAGTGGCGGCCTCGGCTGGAAGGGACAGTCTGGCCCATGGCCTTCGGTAGATCCTTCGACGAGTTCGAGGTCGGGGCTGTTTACCAGCACTGGCCAGGCAAGACCGTTACCGAATACGACCACCACCTGTTCTCGATGCTGACCATGGTCAGGCATCCGCTGCACCTGGACTCGCACTACGCGGAAACCGCGACCAGGTACAAGGAGCCGCTGGTGATCGGCACCTATATCTTCTCGCTGCTGTGCGGCCTGTCCGAGCAAGATGTCGCGGGCATGGCCATCACTCACAAGGGCTTCGAGAAAATCGAGCACTTCGCGCCGGTCAGGCACGGCGACACGCTCTACGGCGAGAGCGAGGTGTTCGCCAAGGAGCCAATCCCTGACCGGCCCGAGCGCGGACTGGTCGAGGTCGAGACCAGAGGCAGGAACCAGCACGGCACGCTGATCATGTCGTTCCGCCGCAAGCTGGTCGTGCCAACCAAGCCCTACGTCCCGTCGCCGTTCCCGGACGCGATGGACTCGGCCGAGGGTCGCTGACACTAGTACCGCTAAATTGGACCGCTTCGTGCCCGGCCCGCCAACCGGGCACGAAGCGGGGTCTTACTAGGCCACCGGATCTGTGGCCAGGCTGTCCTCGCCCTCCAGCAGGGCCGGCGCCGCCGCGAGCGCCTGCGGCCGCACCGCGCCGAGGACAAGGGCGTAGATGATGCCCACCGCGATAAGCCCGATGGTCAGCCAGGGCAGCACGTTGTACGGGCTCGACTGCCCGGGCCGCAGGTCACCCCAGATCGGGATCGCGAGCACGATCGCGCCGATCACCGGGGTGACGACCCACAACCACACGTTCTTGTTGATGCCGCGGCGGCGGAACTTCACCCATTCGACGATCAGGGCGACGTTGGCCACCAGGTACATGATGATCAGCCCGAGAATCCCGAAGGTGCCCAGGAAGCCCGAGGCCGTTCCCGGGTCGGTGAACGCGGTCGAGACCACCCCGATCAGGATGCTCGGAGCGACGAAGGCGACCGCGGCGACGGCGGGGGTCTTGAACCGCGGGTTGACCCCGGCCAGCATCTTGAACCACAGCCCGCCCCGCGCCCCGGCGAAGATCACCCGCGAGGTCTGAGTGTTCGCGGCCACATAGGAACTCGTCACGCTGGACAGGAACACCCAGGTGATCAGCGGGGCCACGAACGACAGGAACGCCTTGGCCGCGGTGTGGAACGGGTTGGGGTCACTGGCGAGCACGCCCGCGTGCCCGACCCCGAACGCCGACACCAGCGCATACGAGCCGACCACGTAGATGACGCCGCTCACCAGCACGGCGCCGATGACGGCGATCGGCACGTTCCGCCGGGGATCGCGGGTCTCCTCAGCCAGCGGCGCCGCCGCCTCGAAGCCGCCGAAGGCCAGCACGGCCAGGCTGAACGCCAGCAGCACGTCGGCCGAATGGCCGCTGGGCCAGGTGAACGGCGTGGCCGACAGCCCGGTGGCGCCGCCCCTGAACAAGATGGTCAGGCTGAGCACCAGCAGCAGGACTACCTCGAACACGTAGAGCGCGACCGTCACCCGCACGCCGAACTTGAGCCCGACGACCACCGGAGCTACCACGAGGACGCCGTAGGCGATCGTGACGATCTGGGTGATCCCCCAGATGTGCGGGTCGCCCAGCACGTTCTGGACGATGTAGCTGCCGACGAAGATGTAGATCCCGCCGAACGCGATGATGTAGCCCAGCACGGTGATCACGCCGATCGCGACGCCTACCTTCGTGCCGATCGCCTTGGTGATGTAGGTGATGAACGACCCGGCACTCGGATACACGCTGGAGAACTGGGCCAGGCTGCTGGCGGTCGCGACCATGCCGACCATGGAAATCAGGAAGATCAGCGGTGCCGACGCCCCGGCCAGGCCGACCATCACGCCGGTGGTGAAGAACAGGTTGAAGGCGGGGGCGATCTGGGCCAGGCCCGGCATGATGATGCCGAACAGGCCAAGCTGATTGCGCTCGAGCCGTTCGCTCGAGCCAGTAACGGAATCAGTGACGGCCATCGCTAATCCCTTCCGTGCTTTGCGATGCTGTGCTGCTCGATGAAGGTCAGGTAGGTCTGGTTGAATTCGGCCGGGTGCTCCCACAGGCAGGCGTGTCCGCCCTTGGTGGTGGCCCAGTCCGAGCCGGGCACCGCCTCGTGAATCCGGCGCGACAGCTCGACCGGGATGAGGATGTCTTCCTCGCCGGCCAGCACCAGCGACGGCGTCCGAATCTGGCCGAGCCGGTCGGTCGTGTCGTGGTTCTGGATCACCGCGAGCTGGGCCAGGTAGGCGTGCACGGGCTGGTCCATGTACCGCATCGCGGTCTCGAACTCGGCGAGATCATCACCCCGGGTCTCGAAGAACGGCTGGGTGAAGGCCCAGAGCGTGACGTCCCGCATGACGAACGGCACGCCGACCACGGGCGCCATCTCGGCCCACATCGCGAACATCCGCGAGCAGAACGGGCCGGGGGCCGCGTACGTGCAGCCGAACGTCACCGTCCGCAGGTCATCGGGATAGGCGAGCGCGTACTCCTGGACGATCATGCCGCCCATTGACACGCCCATCAGGTGGAAGCCGGTGATGCCGAGCTGGTCGACGAGCGCCTTGGCGTCGTCGGCGAGCATCCGGCTCGAATACGGCCCGGCGGGCTTGGCGCTCTTGCCGATGCCCCGGTTGTCGATGCGCAGCACCCGGTACCCGGCCGCCAGGAAGTCGTCCAGCTGGGCGAACCACGACTCCAGGTCGTCAGCCAGGCCGTTGATCAGGACGATTGTCTCCTCGCCGTCGCCGTCCAGCTTGTAGTGCAGATCGATGTCATTGACTGTGGCCACTGGCATCGGAATTACCTCCGGATCGAATGTGAATGCGGGCGTGGAGTTCGATGAGCATGTCCGCGGTCAGGGAAAAGTGCTCGGCCGCCAGCTCGGCGGCGCGATCGGTGTCCCGGGCTATCACCGCGTCCGCAAGCCGTGGATGCTGCTTGACGGCCCGGTCCCTGACCTGCGGCGTGTAGGGCTCAGCGTCGAAGCCGAGGCTCACCTCGCGCCTGATGCTGGCGGACAGTTCCACCAGCCTGGAGTTGTGCGTTGCCTTGGCGATCGCCTGATGCAGCGCCTGATCGGCCAGCCGCGAGGCTTCCCGGTCCGGTGCGTGCTCGTACTCCTCGACGGCCGCGCGGATAAGCGCGATGTCCTTCTGATCGCACCGCTGGGCGGCGGTCCTGGCGATCGTCTGCTCGATCAGACGCCGGAAGTCGAGGATCTCGGTGATTTCGGTCCAGGCGGGGAGCAGCGTGCGCCGGATCATCCCGTCGGAATCCGGCCCGCGGCCGGTGCGCACGAACGTACCGCCGGCCCGGCCCCGCCTGGTCGTGACGTAGCCGGCGGCTTGCAGCCGCTGCAGCGCCTCGCGAACCGTCGTGCGGCTCACCTCGAGCATCGAGGCCAGATCGCGCTCGGTCGGCAACCGCTGGTCCGGCACGAACTCGCCGAGAGCGATCGCGGTCACGATCCGCTCGGCGATCCGCTCGCCGGCGGTCTGCATCGGGATGGGTCCGAGAAACTCGGTCACGCGCCCGGC
The DNA here is from genome assembly GCA_035606435.1 of Streptosporangiaceae bacterium. Classification (GTDB taxonomy): domain Bacteria; phylum Actinomycetota; class Actinomycetes; order Streptosporangiales; family Streptosporangiaceae; genus Chersky-822. Next base: position 21,087 of record DATNFM010000092.1, on the reverse strand, counting down.
TCCCCTGTGTGTTTGCAACGCCGTGATTGCATAACACCCTTATGGTCTAGTGGCCTGATTTTTAGACCATTTTTCACGCGGAGTGACCAGAGGTCAACACGTTTGCCCAGGCTCTACCGGGTTGTGACCTGGCGAAGCTGGTGCAGCGTCCATCCGCGTCCGGCCGGGTCAAACGACCGGGTCACGGACGTGAAAATCTCGGCCGCCCGGCGGTAGGACATGCGCGCCCGGCCGGTCAGCGGGCAGAGGTCGGCCTTGGCCGTGCCGCCGGGCGCCTTACGGTCGGTAAGGAAGACGGGACCGATCGAGCGCCCCGACAGCAGCCAGCCCAGCATCGAGACGGTACGTCCGCTCCAGCGGACCGGGACGCCAGGCACCGCCCGACGCGCCACGTCGCTGGCGTCGAGCGCGAGCGCGAGCGGCGCCGGCATCCCCGTGTCGCGGAGCAACTGCCACAGAGCCAGCTCGCGTAGCGCCACGTCCGCCCGGAACAGCTCGGTCACCTGCTGGTCGGTCAGCGGCGCGGCCACCTCAGCCCTGGGCAGCAGCCGGAGCCCCGCCGTCGGGTCGCGCTCGATCCAGCCCTGGTCCTGCCACCAGCCAACGGCGCTGCGCAGCGCGGACACCTCCCGGTTGATCGTCCGGGCATCGACTCGCAGCGTCCGGTCCCCCGCCGCGGCCGCCAGTCGCTCGTCCACACCTTCGTCATCGAGCAGCGCCAACGGCACGATCGGCGCCCTCGCCCCTCGCCGCTCCACGCCCAGCGGCTGCTCCAAACCGACCAGCGACCACGCCCAGCCGATCAGCGAAATCCGGTAGACCCGCCGCGACGCCGCACCAAGCGCCGCGTCGGCCAGATAGCGCTCAACCGCAACCCCGTACTCCACCGGCGCGCCAGACATACGTCCATAATAAAGCTTCCGCGCCGCGCATTTACTGCGACAAAGAAAAGCAATATCAGGTAGAAAATATTGCGACAGCCTTTTGCCTTTCTGCGGCAGGCGAGCGTTTAATTGCCTCCATGACAGATGCGAATACCGGGGAAATCAATTACTGCAGTAAATCCAGCTCAAGCGAAAATACGCCGGCCGCAGTAAATCAAGCGTCCAAAAGAAACCCGCAGGGGGCGGCGCCCGAACCCACCGCCCGGCCGGCGGCACGCGCGGGTGCGGGCGGCGCCGCGGAGGCGAGCGCGGCGGAGGCGGGCAGCGCGGAGGCGGGCGCGGCGGAGGCGGGCGGCGCTGCGGGAGCGGGCAGGCCGGAGGGGACGGCGGCCGAGCCCGCAGATCGCCAGGCGGAGCAACCGGGAGCCGGCAGTCCGGCAGGGGAGGGCGGCCGGTGGGCCCGACGGCTTCGTCTCCTGGCCGGCGAGCGCAACTTTCGGATCTTTTACGCGGGTTACTCAACGTCGCTGCTCGGCACGGCCATGTCGAGGATCGCGCTGACGTTCGCCGTGCTGGACTCCGGCGGCACGGCCGCCGATCTCGGCTACGTGTTCGCCGCGACGGTGTTCCCGCAGGTCCTGCTCATGATCGGCGGCGGCGTGCTGGCCGATCGGATCGGCCGACGGCCGCTCATGCTGGTCACTGACGCCGGGCGACTGGCGGTCCAGGCCACACTGGCGGCGGCCTTGTTCGCGGGCCGGCCTTCGCTCTGGCTGTTCCTTTCGCTGACGGCAACAGAGTCGGTGGGCGAAGGATTTTTTAATCCCGCGCTCGGCGGGCTGCGCGCCGATATGGTACCGGCCGACAAACTACCCGACGCGAATGCCATGCTCGGCGTGGCCAGGTCCGCAACGACAATTGCCGGCCCCGCATTGGCCGGCCTATTGGTCGCCGTGACCAGCCCGGCGGTAGCGATCGCTATCGACGCGGCCAGTTACGGCGCCAGCGTGGCCGCGCTGGCGGTCCTGCGGATCCCGGCGGCCAGCAGGCCGGCTCAATCGCCCTGGCGGGACCTGGCCGACAGCTGGACCGTCTTCCGGTCGCAGACCTGGCTCTGGGTGACGACGTTGCAGTACGCGCTGTTCAACCTGTTCACCTGGGCTCCTTACCTGCTGCTCGGCCCGATCCTGGCCCGGCACTACCTTGGGGGCTCGGGAGGGCGGGGAGGAGCAAGCGCCTGGGGGCTGATCTCGGCCGCCTTCGCAGCCGGGGCCGTCCTGGCCGGCCTGGTGATGGTGGGACGACGGCCGCGCCGGCCGGTCGTCATCGCGGCCCTGGGCATGTTCGGCTACCCGATCCCCTGCTTGCTGCTGGCGCTGCATGCCCCCGCCTACGCGGTCGCGGCCGGGGCGCTGGCCGCCGGGGCGGGCGGGACGATCGGGGGCACGCTCACCGCCTCCCTGCAGCAACAGCGCGTGCCGCATCAGATGCTGGCCAGGATCAGCGCCATCGAGCTGACCGGGTCCTATGCGCTCGGTTCGGCCGGCTGGGTACTGATCGGACCGCTCGCGGGGGTGGTCGGGGCGGTTCCGCTGCTGGCGTTCGCCGCCGCGTACGGAGCAGCGAGCGCCGCGGTCGTACTGGCCGTGCCGGCGATCTGGTCAGTCACCTGGACCCAGAGCTAGTCCCGGCGTCCCGACTGCCTAAAAGCTGATTTACCGGACTACAGCGCGGCGGAAAAGCTTTTCGCGCTAGGCAACAACCCCCGGGCTATGCGTTTCTCCTCCAAATGAATCAGAAAGTCCCGCATGGAACACATGCTCGTGCCAGCATCGAGGAGGCCAACCGACGCTTTTGTATTGATGGATACCGGGAGACCCCATGGAGGATCTCAAAGACCCAAATATGCGTAAATCGCGTGATTCCCGGGCCTACATTCCGGCCGGGATCTACGTGCTACGCCCGGGCACGCTGATCGCTGCCGTCATCGCAGTCGTCCTTGCCCAGATGGCGCTCGCTATTCCGGCCGTACTCAACGGATTGTTCCAGCAGGATCTGGGCACCAGCTCTTCTCAGCTCACCTGGATCTCGGACGCGTTCTTTGTTCCCGTGTGCATGCTCGAGCTGAGTTTCGGCGTGCTGGGCGACCTTTTCGGCCGCAAGCGCCTTCTGGTCGGCGGTGCGATCGTGCTCGCGATCGGGGAGGCCACCGCGATGCTGACGCCGGGCGCCGCGCTGCCGATCGGCGAGCGGATGCTGGTGCTGTGGACCGGCGAGGCGCTGGCCGGACTTGGCGCGGCCGCCATTTTCCCCACCAGCCTCGCGATGATCGCGGCGGGCACGCACACCAGCAAGGCGCGGGCCCGTTCAATCTCGATCTGGGCGGCCGGGCTGTCGGTCGGCAACTGCGCGTCGCCGATCCTCGGAGGACTGGCCGCGAGACTGCGATTCGGCCCGGATCCGCTGGCCGGGTGGCGATGGGCGTTCCTGGTCGTGCTTACCCTCGCCCTGATCAGTGCCGCGGTGTCGGCCACCGCCGCCAAGGACTCCTCATCGCCTGAGGGCCGTTCGCTGGACTGGCCCGGGCAGGCGACGATCGCGGTAAGTCTGTTCGCGATGCTTTTCGCGGTGGTCCAGGGACCGAGCAGCGGATGGGGGTCGCCGGAGATACTCGCGGGATTCGCGGTGGCGGCTGTTTTCCTGCTGCTATTCATCCTCGTAGAGCGCAGATCGCAGGCTCCGCTGCTGCGCCTGGACTTTTTCAGGAACCGGAATTTCGCGGCGGCCTCGATTGTCACAATTTTCGGAATGTTCGCCTTTCTCGGCATCGCGTACTCGATCAGTATCAGGCTGTCCGCTATTCAGGGGTTCAGTCCGCTGAAAACCGCGGTCGCGTTCCTGATCTCCAATGGCATTGCGCTCGTTCAGCTACCGGTCACGATCCGGCTGATGGAACGGACCAGCCCGAAGTGGCCGCTCTCCGGCGGACTTGTGCTGATGGCGGCGGGCGCTATCTGGATGGCAGTCACCCCGACTACTACCATGTCCCTGATCCCGGTGATCCCGCCGTTCGTCTTGGTCGGAATCGGGTTCGCGCTGGCCCTTACCGCGCTGACCGCGATCGCGGTGAATACGCCGCCGACCCATCTGGCCGGAATGGCCAGCGGCACCACCAACATGCTCCGCGACTTCGGCTTCACCCTCGGTCCGGCGGTGATCGGCGCGGTCGCCCTCAGCCAGGCCGCGGGCGAGATCCGGAGCAGGCTGGCCGCCAGCGCCACCCTCCGCAAAGCCCTGGCAACGTTCAACGCCGCCCCCGCCCACACTCCGCTCGCGCAGCGGGCGGAGGTGGAAGGAGCGGTGCACGCGGTCGCATCCGGGCCGCTGGGGGCCAACGCGGTCCCGGCCACGATTACCTTGCCGAGTGGGCAGTCAGTGCCGTTCAACCCGCTGAAAGGGGTCGCTTTCGACGCGCTCAGCCGTTCCTATTCGCACGGTTTCCTGCTGTCGGGGGCGGCCGCGTTGCTCGCCGCCCTGGTGACGGTGATCGCGATGCGAGCTAGGTCTGACGAGCCTCTACTTGACCTAGAGGCACTGGATGAGTAACTGTCGGCAATGTCGCGCTTATCATGCAATTATCGAGCGTCCCTACCAAGGGAGCCTGCATGCAGCCGCAGCCTAGAACCTGGCCCGTTCGGTCGGGAGTCGTGCCGTCGTTGGCGCCTGGTTACACCTGGCGGCCGGAAACTGGGCAGGGGCCATGGGACGGGCTGCACCCGGGTCACACCGTCGTCCTGCGGCCGGACGCCGAACTCGATGCGGCTGCCGGCCTGCGAGGCGGTACCGGCAAGACTCAGCTGGCGGCGGCGTTCGCGCTGCAGCTATGGGAGGCTTCCGAACTCGACCTGCTGGTCTGGCTGAACGCGTGCAGCCGCGACCGGATCATCGCGGGCTACGCCAAGGCGCTGACCGATGTCGCGGTCGCGGCGCCGGCGGGCCGGCCGGAGGCGGCGGCCGAACGCTTCCTGGCCTGGCTGGCCGAGACGGGCCGGCGCTGGCTTATCGTGCTGGACGGGCTGGTCGATGCCTCCGATGCCGAGGGATTGTGGCCAACCGGGGGCAGCGGTGAGGTCCTGGTGACAACCGACCTGGCTGATCATGGCCGACGGGGCTCTGACGCCAGTGGACCTGGGCGGCTGACGATCGGCGTCGGGGCGTTCAGCCCGCGCGAGGCACTCGACTACCTATCGGCCCGGCTGAACGACGACCCGTACCAGTCTGTGGGTTCGCTTGACCTGTCCATCGCCGCGCAGTGCCGGCCGGTCGCCCTGTCGCTCGCGGTCACCTACCTGCTCGACGGCGGCCGGGACTGCCGCCAGTACCGGCTGGCCACCCAGCGGTACTTTCCTGACCGGCCCGACGGCATGGCGAGCGATCCGCTGGCACCGTTCTGGATGCTGGCCGTCGACCGGGCCAGGCAGTTCGCGCCGGCCGAGCTGGCCTGGCCGGCGATGCAGCTGGCCTGCGTGCTCGGCCCGGCCGGGATTCCCGGTGCGGTGCTGACCAGCTCCGCGGCTTGTTCCTACGCGACCGGACGGCCGGTTGCGGGGGTTAGCGATCAGGCTGGCATGCGGACCGCGTTCGGCAACCTGGAGCGGTTCGGCCTGGTGAGCATCGACCAGAACGACAACGTGCGCACGGTGCGGATCTCGGCCGCCTTGGCCGCCTCGGTCCAGCACGTGATGACGGCGGCCGAGCTCCGCCGGGTCGTCCGGGTCGCCGCCGACGCGCTGTGCGAGGCCTGGCCGTCGGGGAAGTCTGCAACGGCTAAGGCCGATCTTGAGCAGGCTTTGAGGGACGGCGCGACCAGCGTCAGGCGCTGCGATCCTCGGGCGCTGTGGGACGAGGAGTGCCACCCGCTGCTGCTGCGCATCGGGCAGAGCCTCGATGACGCCGCGATGCCGCAGGCGGCGTTCGCTTACTGGCGGGACCTGACCGCGCGCTGCGCCGAGCAACTCGGTCCCCGGGCGCCGCTCGCCCTGCAGTTGCGGGAACGACTGGCCGGTGCGGCCGCCGCGGCCGGACGCCTCGACGAGGCCATCGCCTGGCGCGAGGAACTGATCAGGGACCTGGACAGGGCCGTCGGGCCGAACCACCGGCTGACGATCACATCCCGGGCCAGCCTGGTCCAGACGCTCAGGGCCGCGCGCAGACTCCCCGACGCGATCTTGCTCGGCGAGCGGGTCACGGCCGACTGTGATCTCGTGCTCGGCGCGGCCGACCCGCAGACCTCGGAGAGCCTGCTCGAACTCGGTCACGCCTATCAGGACTTCAAGCGCTATTCGGAGGCCATCGGCGCATTCGGACGCTGCCTGTCGATCAGGGAAAAGGTTCTCGGCCTGATGCACGCGCTGACGCTCACGGCCAGGCACGAGCTGGCGCAGGCGTACCGGCTCGCCGACTACCCGGCCGAGTCGATCGGCCTGTACGCCGGAGCGCTCACCCAGTCCGACAACACCGTCGGGTCGACTCACGCAGACACCGTCACCGCGCGGGAGCACCTGGCGGTCGCCTACTTCAAGACCGGTCAGAGCGACGAGGCCATTGCCGCGCTCCAGCGGGCACTGGCCGAATGGAAGCGCGTCTCCTGGGCCGCTCCGAGCGACACGATCACCGCCCGCGCCAACCTGGCCGCCATCTACTGCCTGAGCGGCCGGGTGCGGGAGGCGATCCCGCTCTACGAGAGCCAGATCAGCGACCTGGAGAAGGTTCGCGGCCCGGAGGACGCGGAGACGCTCAGAGCCCGGTGGAATCTGGCCGCCGCGTTCCACAAGGCCAAGCGGCTGCCCGATGCGCTCAAGCTCGGCGAGGCGACGCTGGCCGACTGCGAAACCCTGCTCGGCCCTGGTCACTGGGATACGCTGACGGCGCGCGCGAACCTCGCCCACGCCTACCACGCGGCCGGTCAGCTCAAGCGGTCAAGCGCGCAGTTCGACCGGGCCCTGCGGGACTGCGAACGGGCGCTGGGTCCCGATGACGACCTCACCGAGCAGGTGCGGGCGCTGCGCAAGCGCTACCTGGCCGGACGCCAGGGTTCGGCACCAATCGTCGCGCCGCCGACGGTGTTACAGCGCTGGCTATCATGCCCATATGAGCAGCCGGGGCGGGCATGGCGGCAGCGACGGCGGTTACCTGGATATGGTGCCGCCGCACCTCGACGCCAACGGCCCCAGGATGCTCATCGACGAGAGCACCAAGTACTACTCGGCCGAGGAGATCTGGATGTTCGACCTGGCCATCGATGTGGCGCCGGGCCCGAGCAGTTCCGCCAGCTTCGTGAGCTGATCCCGCACCACCAGCCGCTCGGCTAGCGGAGGTCCGGGGTCCTCTGAAAGGCAGGATGCCGATGAGCGAGTTCCCGCATATCAAGGTGGCCGGCGGGCCCGCGGAGCGCGGCCAGCAGTACGGCGGGCAGGCGAAAGAACGAGTGCTCCGCTCGGTCGCCGCCTACGCCGAGGTCTTCGAGCACTACGCCGGCTGGGACTGGGCGACGGTCAGGCGCGAGGCCGCCCGGTTCGAAGCGCCGATCGCCGACTTCCGGTCTGAGTACCTGGCGGAGATGCGCGGCATCGCCGAGGGAGCGGGCCTGGACCTGCTGGACGTGCTCGCGATCAACGTGCGGACCGAGATCATGTTCGCCGCCGAGGCCAGGAAGGCGACCGGCGGCAGCGGGTCGCCCGGCCGGCTGCCTGCCGAGTGCAGCGCCTTCGCCGTCGCCGCTCCGCCGGGCCGGCCGGGCCCGACGGTGACCGGGCAGAACTGGGACTGGCTGCCGCACTCATCTGACACCGTCGTGGTGCTTGAGGCCCGCCAGGACGACGGGCCAGACTTCGTCACCGTCGTCGAGGCCGGTCTTCTCGCCAAGACCGGGATGAACTCGGCCGGGCTCGGCGTGGTCACCAACGCGCTGGTGAGCGCGGACGACACCGGGGCGCCCGGCTTGCCTTATCACCTGATGCTGCGGGCGATCCTGGACTGCGAGACCGTGTCCGAAGCGCTAACCGCCCTGCAGGAAGGCTTCAGGTCCTCATCGGCCAACTACCTGATCACGCACGAGAGCGGCGTGGCCGTGAACGTGGAAGCTGCTCCCGGGGATTTCTCCCGCCTCTACTTCGTCTTCCCCGACCCTGGAAATGGAGTGCTGCTGCACACGAACCATTTCGTGGCCGACCGGTTCGACCGCCTGGATGTCTCGGTCTGGGCGATGCCCAGCAGCCCGGTGCGGCTGCAGCGCCTGCTAGCGGGAGTCGGCGCCATGCCTGATAGGACGATTGACGCCTTCCGGTCGCTGCTGTCCGATCACGCCGACTATCCGGCCTCGATCTGCTGCCATCCCGAACTCAGGGCCGAACCGCTGGACCAGGCCAAGACGGTCACGTCGGTCCTGATGGACCTGAACGCCAGGCGGATGTGGATCGCCGACGGCAACCCGTGCACGAAGCCGTACCGTGAGCTGGACTACTCGGCCCTCCTCGGCGGGCGGCCGGTGGCTGACGGCTAAGCGGCCCCGAATTCGGTTCAGCCCTCTACCGCATGAGGTTTCTGTTGCTGATGTGGCAATCGCTGCATTTGCGACCCGGTCTATCAGCCAAGCCAACCCGGTGAATCTGCATATTCACCCTGAAAAAACCCGGTGAGTATGCAGATTCACCCGGAACCAGCGGGTCATCATGACGACCTATCGGCCACTGGTGGTGCGGCTGGGAACCGTGTTACTAAAGGGGTCGACCGGCGAGCAGGGGCTGACCGGCAGGTGGCGGGAGCCGGTTTGGGAACTGGGCGGAGAGGAGCGGAATGCTTTTCGGACAGAAGGCACTTCGTTTTGACAGACGATGGTGCCTTCCTCGCTTCGCTGGCACCAGACGCACGCCATCGACTTCAGTTGGCCAGACTAGCTACAGGAACTTGCCCATGCCGCCGGCGATGTCGATCGAGGCACCGGTGATGTAGCTGGCGCGGTCGCTGGCCAGGAAGGTGACCAGGCCCGCCACCTCGTCTGGCTCGCCGAACCGGCCCAGCGGCACCTCGGCGGCGGCCATCGCGCCGAAGAACTCCTGGGGCGGGGTGTCAGGCGCCCGCAGCCGGTGAATGTTCTCCCACTGCGGGGTCAGCACCAGGCCGATGTTCACGCTGTTGACCAGGATTCCCTCGCGGGCGAGGTCGATGGACAGCGCCTTGGACAAGCTCAGGCAGGACGCGCGGTTGACCGAGGAGGCCAGGAAGATCGGATCCGGGTAGCGCGCGTAGACGGCGTTGATGTTGATGACCCGGGCCGCCTCGCTGCGGCGCAAGTGCGGCAGCGCGGCTCTGGTGCAGCGGATCTGGGAGAACAGCTTGACCTCGATGTCGGCGTGCCAGTCATCGTCGGTCAGCGTCCCGAACTGGCCGGGTCGAGCCCCGCCGGCGTTGTTGACCAGGATGTCGAGGCCGCCCATTTCGGCGACGGCCGACTCGATGAACTCCGTCACCTCGCCGGGTACGGTCACGTCGCACACCATCGCGGTGACCTGTCCGGTCCCGCCGGCCTTTCTGATCTCTTCGGCGGCCGACTCGACCTCGGCCGACTTCCGCGAGCAGATCGTCACCGCCGCGCCTTCGGCGGCCAGGCTCGCGGCGATCGCCTTGCCGAGGCCCTTCGACCCGCCGGTGACGACCGCGCGACGGCCCGTGAGCCCGAGATCCACTAGGCGTCGCTCTTGGTCTCGTCAGCCGTGACGTGCGCCTGGGCCAGATCGAGCAGGCTCTGGCGCGGCGGGCTGAACACGTCGATCTCGTCGCAGTGACCGTCGGTGGTCCAGGCGCCGTGCGGCACCCACGGCGGAACCACCGCGACATCGCCCTTGCGCAGCGTCCGCACGTCCCCGTCCAGGTCGAATTCCAGCTCGCCCTCGACGACGATCACGATCTGCTCTTCTTCGTGGACATGCCGGGGCGCTACCGCACCGGGCGCGAAGTGCACGAAGTTCGTCAGCACGCGCTGCCCGAGCACCGGCCGGAACCCAAGACCCGGCGCGAACTCGACGGGCGCCATCGAGTCCAGGTTCACGTACCGGCCTGGACCCTCTGGCTCGCCAAGCGCCTCGACGGTGAAATGACTTTCGGCTCCGCTCATCTGCTCTCCAGTGCGGTCTTCAGCACCTCGCCGATCCGGCGGATGCCCTCGTCGATCAGGTCGTCCTTGACTCTGCTGTAGCAGATTCTCATCTGCCTTTGCCCGCTGTCGTCAGGGTAGAACGGCCGCCCGGGCACGTACGCCACCTTGCGGGCGCGGGCCGCCTGCGACAACGCCACCGTGTCGACGCCATCGGGCGCCGTTAGCCAGATATAGAAGCCACCTTCCGGCGTCGTCCACGTCGTGCCCTCGGGCATATGCCGGGCCAGAGCCTGCCCGGTCAGCGCGGCCCGGCGCGCGTACAGCGCCCGGGAGGCGACGATCTGCCGTTCCATCTGCCCGCTTCGCCCGTACTCCTCCATCATCCGCTGGCCCAGCGCACCCGAGCACTGGTCGGAATTCTGCTTCGCGACGATCAGGCGGGCGATGACCTCGGCCGGTCCGGCTCCCCAGCCCAGCCGCAGTCCGGGAGAGAAGATCTTGGAGAAGGTCCCGGCCTGCAGGACCACATCCGGGGCCAGCGACCACAGGCTGGGCGGTGGCGCCTGCTCGAAGCTGAGCTCGCGGTAGGCAACGTCCTCCAGGATCAGGAAGCCGTAGCGGCGGGCCAGCGCGACCAGTTCCTGTCGCCGGTGAAGGCTCATGGTCAGCCCGCTGGGATTGCTAAATTCCGGAATCGTGTAAAAGATCTTCGGCCGCCAGCCAGAGGCGAGTCGATCGGCCAGCACATCGACGCACAGCCCCTCGGCGTCGACGGGCACGCCGCGCACGTCAGCCTCATAGCCGCGGAACGCCATGAGGGCACCGAGGTAGGTCGGCGCCTCCACGGCGACGAGGTCGCCCGGATCGAGGTAGGTCTTGGAGACCAGTTCTATGCAATCGATGCCGCCGCTGGTGATCATCAGCTCGCCTGCGCCCGGCGCCCGGCCTTCGAGCGAGGCCAGCCGTCCGGACACGTAGTCCCGGACGCTGGCTATCCCCTCGGTGGCCGTGTACTGCAGCGCGACCCCGGGATCACTGGTGATCAGGCGGCTGGCGATCTCGGCTAGCAGCTCCGTCGGCCAGGTCGCCGGGTCAGGGAACCCGCCGGAGAAGGTGATCACGTCGCTCGCGCCGGCTAGGGCCAGGATCGCGGTGATCTCCCCGCCACCGAGAGTCTGAGTTCGCCGGGCGATGTTGGTGTCCCAGTTCTTCCGCTCGGCCGCTGTCGTCATCGCGCGATCACCTCTTGACCTTGGGATTTCTCGGCCGCGGCTCTTGGCCGCCGAACCTCCGTCGCGGCGCTTGACCACGGGTCTTACAAATGTAAGAATTCACCAGCACTTTGACTTACATTAGTAAATGCACTATACCGCATCTTCGTTCGTATCTCTAGGCAGCAGGACAGGCGACCTGGCATATGGAATCAGTCTCGGCTCCGCTCGCCGGACTCGCCGACGTCTCCGGTCCACCGGCGCCGACGGCAGAAGTCGACGAGTCCGACCTGGCACTGCTGCGCGCGCTCGCGGAGGATGCCCGTCAGTCGCAGCGCTCGCTCGCCCGCACCATCGAGATGTCGGCTCCGGCGGTCGCCGACCGACTGGCCCGACTGGAGCGCAGCGGCGTCATCCGGGGCTATCGGGTCGACATCGACTGGGCCGCACTCGGCTATCCGGTCGTGGTGTACCTCGCGGTCACGGCCGGGCCAGGCATGGACCTGAGCGAGATCATCAAGGCCATCAGCGCCCTGCCAGAAGCGCAGGACATGAGCGCGGTCACCGGCAGCATGGATCTGCTGGTCCGGCTTCGCGTGCGCGATCACGCTCATCTGCGTGAACTGCTGCTGACCCAGATCTTCAAGATCAATGGCGTCCAGCGGACGGAGACGTTCCTGTCCCTGGCCGACGTGGAACCTGCCAACTTCAGCGTCGCCCTGCTGAACCAGATGACCGCCCGCCGCACTCGGCCGTAGCGGGCCGCCACGGCGGCTCACTGCCGCCGTTCTCGTCGGTGAACCACGGGAGTTGTTCACGCGCCTTCTCAGCGGGCCGGTTCCTCGTTCGGGCACTGCATGGCGGAGGATACAGCGCTACCCTTTCTGCCGTACAGAAAGGTACTGACATGCCCCCATTGTTCGTGATCTATGTGCTGTTTCTGATTGCCAGCGGCATCGCGATGCTCGTCATCTCGGGCATCCGGAACAACCGGTCCGTGTCGCGCCGGGTTTGGACTGGCTTGCTGGGCGCCGGTTTCCTGATCTACGGCGTCTATCTCCTGCTGTTCTTCCGTGGTGGGCACTATGTGCTCTTCTACTACGTGTTCATCCTCCCGATCCTGGTGATTGTGCAGTTCTTCCGTGATCGCAACCGGCAGCAGGTCGGCGGCGTCCCTGGCCGAGGGGGATTCGGCCAGCCAAACGCCTACGGCCAGCCAAACGCCTACGGCCAGCCCCAGGCTTTCGGCCAGCCCCCGGCGTTCGGCCAGCCCCCGGCGTTCGGCCAGCAGCAAGCCTTCGGGCAGCAACCGGCTTACGGCCAGCCCCAGGCTTTCGGCCAGCCCCAGGCTTTCGGCCAGCCCCAGGCTTACGGCCAGCCCCAGGCTTACGGCCAGCCCCAGCAGGCATACGGCCAGCCACCCGCCAACGGCCAACCTCCGAACTACAACCAGCCGCCCCAGGACGGATTCGGCTTCCCCGGCCAAGGCGGCCAGCCAAGATAGCTCCCCACTTTTACCGGGTTAGGGATCACTTTTCCCTGGTTGGGACGACTTTTACCGGGTTAGGGCAAAAATATGTCTTGTTTAGACGTATTTCGCTTGCCCTAACCAGGGAAAAGAGCGCCTAACCCGGGAAAAGAAGTCCCTAACCCGGTAAAAGTCGATGGCGCGGGCGCGGGATTGGCGCGCTCAGGTGGTCAACTCGCGGCGTGCCGGGGAGGGCGGGAGTGGACATAGAGGTCGGTGCGGCCCGGCTGAGCACCGGTCAGGCTCGGCATTGGCAGCTCATACCGCACCTCACGCTGATGATCGGCGTACTGGCGGCTGCCGTTGTAGACCCGGTTGAACCGCCACAGCATGCGCAGGAAGTTGGTCTGGCCGTGCAAGGCCAGCCGGCCGGCGATCCCGGCGACCTGGGTAAGGCCAGCCAGACCCAGGTGCTTGCGGTTGATGACGGCCTGGGTCTTGACCAGCTCACGGTAGAAGACCGGCAGCGGCAGCGTAGTCGGCAGCACCGCATGCTGGATGTCGAACAGGCGGTAGTCGCGAGTCACCAGGTCGCGAGCCTGGGTGTGCCAGATCTCTGTGCCGGGGTAGGGCGTCATGACAGACAGGTGCACGATCTCGGGCACGCTCTCGGCAAACGCGCGCACCGCGGCGAACTGGGCAGTTTCCCAGGCCGGATCGACGATGAGATTGATCGCCACGGCGATCCCCATCGCCCTGGCCAGTTCGACTGCGTGCATGTTCTCGTCGACGCTGACGCGCTTGCGATAGGCGTCCAGGCCAGCGCCGTCCAGGGCCTCGATCCCGAGGAACATGTACCTCAGTCCGAGTCGGCGCCACCGCTCGAAGACTTCCCGGTTGCGGAGCAGGACGTCCGCGCGGGTCTCCAGGTAGTAATCCTTGTCGACGCCCCGGCGCTCAATCTCAGCGGCAATCCCGTCTCCGTGCTCTGGGCGGATGAAGGCCACGTCGTCGACGATGAAGACGCCTCGCTCGGTGATGCTGGCAAGCTCGGCGGCGGCCACCTCAGGAGAAGCCTTCCGGTAGGAGCGGCCGTAGAAGGTCCAGGCCGAGCAGAACGAGCAGTCCCAGGGGCAGCCTCTGGTGAACTCAATCGAGGCACACGGATCAAGCTCCCCGATGAAGTACTTGCGCCGCCGCCTGGTCAGGTCCCTGGCCGGACGGTAGTCATCCAGGCCGGCGGCCAGCAGCGGAGCCGGGCCGCCGCCGCTGGCGCTGACGACACCAGGCAACCGCGACAGGTCGTCCGCGTCGGCGCCACCCTCGACGGCATCGAGGAGCCTTCCGATTATCGGCTCGCCATCGCCGCGTACGACGGCATCGAGGGCTCCGTCGGCCTGGCGCAGCACGTGATCGGCGATAAACGAGACCGAGTGGCCGCCCATGAACACGAACCGATCAGGCCGCAACCGCTTCAGCCGACGAGCTAGGTCGAGCACCTCGGGAACGTTCGCCAGGTAGTTCACTCCGAAACCGATCGCATCAGGCTCAAACTCACCGATCTCGGCACTCAGCTCGTCGTGACTGAACACCTGCAAGTCGACCAGGCGGACCTGGTGCCCGGCGGCTCGGGCGGCAGCCGCCACACGCTCCACGCCAAGCGGTTCGAGGCGCAGGAAGATTTCCGAGTACATCAAGCCGCTTGGATGAACCATTAGCACGCGCATGCTCATGCCTCCTCCTCCGATGCCGGTCAGGAAGGGATGCGGGCCGACCAGAAAGGCGCCGGCGCGGCCTCCCCTAACTGCTCGTGCAAGATTTGGCTACCCGTGACTTGCCGCAAGTACCGTCAGACGGCGTTAATTCTGAGTCGCGTGTTACACATGGTGGTTGTTCGGTCATGCACGAAAACGCCGCAGAAGCGACAGATGCGATGATGAGCTATGGCGAATTTCGGCGGGCCGGAGGAGTACACAACGTGGGACGGCGAGCCGGTGAGCCGCGACCGGCCGCATGGAGCGACGATCGTCGTGGGGGCCCAGAGCCCGGCCGGATGGCAGTACCTATTACTGCACCGCGGCCGTCACGGACCGGACTGGGCAGGCGAGTGGGCCTGGACTCCCCCGGCTGGATCGCGCAAGCCGGGCGAGGATATCGCCGCCTGCGCCGCTCGCGAACTGCACGAGGAGACCGGCCTGCGGGCCGAACCTCGGGCGATCGTCACCGCCGACATCGGCTGGGCGGTGTTCTGGCTTGAGGTTCCCTGGGGGACGACGGTCACCGTCGATGGCACCGAGCACGACCGGTGTGAGTGGGTCAGCTACGCCGAGGCCTGCCGCCGGTGCCGTCCCGCCGTGCTGACAGCGTCATTTGTCACGGCGTGTGAAGCCATGGACTGCCGGTAGCGGCTGGCTGACTGACCTCGGGACAGTAGGTCATGAAACCCGCGCAAATCTTTCTTACTGTTAATCGTCTTCGAACCCGATGAGCCAGTGGAGGCCGTAGCGGTCTGCGGCTGTCATTTTCGGCACCGTTTTAGTAGGATTTTTCTGGTAACGCATTGCGTCCCGGCCTTGACAGGCCCTGGTCGGGAAATGGCGCGCCGGCACACGGGGACGGAGACCATGCGATGACAACAGTCCAGTACGCGCGAGGTAACTCACGATGCGGTCGCCGGACCGCGCATATCGCTATTGCCGCGCTGGTCACAGGGGCATTCGCGGGTGCGGTCCCGGTCGCAGGAACGGTGCCGGCCTCCGCATCGGTGTCGGCCCTGCGAGCCGCCAGTGCCGCGAGTTGTCCGGGGTGGACCATCGCAGGTTCGGCAGATCCCGCGCCCGGGCTTGATGCCCTCCAAGGCGTGGTTGTCCTGTCCGCCAGGAACATCTGGGCCGTGGGCGACGAATCGAAGAGCTCGGAAGGCAACGCCGTCTTCAGGACGCTTATCGAGCACTGGAACGGCCGCACCTGGACAGTGGTCCACAGCCCGAATCCCGGAATCGGCTCCGACCTGCTGAGCAGCGTGACCGCCGTGTCCGCGAACGACATCTGGGCGGCCGGGGGGTACTCAGACAAGTCCGATGTCATCGCGACCGACAAAACCCTCATCTTGCACTGGAATGGCCGTTCGTGGAAGAAGGTGCCCAGTCCCAGCCCCGGCAACTCCTTCAATGATCTCGGCACCATCCGGCGGGTGTCAGCGACCAATATCTGGGCTGTCGGCTCGGACGCCGGCTCTGACTTCCACGACAGGTCGCTCGCTCTGCGCTGGAACGGCAAGGCGTGGAAGCAGGTGCCCAGCCCTAACCCAGGCAAGTCCAGCGACTCACTCAGCGGACTGGCCGTAGGATCCGCTGGCGCTATCTGGACAACTGAGTTTTTCACCAAAACCAACCTGCCTACCAGCCAGATCCTGCGGTGGAACGGCCACGCCTGGCGGACGGCAGCCGCGAGCCCGGCCGGGAGCGAACTCTTCGACGTGAGTGCCAGCTCGTCGTCGAACGCGTGGGCCGTGGGCGACGACGCCAAAGGCCATTCACTCGCCCTGCACTGGAACGGCCGTTCCTGGAAGCGGATATCGACCCCGAACCTGCAGCCGAATAGGCTCATCAACGCCCTGCAGTCGGTGACCGTGGTGTCGCGGACCAGTGCGTGGGCGGTCGGCGCCGCCCACAACTTCTTCTCGGTCTTCGAGGGCACGGCCATCGAGATGCACTGGAACGGCCGCAAGTGGTCAATGATGAAGAGCCCCAGCACCAAGTCGGCTAACAGCGCCCTTTTCGGCGTCCAGGCCACCCCGACCATCAGTCCCTGGGTCGTAGGCGAGGACGGCAACAGCATCATGGTCCAGCGCACCCTGGTCCTGCGCTGCCGCTAGCCGGAGTCCTCGGGAGGCGGGCCCTGTAACGACAGCCACATTTCAATCGCTAATCGATCATGGTGAATCAACCAGATCGACTGCGCGGTCTTCGTTGAGTTTCCCGAAATTGAACGCCCGCAAATATGGCCTGATCAGGCCGTTATCAGTAGAGTCTGGGCTGCGCATGCTCGGTAGGGAGGCACGCAGGCTGGGCTGAAGGTCCCCGGCATAGTCGAGAAGATTGGTGTATTCATGAACCGTCATCGATGGGTGGGTCCGCAGGTCATCGCGGCCGGTACGGTAATCGCGGTGCTGACGATGCTCGGCTCCGCGCCCGTGTCGGCGGCGTCTGCGCACCGTTACCCAGGACCCAAAGGGCTGCTGCCCGGGGTCCGCGGAGTGCACAATGTCGTGCGCTCAAACCAGCCCGCCGACAAGGGGGCGGACGACGGCGAGTCCGAAGAGATCATGGACTCCTCGGCGCAATTCGCTGCGGTCAGAACCGCTCCGGCTCTGACGGTCAGCGCCAGCGCCTTCACCGCCGCGGCTGCGCAGGCGCGGAAACTCTCGCGGTTCGGCGGCCGGTGGCGCGAGGTAACCGACCAGCCTTACAACTCCGACGCGCTCAACTACCGCGACCCGATCTGGTCTAACTCCAGCGGAGGCGCCGGGCTCGTGTCTGGCCGGATGACCGCCCTGGCCGTGGAGGGCCAGACGGTATTCGCGGGCGGCGCGGCTGGCGGAGTCTGGCGCTCGTTCGATGGCGGCAGGCACTGGACCCCGGTATTCGACCAGCAGCCCAACCTTTCAATCGGCGCCCTGGCGTTCAATCCCGCCGACCACTCGATCTGGGCGGGCACCGGCGAGCCGAACACCAACCAGGACGCCTACTCCGGCGACGGTATCTTCCGGTCCAGCAACGAAGGACGTACCTGGCACCTCGTCGGTGGCGCGCTGCCCAACGACCTGGTGTACCAGCTGACCTTCGACGGAGCCGGCCACGTGTACGCGGCCACCAGCCAGGGCCTGCTCAGGAGGTCCGCGTCGAATCTGCACTCGCCGTGGACGACCGTGCTCAAGCCAGATCCCAACCCGGATAACTCGCCTTACCGCACCTCGTTCGTCACCGACGTCAAGGTGCAGCCTGGCACCGGCGGCAAGGTCGTCATCGCACCGCTCGGCTGGCGTGGCGGTACCTTGCCCACCGACACTGCCTTCAATGGCTTCTACGAGTCAACCGACGGCGGTCACCACTTCAGCCTGGTCACCCCGACCGGCGACCTGGCTGGTGCCACCGACCTCGGCCGCACCACCTTCGCCTACTCCTCGGACGGCCATGTCCTGTACGCGGTCGTCGAGTCTTCGGCCACGGTTGCGCTAAAGGGCGTCTACGAGTCGGCGAGCGGCAACTTGGCCGGGCCGTGGACGCTGATCGCGAACAGCAAGAAGCTGGCCGCGTCTAACTCGGCGTTCGCGCTGTCCGGAGGCAGCCCGGGAACGCAGGCGTGGTACAAC
This sequence comes from Streptosporangiaceae bacterium, assembly GCA_035606435.1. Taxonomy (GTDB): domain Bacteria; phylum Actinomycetota; class Actinomycetes; order Streptosporangiales; family Streptosporangiaceae; genus Chersky-822. The sequence goes on along the minus strand of DATNFM010000092.1, from coordinate 2,996 downwards.
CAGGCGATCATCGTCGACCCGAAGAACGACTCGCATGTCTTCCTCGACCTCGAGGAGGTCTTCGAGACCGACAACGCCGGCTCAACGTGGACCACGACCGGCCCCTACTGGAACTTCCCCTACCCATGCTGGAGCGTCGATCCGGCCAAGAACACCTGCCCCAACACGGTGCACGCCGACCAGCACGCGCTAGCGATCAGCGGCGGAACGCTCTACACCGGTGACGACGGCGGGGTCTACTCGCACCCGCTCAAGGACGTCGGAGTGGTGAAGTGGCACGACCTGAACGCCACCCTGCACACCCTTGAGTACTACTACGCAGGCCTCGGCGCTGCTCCGAAGGGTCATGGCGACTACATCTGGGGCGGCTTGCAGGACAACGGCGTCTCGTTGCTGCGGCCAAACGCTCAGCGCATGGTCTCTCCGTTCGGCGGCGACGGCGGCGACGTCATCGTCGACCCGGCCAACGGCAATCGGGCTGTCAACGAGTACGTCGACCTGTCGATGGCGTCCACGACCAACGGCGGTATTTCCGACGGCCACACCGAGGTGTACAACACGATGTCGCCGTCCTGCGGCAACCCGATCTTCACCTCCAACCCCTGCGACCCGAACACCCGTTTCATCGCCCCGTACTCCGCCGACATTCATGACATCAACCACTGGGTGGCCGGCGGCGAGTTCGTATGGGACAACCAGGACAAGGGCTGGGGCACCAACTGCTCCCCGACGGCGTGCGACTGGGTCCAGGTGCACGACACCGGCGTCGGCAACTCGATCAACGCCATCGCCGACAGCGGAAACGTCACCTACGCGGGCTGGTGCGGCAACGGCTGCAACCCGGCTGGGTCGGCTCCGTTCACCTCGGGCATCGACACCAACTTCGGCGGGACCTGGCACACTGTCAGCTCGCCGGTGCTGCCCAACCGCATTCCCACTTCATTCACCATTGACCCGAACAACGCCGCGCACGTCATCGTCACCTACGGCGCCTTCTCACGGAAGTGGATCGCGGGCGGCGGCGTGGGCCACGTGTTCCTGTCCCTGAATGGCGGCGCGACCTGGAAGGACATCAGCGGCGACCTGCCGGATATTCCGGTCAACAGCTCCGTGATCTGGCATCGTCACCTGGTTGTCGGAACCGACCTCGGCGTCTTCATCACGTCGGCTTTCGCAGACGGTCACTGGCACAGGCTCGGATCCGACCTGCCGCCAGCACCCGCCGTCGACCTCAAGGTGTCCCCGGATGAGGGTTACCTGCTCGTAGCAACGCACGGCCGAGGCCTCTGGCGGATCGGCTGAGCTAGTAGCTAGTCGCACGAAATAACGCCCAGGGCGGGTCCGGCTCATCTGAGTCGGACCCGCCCTGTGGCGTGTTCTAGCTTGCTGTCAGGGTCCAGAGGTGATCGGGAGTGCCGTTGTCGGTCCATTGCAGGATCTGGGCGCCCGAGGTCGTGCTCTCGTTCAGCACCCCGAGCAGCAGCCCGCTGTTGTAGTTCTCGATCTTGTACTGGCCGCCGCCCTGGGCGATGACCTGCCAGAGGTGGTCAGACGTGCCGTTGTTACCCCAGATGAGCGCGTCGCCGCCCGCGGTTACGCCTTCGTTGGTGATGCCGAGCACCATCCCGCTGGCGCTGTTCTGGATCTCGTAGAAGTTTGAGCCTTCTGAGACCAGGGTCCAGGTCTGGGTAGAGCCGCCGCTCGCGGTGGCCTGGACGGCCAGCGTCCCCTGAGCGGTGCCGTTTCCCTGGGTGCCCAGGACGAGTCCGCTGTGGCTGTTCTTGATGATGAACGACCCGGAAAGCGGTGGGCTGGTGCCGGGGGTAATGAGCAGGTGATAGCCGTTGGCGGCGTTCATCGCGCTTATCGGGACGGTGATCGATCCGTTCGCAATGGCGACGTTGGTGCTGGAGATGATGGCCGGCCCGACGGCTGCGGTGGTGCGGCCGGCGGAGACAGCCTGCTCGAGGACCACATGGGCGGTGCTGCCGAAAGCGGTCAGCGAGCTGAGCCCGTTGACGGTGACGGCAGTTGAGCCACTGCCGCCGCCGAAGATGACGCTGACCTGGTTGCCCGCGGGGTTGACCGAGGCGGCACCGTCAAGTCCGGTCTGCGCCGGCGGGACGGTGGTGACCATGTTCCCCGTCATCGAGCCGTACCAGCGGTAGAGCCAGTAAGCCGCGTTCGGCGCTCCCCCGGTGTCGGTAAGGGTGTCGCCCAGGGTCCCGTAGTGATTCCAGAACGCGAGTTCTGCGTTGTTCACCCCGGCCCGCTCGAACTTGGCGATGTACCCGGCCAGCGGTCCGGGGATCCCGACCTCGCTGGGCTCGCCGTACTCCTCGATGGCGATGGGCAGCGGGCCGATTCCGAGGCTCTTCTCGATGGAGCGATAAGAGGAGACGTCGGCGGCGATGCTTGCGGCCCCGCCGAGTTCGTGCCAGCTGATGATGTTCGGCACGGTGCCACTGGCCTTGGCGTCGGCCAGGAACGTAGTCATGAAGCTGGAACTGAAGTGGGAGATGCTGGGGCCTTGGATCGGGGCGCTCGGATCAAGGGACCGAACCTCTTTGAAGGTACGGGCCCAGCCAGCATCAAAGGGACCTGCCGCGCTGGTGTTCCAGGTGCCGTCGGGCTCGTTCCACAGCTCGAAGGCGCTGATATTGCTGTCGCCAGCGGCGAGGACGGCCTTGACCTGGGTGTCGACAGCGCTGAGCCAGTTGCTCCAGCTGACCCACTGGTACGGGAACGTCGGGTACCAGTCGGGCATGCGCACGACGACCTTCGCTCCCGCCGTGGCTGCTTCGTGCGCGACGACCAGGGCGTCTCCGCCAGGAGCCGGCTCGCCGTTAGGCAACTGCTTGCCGCCGGGAGCCATCTGGACGAACGTGTTCGGACGCAGAGGCTCGACGAGGCTATCGGCCGGGATCGAGCCTGTGTCCAGTCCGTACAGTGCTCCCGAGGCGACGTGAGTCACCGCCCGGAACGGCTGATTGACG